>NZ_JBIRCY010000105.1:0-13782 GCF_044326205.1 Mesorhizobium sp. IMUNJ 23232
GCCGGGAATGACGACAGTCACCTTGCGTTTCAGCTAATCGTCAACGTCGAAGGTTAGCTAAGGCAGACTATGACTGTCGTCATTCCCGGCCTCGTGAGCGACCGAAGGGAGCGGAGAGTGTCGGGAATCCATGCCTCAGCATTGCGGATGTCAGAGCCGGTCAAGGTAATCGACTTAGCTACATGCTTTCGCCGTCGCGACGGACCGTGATAGCCCTTGTCCCGAGACAGACGGAGCCGGCCACTTATGCCCTCGGACCAGACCGCTACGAAACAACCCGGCCCCAGGCGCATCGAATGGCTCGACGTGGCGCGCGGCGTGGCGCTGCTGGCGATGGCGGTCTACCACATCACCTGGGACCTCGAATTCTTCGGCTACGTGCTGCCCGGCACGACGGGTTTCGGCGGGTGGAAGCTGTTTGCCCGCTGCATCGCCTCAAGCTTCCTGTTCCTTGTCGGTGTCAGCCTGATGCTGGCGCATGGACGCGACATCCGCTGGGCAAACTTCTGGCGACGGTTCGCGATGGTCGCCGGCGCGGCGCTGGCGATTTCGATCGCCACCTACGTCGCCATGCCAGGTGCCTTCATTTTCTTCGGCATCCTTCACCAGATCGCGCTTGCCAGCCTGCTCGGCCTCGCCTTCCTGCGGCTGCCGGCGGCATTGACCCTGCTGGTTGCCGTGGCCGTCGTTGCGCTGCCGCAAGTCTTCCGGGCCGAATTCTTCAGCCACCCAGCACTATGGTGGGTCGGCCTGGCCCCCACCAACCCGCGCTCCAACGACTATGTGCCGCTGTTTCCCTGGTTCGGGGCCGTCCTGCTGGGCATTGCCGCCGCGCGGTTCGCCGTCGATACCGGCCTGACGGCGCGCCTCGCCACGCTCAATCCGGGGCGCTGGTCGAACCCACTGCAATTCCTCGGCCGTCACAGCCTCGCCTTCTACCTGATCCACCAGCCGGTGCTGATCGGCTGCGTCTGGCTGTTCTCGCAAATCTTCCCGGCCGCACAGCAGACACCGGAGGTCGGTTTTCGCTACGCATGCGAGGCGAGTTGCCAACAGAGCCGAGACGAAGCCTTCTGCGCGCGCTATTGTGCATGCATGCTCGACGAACTCGAAGCCAATGGAGACCTGCCGAAGGTGCTTTCCGGCGACGGCAGCGCGGAACTGCGCGAGCGCGTGACGAACCTCGCCGGCATCTGCACCGCGACGACCGAGGAGAACAACCTGGAGGATCCGGCGCCATGACCACGCCCCTCACCGCCCCGAACCGCGCGCCCTGGCCGCCCATCGTCTATCTGGCGGCGATTGCGGTCAGCATCGTCCTTTTGATCGTCTATCCGCTGCCGTGGATCGAGGGCCCGCTCAACGACATATTGTTCGCCGCGGGCTGGCTGCTGGCGGCCGCCGGCGCGTTCATCGGCATCGCGGCGGTGCGGGTGATGCATAAGGCCAAGACCACGATCATGCCCAATCGCGTCTCCGAGCACCTCGTAACCTCGGGGCCATTCTCGTTCACGCGCAACCCGATCTATCTCGGCAACACCATGATCACGCTTGGCATCGGCCTGATTGTCGGAAGCATCTGGTTTCTGCTCGCCGGACTGATCGCCGCCTTCATTGTCGAGAAGCTGACAATCCGGCCTGAGGAAAAGCATCTGGAGGCGCGCTTCGGCAAGAGGTACCGGGACTACGCCGCCCGCGTCCGCCGCTGGCTGTAAGCATCGCTCCGGATACTTCGCGCTTCACGGAATGGCGTAGACGCGAACCTCACGCTCGATGCCCCGCAGGTTCCTGTCCTGCGAGACCGGCTTCAAGCTCCTGGCCTCAAGGATGCCCGCGGAGTTCTTGTTGTCCATCACCGAGCTGGTGACGAAGATCGATTGCGCGGTGGCAAGCCCCTGCACGCGCGAGGCGATGTTGACGGTCTGCCCGAAATAATCTTGCCGGTCGTTCATCATCACGGCGATGCACGGTCCCTCATGCACGCCGATCTTCAAGAGAAAATCCTGGCGGCCGCTCTTCTCGTTCAGCGCCTGCATCGCCTCGCGCATCCTGAGTGCTGCGGCGACCGCTCTGTCGGGACTCGGGAACGTCGCCATCACCGCGTCGCCGATCGTTTTCACCACCGCACCGGCCTCCGAAGCGACGATGTCCTGCAGCACCTGGAAATGGCTGCGGACCATGTCGAATGCGGTCAGGTCGCCCACCCGCTCATAGAGTTCGGTCGAGCCGCGCAGATCGGTGAACAGGAAGGTCAGGCTGGTGATTTTCAACCGCTGGTCGACCGCAACCGTATCCGTACGGTAGAGGTCGCGAAACGTCTGGTTCGACAGGAGTCGGTTGGCAGTCAGGAAAGGACGGCGCTTGGCCAGCAGATCGTGCAACGCATCACCGGCGATGAGAACCGCCGGCAGGACGCGTCCCTCGGTCCGGTTCTCGATCGAGATCCGGACCGGGCCCGGCCGCATCTCCAGCGTCTGGTTGTCCACATGCCCGCGGTCGTAGACCAGCGACAGGTTTTGCCGCTCCTTCGTCGGTTCACCCTTGACGTCGATGAACTGCACAGCATGCGTCACCACCTCGAAAACGATGATGAACTCCGCCGGCAATTGCAGCGACAGCACCACCTTCTCGCCGGGCGCCACCTCGACATCCTCGACCACCATGCTTTCAATGAGCGCTTCGTAGCCCTCTTCAGGCAGGTCGACGCCAGAACCCCAGTAGAGCTGGCGCAGATATTCGATCAGCGGCAGGTCGTCCGGCGTGTGCGCCGCGATCCGGCGGACCCGCGGGCTTACCGTGAATGTCACCTCGACCATTTCGTCCAGGGTCGGCGAATAGCCCTCGGCGCAGAGCGAGCAAACATATTCGCTCCCGGCGACGGTCTTCAGCGTTGCGTTGGAATCGAGCACACCGCCGCAGCCGGGGCAAAGCACGTTCCATGAAATGTCGAACAGCCCAATCGAGGCCGCATGCAGGAAGCCCGCGATGGTGCTCTCCTCGCCGAGGCCGCGCTTCGCCGCGAAGGCAAGTGCATTTAACCGGCAGAGATCGCGGTCGGAGCCGTCTTTCACAAGCCCTTCGATGGCTTCCGCCACGCCGGGTTCGACGGAATTGCGCAACAATCCAAAAAGGGAACTGGTCTCGCTCATCGTATGCCTCGCAAACAGAGCGCCTCGACAGATCGCTCTTCAATACGCTCTCGGGACGGCTTTTGTTACCTCTTGAATCACCACTTCCCGACAGCTTTATGTCAGGAGCCCTGGGCCGCGGCACGCGCGATCCGGGCCGCCTTCAGGTGTTGACACCGAGTTCGACCAGACGTTCGACGCAGGACTCCTCCGCCTGATCGAGTTCCGCTAGCGCCTCCTCCAGGTCGCGGCGCTTCTGGCGAAGGTCTTCTTTCTTCTCGTTGATCCGCTTGATCAGGAGCTTCAACTGCCCGACCTCGCCCGGCGGCTCCCGGTAGATCTGGATGATTTCGCGGATCTCGTTAATCGAGAAACCCAGCCTCTTGCCGCGGAGGATCTGGCGGACGAGATGCCGGTCTGAAGGCCGGAACAGCCGGGTGCGGCCGCGCCGGACCGGCTGGATCAACCCCTCATCCTCATAGAAGCGCAGGGTGCGCGTCGATATGTCGAACTCCTTGGTGAGTTCGGTGATCGAATAATATTCGCGCATGCACTGTCCTGCCGGAGGTTTCCGAAGCGGAAGCATCGCACGGCGTTTACGTAAAAGTCAAACAGCGGCGTGACGCGATGTTGCGTGCGCTCAGGCTGAATCCGGCAAAGCAGGCGCCTATGCGATCGGCGGCTGGGTCGCCTCGGATTGCGCTATCCGCTCCATCTTGCGGGCGATGCTGTCCTTCAGGTTGACATAAGGGATGTGGTCGGGTGCGAGATCGACCGCAGAGGCCGAAGATTCGAACGCACCGACGAGGTCGCCCTCCACAAGCAAAGCTTTGGCTTTGACGAAATGGGCGAGGGAGATTTTGGGATTCATGGCCAATGCCCGTTCCGCGTATGAAAGCGCCCTCTGGCTGTTGGTCTTGGACATCACAAGTATCCGCCGGGCGAAATATGCAAGCGCATCGGCGGTGGGTTCGTCACATTCGACCGCGGCTGTGGCGGCTGCGAAGGCCTCTTCGAGACGGCCCTTCGCTACATACACCCTGCTCAAAAAAAGGTTGGCTTCGCTGTCATCCGATCGTTGTCCGATCACTTTCCGCGCGAGACGCTCGGCGGTTTCCAAATCGCCGCGTTTGCGGAAATGGTGCATGGACCTTCGCCAGACCCTGGCGTCGGTGTTTCGAAGAATAGCTTCGAATTTCAACCCGTCATTTGCAACACGGGCAAGGATCGGCGCCACCTTCTCTTTCTGGCCATCGTTCAGCATCGGGTAACTGGCAAGCAACAGATCGGCAACGTCCGCCAGTTCTTTTTGGGCCCGGGCAAGAGCGCTTATTTGCCTGGTCGAGGCAGGGACCGCTTCGTCTGGCTGCGGAACGGCGGCCTGGAACGACGCCATATGCTCTTGCATACGGTGTGCAATCTGGTCCTCCCGGGTTACGTCGACCCAAAACTCATTGATAAGGTAGCCAAGTTGGCGCCGCACCTTCTCGGTCTGCTCGGCAGGCTGATAAAGGAGAACCGACTGAAGGTCATCCAGCGCCGACAGCCGGCAGGTCATATGGGCGTATTCGCTGCGAGCCAGGCTGAAGACCTGCTTGCCATGGACCAACGCCTCCACGCCCACACCGGAGTTCGATACGAGCACAGCCCGGCACGAAGCGATCAATGGATGGATCGATGCACGGCTGACGTGAATGAAGGGATGGTCCGCCAGGTTGGCCAGCACGCCGTCTATGACCTCCGACTCGCAAAGCGGGTGCCGCTTGAGGACGACGTGACGCTCATGTCTGAGTGCCAGTTCAGCCAGCTTGCCGACAATCTCGAACTGGGGGAATTCACCCAACTTGAGAACCTCGTCGGAATTGACCTGCAACGGATAGAAGATGAAGTCGCCGTATGCTGAAATTTCCGGCTCTATATCTCCTGACGGCTGACGCAACCGCGAAAGATTGTCCTCCTCGAACTTCGCCTTGAAGAGCGAGATGACCTGATCGGCCTCACCGAGGTCGAATTCGGCGCTTTGCTCCTGCAACTCGGTATCAATCGCCATGCTCGACCAACCGCTGTAACCGCACCGGTCAAAGTACCAGCGTCCAGGCAATGCGCCCGCCTTGACGCAATAGGCGTTTGGACCAAGATTTGCATTGTGATATGTATAATATAATCCGTCATTGAAAAATGAATCATGTTCATTGATACGATAAGAATGCGGCCTTTGCAAAATTACATCGAGCCGGCTATCGACCGCGGCAGCGATTATCTTTTGGTATACGCCCCTTATTTCGACGTGATCGAGATAAGTATCAACAATGAAATTGTTCGGAATCTCGATGTATATTTTCATGGCCCACGATATTCAATTCAAAGTGCGGCGCTCAACCAAGCCGCCGGATGTCCCCATTGAAGCCTTCCCCAAAACCTGGAGGAAGGAACTCACTGATGCGATCGATATCACCGTTGTCAAAAACCAGGCCGGCGGGTTCAATTCGACGCTTCCGAACGACCACGGATATGTTGTAGCCATACTGCCGAATCCATGGCTCGCGGCAATCGAAGCCGGCCAGCACCAGATTGTAGAGAACGAGGCCGGCGTTCCATAGCGTAACGTGCCCACCGACGATCTGGTGCTTTAGTGGCGGCACGGAGATGGCCACGCAACCTCCCTCGCGAACCACATCGTTGACCTTCCGCAGGAACGCATTGACGTTCAACTGGTGCTCCAGAACGTGCGAGGCGATGACGCAGTCGAATTGTTCGGAGAACGCAAGTGCGAGGAAATCACCCCGAACGACCGCGCTGCCGTCTTCCTTCATCTTGAAGTAGTGGCTTTCCCCGTAGTCGAGCTCGGTGACGATCTTGCCGTGGCGGCGTAGCGAATCTGCCTGTTCGCCGGCCCCGCTGCCGATATCCAGCACGGTCGAAAACTCCCGCGCGTCGACCAGATGCTGAATCATGAGGCCGCTGAATTTCATGGTTCGGAATTCGGGGCGAATTTCCGACAGCGTGAGTTGCTCCGCTGCTTTCTCCCGATGCTCGACCTTCCCGGAAATGTGCGATGCGTCCCTCCAGGCCTTGTGGGAGTCCTCATGCTTTCGCAGCCGATTTGCGATCACGGCGTAGAGAGTAACGCCGCCAAGATGGTTGGGGCGTTTCCTCCGAAACAAGCGGATTTCTTCGTATGCATCCTGGAGTTGGCCTTTGCGCAGAAGCAGATCGGCCTTCAGGCGCATCAAATCCAAGGCTTGATCATTGTCCGGCATCCTCTGTGCCGTTTCCCATATCTGCTCGATCGTGCGCCACGCCTCTTCGTCCCGGCGCAGCCGGCCCTGCCAGACAGCCAATCTGTGGGCCCCGCCCAGCCAGTTGGGTTTGTCGCGAACGGCCTCAGCAAGCAACGCGACGGCCGCATCCGTAGCCCCATATTTCCAAAGGAAAGTCGCGTATCTCAGGTCATCCGCGGAACTTCGCAATTTCGGCTTTCGCCGAAAGACCTGGATGGCAGCTTCGAAACGATCGGATCTGGACAGGAGCCGGAACGTGAAGCCGGTATCGGCCAGCCATTCCGACAAGGCCTTCCATTCGCCATCGGCCCAGCAGGGATAAACACCCGCCCCCTTCCAGTCACCAATTTCATCGAAGACGATGACCGCCCCGTCGACGATGCGGTCGGTCAATTCCGACAAGACGTATTTTGCGGCGCTGTAAAGATCGGCATCCATGTGGATAAAGCCGACCGGTCCGGGGTTTTCCGCAAGCCAAGGCCGCAGGGTTTCTTCGAAGAAGCCCGGAACTAGGCTGACATTCGGTGGCATGACCGGCAATGCCTTGAGCGCAAAATGGCCGGTCTCATAAGTACTCGCGTCGCTCCGCTTCCATGATTCCGGCAGCCCCTTGAACGAATCGAAACCGGTAAAGGCGCAGTCCTTATAGTCGAGCGCCAGTGCCCTGAGCGAGCCGCCGGTGTAGACGCCAAACTCCAGCGACAGCGTTCCGCTCGGCGCACATGCCTTTACGACCTTGAGCTGTGTCAGGCGATCCAACACGATCGCCGCATGCTGGAATGGCTCGATGCTCAGGGAATCGACACCATAGAGCCCGTTCAGCCAGGCTCGGATTGATTTGCCAGCAAGAGTGCCGTTCTGCATTCATTTCGTCCATGCGAGATTTGTCCGGTCAGACAACAACCGCTTCGCAAATTCAACACCGCCAAGCAAGGATCACGAATAAGGATGGCTGGCGCCGCCCTGCCACCGGCGGCCAGGCTTTCCAACCGAGAATCGTCCTCGTACACACTCAAGGCAGTTCCCGGCAGCCGGCAGGCTTCGGCAAGTTGCGCGAGAGGGGAAGACGTATGCCTGGTGCTGTCGCTTATGTCCGGGCGAAAGCACGTTGGCTAAAGATTCCCACTACCCCAGATGCAGCCACCATGTGGCAAGACTGAGGAAGGCGAGAAACCCGATCACGTCGGTGATCATCGTCGTGAAGATCGACGAAGAGATCGCCGGGTCGGCGCCGAGCCGGTCGAGCAGCAGCGGGATCATGATGCCGCCGAGGGCTGCCGCCAGCATGTTGATGATCATGGCGGCGGCAATCACGTAGCCGAGGTCGGGGTTCTGGAACCACAGGCCGGCGACGACGCCGATGATCACCGCGATGACCGACCCGTTGAGCAGCCCGACCAGCACCTCGCGCCGGATGACGCGTCCGGCATTGTAGATATCTAGGTCTTTTGTCGCCAGTGCGCGCACCGTGACCGTCATGGTTTGCGTGCCGGCATTGCCGCCGAGCGACGCGACGATGGGCATCAGTGCCGCCAGCGCCACCATCTCCTCGATGGTCGCACCGAACTGGCTGATGACGGAGGCCGAGATGAAAGCCGTTGCTAGGTTGACCAGCAGCCACGGCACGCGTGAGCGCGAGGTCGCCACCACGGTGTCCGACAGTTCCTCGTCGCCGACGCCGCCCATGCGCAAAAGATCTTCCTCGGCCTCCTGCTGGATGACGTCGACCACGTCGTCGATGGTCAGCACGCCGACCAGCCGCTCGTTCTCGTCGACGACCGCCGCCGACAGAAGGTCGTATTGCTCGAATTCGCGCGCCGCCTCTTCCTGGTCCATCGTGGCCGGGATGGCATGCCGCGTCTCATGCATGATCTCCTCGATCTTCACCGAGCGTTTTGTGCGCAGGATCTGGTCGAGGTCGATGGCGCCGAGCAGCTTGAATGACGGGTCGATGACAAAAATCTGGCTGAAGCGGTCGGGAAGGTCGTTGTCCTCGCGCATGTAGTCAATCGTCTGGCCGACCGTCCAGAACGGCGGCACGGCGACGAATTCGGTCTGCATACGGCGTCCGGCCGATTCTTCCGGATAATCGAGCGAGCGCCGCAGCCGGATCCGTTCGGTGAACGGCAGTTGCGCGAGAATCTCGTCCTGGTCGGCCTGGTCGAGGTCTTCCAGAATGTAGACCGCGTCGTCCGAATCCAGTTCCTGCACCGCCTTGGCGATCTGCGCATTGGGCAGATTGTCGACGATGTCGAGGCGAATCGCCTCGTCGACCTCGGTCAGCGCCGAAAAATCGAAATCCGTGCCGAGCAGATCGACCAGCGTGCGCCGCTGCTCGGGCAGCAACGCTTCCAAGAGATCGCCGAGCTCGGACTGGTGCAGAGCACCGACATCCTTGCGCAGGATCAATATGTCGCGGTCGGCGATCGCCGCGCCGATGTGCGCAACGAAGGACGGGCGGATCACCCCGTCCTCGCCATAGATGTCGGCATGCTCGGCCTCATGGCCGGCGCCGACCGGCGTCGTTTCCTCCTGGCCTTCCAACTGAGCGTCGTCCTGCAATGTCCGGATTGGTCGAGCCGCAGGTTTAGCGCGCAAGGGACCGGAATTTCAAACGAAATGCACCTGCGCACTGCCGGGGCGGACGATATGTCCGACCTGCCGGCGAGCCGCGGCATGCTCTTCGCCGACCCAGTGCCGGGGCCGCCATCATGGCGCTCCGGTCGCCGCGCCAACGCGTGCGGGACAGCGGCGGCGAAATCCTTTGCGTCGCACTTGTTTCGCCGGAACTGATTTGCTAAAGGCCGCGAGCCGGTTCCGACCGGTCTTTTCGTGACGTGCGGTCGTGGCGGAATTGGTAGACGCGCAGCGTTGAGGTCGCTGTGGGGCAACCCGTGGAAGTTCGAGTCTTCTCGACCGCACCATCACTCTCTCAGCCTTTGTGAAGTCGTCGGAATACAGCCGCTCCAGGCGGGCTGTTTGCGCCTGTTGAGCGGTGTGGCGGCCGGGTCCCCGAGAACTGGACGCGACCGTCGCGAGCGTCCATATTGACGGCGATCGGATCATTCCATGCAACGCAGCGAAATCGCCACGTCCTTCCTGCCTGTCCCAGGCTCCGCGCCCGTCGAATGGCGGGTCGAGCCCGGACTGACAGCCTACGCGCAGGCGCTGGCCTTCATGGAAGAGCGCGTCGCCGCGATCCGCGAGGGGCGCGCCGGCGAACTGGTCTGGCTGGTCGAGCACCCACCGCTCTACACCGCCGGCACCAGCGCGCGCATCGAGGGCCTGGTCGACCCCGATCGCTTTCCGGTGTTCGAAGCGGGCCGCGGCGGCGAATACACCTATCACGGCCCCGGCCAGCGGGTCGCCTATGTCATGCTCGACCTGAAGCGGCGGCGCGAGGATGTTCGCGCCTTCGTCGCGGCGCTGGAGGAATGGATCATCACCTCGCTGGCCGCCTTCAACGTGCGCGGCGAGCGGCGCGAGGATCGCGTCGGCGTCTGGGTCGTGCGGCCGGATCGCTCGCCAGCACCAGACGGTACGCCGGCCGAGGACAAGATTGCGGCCATCGGCATCCGCCTGCGCCGCTGGGTGAGCTTTCACGGCATCGCCGTCAATGTCGAGCCGGACCTGTCGCATTTTTCCGGCATCGTGCCCTGCGGGGTGAGCGATCATGGCGTCACCAGCCTCGTCGACCTCGGCCTGCCGGTCACTCTGTCCGATTTCGACGTGGCACTGAAGACGGCGTTCAGAAAAGTGTTCGGACCGGTGGCTGAAGCAGCATTGCAACCCGAGCGGAAGGCGGGCTGATGGCCGGGCGTCACGCCTTGCGTTTGCTCCCGGCGCTGGCCTTCGCCGTGCTGTTTCCGTTCCAGGCCTTCGCGCAGCAGGCGTCCGACACGGTCGCTCCTGAACAGGCGAGCGGCACGCAGGAAGTCAAGGCGGTCACCGCCTCGCGGCAGATGGTCGTCGCGGCCAATCCGATTGCCGCGCAGGCGGGTCTCGATGTGCTGAGGGCGGGCGGCAACGCGGCCGACGCGCTGGTCGCCGTACAGGCGATGCTGGGGCTGGTCGAGCCGCAATCATCCGGACTGGGCGGCGGCGCATTCCTCGTCTGGTATGATGCGGCGAGCGGCAAGATAACGACGTTCGACGCCCGCGAGACCGCGCCGGCGGAAGCCACACCCGATCTTTTCCGCGATGCGTCCGGCAAACCGATGGCCTTCTTCGACGCCGTGATCGGCGGCCGCTCGGTCGGTGCGCCCGGCGTGCCAAGGCTTCTGGAGACCGTGCATCGCCGTTACGGGACGCGGCCGTGGCCTTCTCTATTCGAATCGACGATCCGACTGGCGGATGGCGGGTTCGAGGTGTCGCCCCGCCTTGCATCTTCCGTCGCCGAAACCGCGGACATGTTCGAAAAGCCTTCGTCCGCCCAAGCCTACTTCTTCGATGCTTCCGGCGCACCTTTGAAGGCCGGCTATCGCCTCGCCAACACGGCCTATGCCTCGACCCTGCGGACCCTGGCATCGCAAGGCGCCGATGCCTTCTATAAAGGCCCTATCGCCGCCGACATCGTTCGCGCCGTACGCTCGCACCCGACCAATCCCGGGCTCCTGTCCGCGGACGATCTCGAAAACTACCGCGTCAAGGAGCGCGCGGCCGTCTGCGCTCCGTATCGCGGCTACGAAGTCTGCGGCATGGGACCGCCCTCCTCCGGCGCGATCGCCATCGGCCAGATTCTTGGCCTGCTCGAACCGTTCGACATCGCGACTCTCGGCCCGAACGACCCGGAAAGCTGGCGGCTGGTCGGCGACGCCACACGACTGGCCTTTGCCGACCGCGAGCGTTATGTCGCCGACAGCGATTTTGTCTCGATCCCCAAGGGCCTGCTCGACCCGGCCTATCTCAGGGATCGCTCCGCCCTGCTGCGGCGCCCGACCGCGCTGGCCGACGGCGAGGCCAAGGCCGGCGAGCCGCCCTGGGACAAGGCCGAACTGCGCGTCGACGGCGTGTCGGCGGAAATCCCGTCGACCTCGCATTTTGTTGTCGCCGATGCCGCCGGCAACGTCGCCTCGATCACCACCTCGGTGGAAAACGCCTTCGGCTCGCGGCTGATGGTCGACGGTTTCCTGCTCAACAACCAGCTCACCGATTTTTCGTTCTCGCCGGTCAAGGACGGCCAGAACGTCGCCAACCGTGTCGAGCCCGGAAAGCGGCCGCGCTCGTCCATGTCGCCGACCATCGTGCTCAAGGACGGCAAGCCGGCCTTCGCGCTCGGCTCGCCCGGCGGCAGCAACATCATCCCCTACGTCGCCACCACCCTGATCGGACTGATCGACTGGAAGATGGACATGCAAAAAGCGATAGCGCTGCCGCATCTCGTCAACCGCTTCGGGCCCTACGATCTGGAGAAGGGAACGAAGGCGGAGGACCTTGCCGACGACCTCACCGCGCTGGGCTTCAAGGTCGCGGTCAAGGATCTGAATTCCGGCCTGCACGGCATCGCCTGGACGCCGGCCGGCCTTTCCGGCGGCGCCGATCCTAGGCGGGAGGGCGTCGCTGTCGGCGATTGATCGCCGCCGCCGATCAAAGCGCTCCGATCCACAGCGAAACGGTGATCAGAAAGGTGCTCATCGATACCAGCGATACGACGTCCTGGATGAAATCGGTCATCACTCTCTCCTGTTTCGAATTTGTTTATAGTTTGTTCTAATTTTGTTCGATCGTCAATCAAAGAACAGAACGGAAACGTATAATCCAGGCCGGCAGCGATTCGGTGGTTAACGGAAGGTTGACGGAGGTTTCGAACCGGTAAATTCCGCTGGGGACAACGTCCATCGTCGCCGAGGCGCGAAAAATCCGCGCCGGCCATTGATTTTCGGCGTTTCAGATTCGGAGCAGCCCCGTCACGACGTATCGCGCCTCGGCGGCTCCAGCGCGTAGTACGCCATCGCATTGGCGTGCGCCAGGATCTCGTCGACCTCGCGGATGTTCTTCCGTTTCGGCGCATCCGGATCGAAGCGCGGCAATCTTCCGCCGGGCGGTCGCCCGCGACGGAGCGGCGAAAAACGCCGGAACCGCACCGGACCAGGCTTGCCCTGCGCGGCCGCCGCATCGCGGGCCGCCCGATCTCGCGCAAGAGCGGCGTCGTTGCGCGCCTTCCAGCGGGCAAAACGTTGCGCCTGAGCGGGCAGATCGTCCAGCGCCCGGCCGAGCGCCTCCAGCCGGAGCGTCAGTTTTGCCGCGTTCATCGGATCGTTCTGCGATGGCGGCGGCGGCAGGAGGATGCGTGGCGCGTCGTCGTCGAGCGACCGGATGCGCGGCACGGCATGCGCCGGAACGTACTTGCGGCGGATGCGGAAGGGATATTTCAGCGCATCGAGCAGCGAAAGGTTTTGTCCACGCGGCCTGGCAGTGCGCCGTTCGGCGGCCTTCCGCTCGGCCTCAAAGCGGGCAAAATCCTCCTGCGACAGGGCGACGGCGAGGCCGAGGCGGTGCATGGCGGCCACCGTGTCGGCAATCTTTGGCTTCGGTTTTCGCGGACGAAACGGCGGCAGCGTCACCACGATGCCTTGCGCTGTCGCGATGATCAGGCGGCGCGCGGCGGATTCGGCCGGACGCAGCAACAGCAGAATGGCGCGGTAGAGGTGACGGGGCAGGCAGAGCGCCGGAGACGGCTTTTTCCGCCCCGTCTTCCCCGTCCGTCCCGGCCTTGGGGCGACAGCGGCGTCCCCGAGCACTAGGGACAGCGGCCTGCCAA
Organism: Mesorhizobium sp. IMUNJ 23232; assembly: GCF_044326205.1. Classification (NCBI taxonomy): domain Bacteria; kingdom Pseudomonadati; phylum Pseudomonadota; class Alphaproteobacteria; order Hyphomicrobiales; family Phyllobacteriaceae; genus Mesorhizobium; species Mesorhizobium sp. IMUNJ 23232. Next base: position 13,170 of record NZ_JBIRCY010000105.1, read on the forward strand.
AACCCATCTCGGCCATGCCGACGAGCATCAGCAGGATGTGCTTCAGCGATTCCCGGTATCGCTCGATTGTCGTACTCGCGTCTCCGAAGTCCAATGCCGCCTCCTTTCGTTCCCGCGAGGGAACCGGCGGCAAGTATGAGGCAGGTTTTGGGGAGGGGGATGAGAAGGGGATGAAAATCGTGTTCGACGGCGTTTCGCGTGTCGGGCGAGAGAAAGCGCAATCAGCAAAAACAATGGCTTGGTGGTGCAGGCCGGCGGGTGGCCAAGAAAATTTTTCGTGTGGCGGTGATTTTTCATCCCCGTTTTTAGGGCGTCGTGCTCCATGTTTTGGGGACCGTCGGAGCGTTTCGTCACTGCTACGGCATGGTTCCTGGGGTCTGCGCACTCGCTTCGCTCCTGCTCCGCCCCAGGATGACGAAGGCGTTGGTTTTCCGCCAATCGCCAACGTTGGCGATTGGCGGAAGCGCCCGACGCGTCGTTAATGCCAGTGGCTGCTTGCTTCGACCGTCGGCGCCGCCCCTCATCCGCCCTTCGGGCACCTTCTCCCCGTGAAGGACGGGGAGAAGGAGGCTGGCCGCAACGTCGCCGCTTGTCCCTTCTCCTCGTCCTTCAC
>NZ_JBIRCY010000106.1:0-11902 GCF_044326205.1 Mesorhizobium sp. IMUNJ 23232
ACCTTGGCCCAAACCGGCCCGGCAGAATGAGGCCGATTGGGCCAAGGTCGAGGGCTTCGGCGCAGGTCGGGCTGGTGGCCCGGACAAGACGAAGCCCAAAGAATTTGGCCCAAACCGGCCCGGCAGAATGAGGCCGATTGCGTGCGGCACGCTTCAAGCCCGGCGATGAAGTTCGGAGACGACCTCGCCGGACACCGCGTCAGTAACGCCGCGGCCCTCGCCAAGGTCTTCCAGCATCCCCCGCCCCCTTTCCAGGTTTCTGACCATCAAGGGCCGGGCTGCTACAATGCTTTCCATGCTGTCCCACTCGCCGATCATGCAATAGGAACGATCGCCCGTCTTGATGAGCGACGCGCTGCGCAGGCCGGCGAGGTCCGAGCGGTCGACCTCCCTGTTCAGGCGAAGAAACTCTTCCTCGAATTCCGGCCTGACGCGATAGCGAACAACATTGAATGCGGTCATATCCTCCCCCTTGGCTTCAATGTTCTGCAACATCCCGAGTATAACTCAGTAGATCAGAACAGAAAGACCATAGCACTCATCCGGCGTTGGCGCACGCCGGTGCCAGAGCAAATCGTGGGGGAGAGTCCTGAAAAGTCGGACGGAGTTGCATACTCCGTCCGAGGTCAAGCCTGTTTGCGCGCTACGCGTTGGCCGCAGCCACTGCCCGCTTGGCCATGACGACCACCAGATTGGCGCGGTATTCGGCGGAGGCGTGAAGGTCGCTCATCAGCCCGGCGCTCGGCACGGTCACGCCTTCCAGCGCAGCAGCCTCGAATTTCTTGGCCAGCACCGCCTCGATCGGCTTGGAGCGGAACACACCGTCCTCGCCGGCCCCCGTCACAGCAACGCGCACCCCGTCCTTGGTCTTGGCGACGAACACGCCTGTCATGGCATAGCGCGACGCCGGGTTCGGAAACTTCGAATATCCCGCCTTGGCCGGCGCGGCAAAAGTCACGCCGGTGACGATCTCGCCATCCTTCAGCGCCGTCTCGAACAGGCCGGTGAAAAACTTGTCCGCGGAAATCTCACGCTTGTTGGTGACGACCGTTGCGCCGAGCGCCACCAGGGCCGCCGGATAGTCCGCAGCCGGATCGTTGTTGGCGATCGAGCCGCCGATCGTGCCGCGATGGCGCACATGCGGGTCGCCGATATGCGCGGCCAGATGACAGATCGCCGGGCAGACGGACTTCAGCTTGGCGTTGGTGGCGACCTCGGCATGGGTGGTCGCCGCGCCGATTGTGACATTCTTGCCGGAGACGGTGATGCCCTTCAGCTCGGCGATATGCGTCAGGTCGACGAGATCCGAAGGCGCGGCCAGCCGCGTCTTCATCGCCGGGATCAGCGTCATGCCGCCCGACAGGAATTTCGCGTCGCCCTTCTTGGACAGTTTCGCCGCGTCGGCGACGGACGAAGCGCGGTGGTAGTTGACTTGGTACATGGGTGTCTCCTTGCAGGAGTGAATGGTGAATAGTGAATGGTGAATGGATCCTTCGGAGACCCTGGAATGATGATTTGGATGCGGCCGATCTGTCGGCGCCTATCCATTCACCATTCACTATTCACCATTCACCGCTCTCAGTGCTTCGCCGCCCGCGCCGCCGCCCAGACCTTTTGGGGCGTTGCCGGCATGGCGAGTTCGTTGGTGCCGATCGCGTCGGTGATGGCGTTGATGACCGCCGGCGGCGAGCCGATGGCGCCAGCCTCGCCGCAGCCCTTGATGCCCAGCGGGTTGCCCGGGCAAGGGGTGTTCGAGGTCGAGACCTTGAAGGACGGCAGGTCGTCGGCGCGCGGCATGGTGTAGTCCATGTAGCTCGCCGTCAGAAGCTGCCCGCCGGCGTCATAGAAGGCGCCTTCCAGCAGCGCCTGGCCGACGCCCTGGGCGATGCCGCCATGCACCTGGCCCTCGACGATCATCGGGTTGATGACGTTGCCGAAATCGTCCGCCGCCACGAACTGGATGATCTTGGTCACCCCGGTGTCCGGATCGACCTCGACCTCGCAGATGTAGCAGCCCGCCGGGAAGGTGAAGTTGGACGGATCGTAGAAGGCGCCTTCCTTCAGGCCCGGCTCCATGCCCGAAGGCAGGTTATGGGCGGTATATGCGGCGAGCGCCATTTGGAACCACGGCACGTTCTTGTCGGTGCCCGCCACCTTCAGCGCGCCGTTCTCGATGACGATGTCACTCTCGTCGGCCTCCATCAGGTGTGCCGCGATCTTCTTGGCCTTGGCCTCGACCTTGTCGAGCGCCTTGACGATCGCCGACATGCCGACCGCGCCGGAACGCGAGCCGTAGGTGCCCATGCCCATCTGCACCTTGTCGGTGTCGCCATGCACGATCGACACGCTGTCGATCGGCACGCCGAAGCGGTCCGCGACAAGCTGGGCAAATGTGGTCTCGTGGCCCTGGCCGTGGCTGTGCGAGCCGGTCAGCACTTCCACTGTGCCGACGGCGTTGACGCGCACTTCCGCGCTCTCCCAAAGGCCGACGCCGGCGCCGAGCGAGCCAACAGCCGCCGACGGCGCGATGCCGCAGGCCTCGATGTAGCAACTCATGCCGATGCCGCGCAGCAGACCCTTCCTGGCGGCGGCGGCCTTGCGCGCGGGGAAGCCGGCATAGTCGGCCGCCTTCATCGCCGCGTCAAGCGAGGCGCCATAGTCGCCCGCGTCGTAGCACATGATCACCGGCGTCTGATGCGGGAACTGCGTGACGAAGTTCTTGCGGCGCAATTCCGCCGGGCTGATGCCCAGTTCGCGCGCCGCCGTCTCCATGGTGCGCTCGACCAGATAAGTGGCTTCCGGCCGCCCCGCCCCGCGATAGGCATCGACCGGCGCGGTGTTGGTATAGACCGCCCGCACATTGGCATGGATCGCCGGGATGTTGTACTGGCCCGACAGCAGCGTCGCATAGAGATAGGTCGGCACCGACGACGAGAACAGCGACATGTAAGCGCCGAGATTGGCAACCGTGTCGACCTTGAAGCCGATGATCCGGTTGTCCTTGTCGAAGGCCATTTGAACCTCGCTGACATGGTCGCGGCCATGCGCGTCGGTCAAAAAGCTTTCGGTGCGGTCGGCCACCCATTTCACCGGGACGCCGGTCTTCTTCGAGGCCCACAGGCAAACGAGTTCTTCCGGATAGATGAAGATCTTCGATCCAAAACCGCCGCCGACATCCGGCGCGATGACGCGCAGCTTGTTCTCCGGCGCGACATTGTAGAAGGCGCTCATCACGAGGCGCGCCACGTGCGGGTTTTGCGAGGTCGTCCAGCAGGTGTAGTGGTCCTCGCCCTTGTCGTAGTGGCCGAGTGCTGCGCGCGGCTCCATGGCGTTGGGCACTAGCCGGTTGTTGACGATCTTCATCGTCGTGACATGCGCGGCGGAAGCGATCGCCGCATCCGTCGCCTTGGCGTCGCCGATCTCCCAGTCGTAGATCAGATTGTTGTCGGCCTCCGGATGAAGCTGCGGCGCGCCCTTCTTCAGCGCGTCGACCGCACTCGAAACCGCCTTCTTCTCCTTGTAGGTGACCTCGACGGCCTCCGCCGCGTCTCGCGCTTGGCCCTTGGTGTCGGCCACCACGATCACCACCGCGTCGCCGACGTAGCGAACCCGGTCGAAGGCCAGCGGCGACCACGCGCCCATTTTCATCGGCGTGCCGTCCTTGGAGTGGATCATCCAGCCGCAGATCAGATTGCCGATGCCGTCGGCCTTGAGTTCCTTGCCGGTGAGCACGCCGATGACGCCCGGCATGGCCTTGGCCTTCGACACGTCGATCTTCTTGATGTCCGCATGCGCGTGCGGGCTACGCACGAACGCCGCGTGCTTCATGCCGGGCACGACCATGTCGTCGACATAGCGCCCGTTGCCGGTGATGAATCTTTTGTCTTCCTTGCGCGCAACGCGTGCGCCGATGCCTTCGATACCCATTGGAATGTTCCTCCCGAACCTCGGACTACGGCAGTAGGCAGTGGGCAATCGGCAGTAGTAAAATGCGCCATCCGGCGCCGAAGATTACCCGACTGCCGACTGCCTATTCACGACTGCCTTCTCCCTCACGCCGCCTTCTTCGCCTTGCCCTTGCCCTTCGACATCACCTCGGATGCCGCCAGGATCGCCTTGACGATGTTGTGGTATCCCGTGCAGCGGCAGATATTGCCTTCCAGCTCGGCGCGCACCGTCGCCTCGTCGAGGCCGTCGGGATGGCGGTTGATCATGTCGGTGGCCGACATGATCATGCCCGGCGTGCAGAAGCCGCATTGCAGCCCGTGATGCTCCTTGAAGGCAGCCTGGACCGGGTGCAGGTCGGCGCCGTCGGCGAGTCCCTCGATGGTGACGACCGTCGAGCCCGAGGCCTGAGCGGCAAGGATCGTGCAGGACTTGATCGCCTTGCCGTCGACATGGACGACGCAGGCGCCGCATTGCGATGTGTCGCAACCCACATGCGTGCCTGTAAGCCCCAGATTTTCCCGCAGGAAATGAACGAGCAGCGTACGGTCCTCGCCGGACGCGCCCACCTTTCGGCCATTCACGGTTAGAGAAACGTCCGACATATTGCCTGCCTCCCTCGGTAGGTATTTTCGCGGGGGCTCTCCGGCGTCCCGCGGATCGAACTCATGGCGTTCGAGGCGCAGACTTTGCGATCCTGACCGCTCGGGTCGAGAATGCAGCCGCCCCCCGCGAACCGTATATTGTACTTAAGACGATACGGTCCGTTCCCACAGCATTGCAAAACTCCGGCGTCCGGACAAGAATGCATTCGGCACCTGCGTGCACGACACGCAAAACGAAGGGCCGGAGGAAAGGCTGGAGGATTTGGCGCGAGCCTGCTCGAAGACAAGCTACGGCTGCGGGCTGACAGTGGTCAGCACGGACAGGCCGGATGCACCGGCGTTTGCCCGCGAGGTGGCGCGCACGGCCGCCGCGACAGGCGCCGGGTTCGCCCTGTTCTTCTTCTCTCAAAGCCTCGTGCGGGCGAAGGACCTTTCGGCCGCCATCTCGCGTTACGCGCCGGCCTTGCCGCACGCCGGGTGCTCGACCGCGGGCGAGATCACGGCTGCCGGTCTCGAGGAAGGCCAGATGCTGGCCATCCTGTTTCCTGCCGAGAGCTTCACCATCGCCAGCGCCATGATTCCCAACCTGTCCGGATCCGGCATGGAATCGATCGCCGCGCAGGTCGGCGCGCTGCGGCGCTCGCTCGCCGCGCATACGGGGCGACTGTCATCCGGCAACGCGTTTGCGCTCTGCCTCATTGACGGCCTGTCCTTCGCCGAGGAATCGGTCGCCTCGGCGATCCACTGGGGCCTGGACGACATTCCCCTGGTCGGCGGATCGGCCGGCGACGACCTGCGCTTCCAGGCGACCACGCTTATTTCCGACGGTGTCGTGGCGACCGATTGCGCCGTCGTCATCCTGATGGCGACCGACGTGCCGTTCCATGTCTTCAAGACCGAGAATTTTGTGCCGACCAACGAGAAGCTGGTCGTCACCGCTTCCGATCCGAACCGCCGCGTCGTTCACGAGTTCAACGCCACGAGTGCCTCCGAAGAGTTCGCGCATGCCGTCGGCGTCATGCCCGACGCGCTGACCCCTATGAGTTTTGCGTCGCATCCCGTGGTCGTCCGTGTCGGCGGCGAATATTATTGCCGCTCGATTCAGAAGCTGAACACGGACGGTTCGCTCTCCTTTTTCTGCGCCATCGACGACGGCATCGTACTGTCCATCGCCGAGCCGACCGACATGGTCGAATCGACCCGCTCGGCGCTGGAGGACGTCGGTGAAAAGGTCGGCGGCATTGACGTCATCCTCGGCTTCGACTGCGTGCTGCGACGGCTGGACGCCCGCAACCGCCAGGTTCTGAGGGACATTTCCGACCTCTACCGGACGAACAACCTCATCGGCTTCGGCACTTATGGCGAACAATACCGCACCATGCACTTGAACCAGACGCTGACCGGCATCGCCTTCGGCCACCGCCAGGCCGCCGAGTAAGGTTACGGCAATGCTGGTCGACGAAATCACCGACATCCAGCGGCTGCGCAAGATCAACGCGGCGCTGATTTCGCGCGTCGAGCGGGCGATGGACCAGCAAGGCAACGCCTTCTCGCTGTTCCAGACGGCGATCAACCTCGAAGGCCGCGTGCGCAGCCGTACCGAGGAACTGCGCTCCACCATGCGGCGGCTGGAGGAATCCAACATCGACCTGTTCGCGGCCAAGGAAGCCGCCGAACTCGCGAACCTGTCGAAGACACGCTTCCTCGCCGCCGCCAGCCACGACGTGCTGCAACCGCTCAACGCCGCGCATCTCTCGGTCTCGGCGCTGTCCGACCTGCAGACGACCGAAGAAGGCCGCCGGCTGGTCGGCCAGGTCGAACGCTCGCTGACCACCATCGGCAACCTGCTGCAGACGCTGCTCGACATTTCCAAGCTCGACGCCGGCGTGGTCATGCCGGAGATCGCCGAGATCCCGCTGGACCAGCTTTTTTCCTCGATAAAATCGGATTTCCAGCCGATCGCCGAGCAGAAGGGGCTGAAATTCCGTTTCCGGGCGAGCAACGCGATCGTCCGTTCCGACCGGACCATGCTGCATCGGCTGTTGCAGAACATCGTCTCCAACTCTGTCCGCTACACCCGCGCCGGCGGTGTGTTCGTCGGCGCGAGGAGGCGCGAGGGAAAGGTAAGGATCGAGATCGCCGACACCGGCTGCGGCATCCCGCAGGAACACCGCGACGCCGTCTTCGAGGAGTTCCACAGGGGGCCGGGCGCCGTCGAAAGCGATATTTCCGGCGCCGGCCTGGGGCTCGGCCTGTCGATCGTGCGCAGGATGGCCGACGCGCTCGGCCACCGCATCGGCTTCTCCTCGGTGGTCGGCCGCGGCACCGTCTTCTGGCTGGAGGTGCCGGCTATCGCGACCCGCCCACCGGTGATCGTCGAGATCGCGGCCGAGAGCAAGCGCCCGCGCGGCTACGGCCTGTTCGGCACAAGGGTGCTGCTGATCGAGAACGATCCCGGCGTTGCCGAAGCGATGATGGCTCTGCTTCAGCGCTGGCAATGCGCGGTGCGCCCGGCCGCGTCCTCTGACGAGGCTATCCGCGCGCTCGGCGACACCGACTGGGTGCCGGACGTGATTATCGCCGACCAGCATCTGGAAGGCGGAGACCTGGGCAGCCAGACGATCGCCGAGGTGCGGGCCTATCTCAAACGCGACGTGCCGGCCCTCATCATCACCGGCGACGGTTCTTCCGATCTCGCGCATGCTGCCCGTGCATCCGGCATCGAACTGATGCGCAAGCCGGTCAAGCCGGCCCAGTTGCGCGCGTTGCTGGCGCATTTGCTAGCGTAGGGCAGTAGGGCAGTAGGGCAGTAGGGAAAAATAGCCGAGAAGAATGATTGGCCAGCGGCCGAGAGCGCTTCCAATTTTCTAGGGCCATAGAGGGGCAATCCTACTGCCCTACTGCCCTACTGCCCTACTGCCCTACTGCCCTAAAACCCCTGCTCCCGAAACAGATCCGCATTGTCGAGTTTCGAAACCTCGATCACCGCCTGGGTACGGCTGTAGACATTGAGCTTGCGCAATATCTCCGAGACATGCGCCTTCACGGTCGTCTCGCCGACCTGCAGCTCATAGGCGATCTGCTTGTTGAGCAGGCCCTGCCGCAACATCTGCAGCACCCGCAATTGCTGCGGCGTCAGCTTTGCCAGCCGGCGCACCATGTCGGCGCGGTCGGCGCTTTCGGGCTCGGGCGGCCGGTCGCCATAATTCTGCGGGACATAGACGGCGCCTTCCATGACGGAACGGATCGCCGCCGCAAGGTCGTCCTTGCGCACCGATTTCGGAATGAAGCCGGCCGCGCCGTAGGACAGCGCCTCCGAGACGATCTTCGGCTCCTCATGCCCCGATACGACGACCACCGGCAGGCGCGGATGGCGTGTACGCAACTGAAGCAGCCCTTCGAACCCGTGCACGTCCGGCATGCTGAGATCCAGCAGCGCGAGATCGAACGGCAGCGGCCCGGAAAGGACGTCCAGCGCCTCCGCGATCGACTTCGCCTCGACCGTGTCGACTTCCGGATAGGCCATGCGGACGGCGCTGTGCAGCGCCTCGCGGAACAGCGGATGATCATCGATGATCAGGAAACGCGTGACCTCGCTGGTCTGGTTCATGGGGCGGTTTCTCCCTTCAATTTTTATTGAATGCTACTTTTTCAGAGTTTACGGCCCGATCAAGCGGAGAGTTTGCCGACTGCCGAGGATCGCGGCGCCGTTCGTCGGATCGGCGGTGTATGGATTCGGCCATGGCGCACAAGCCCTTCGGCGTCTGGTATCGCATGCCCTGGGCTGTTATGGGAGATTCGTCTTCTACCCGGCGGGAACGAGATGATCCAGGACGACCCATTCCGGGCGTATGATGAAGCTTTCGAGGCCTGGCGCGCCAAGCAGCCCGGTTCGAAATTCTCGGAATTTTCGCTTCGGCGCATCATCAACGGCCTGCGCAAAGGCCGGGTTCACGACACGCTCGGATCGAACCTGTCGGGCGAAGAGAGCTGGGCGGAATCCGGACGGTCGATGTTCGAGACCATACTGGCGATGCATCCGCTTCCGGCAAACGCGCGCGTCTGCGACTATGGCTGCGGCAGTCTGCGCGTTACCTCGCATTTCATCAGGCGGCAGGACCGCCTGTGCGTGTTTGCGCTCGACGCGGTTACCGACTTCATGAAGATCGGCAAGGAGCTTCTCGGTGAGCACGTCCTGCAAGAGAAGCTACCCCGGTTCGGGGTGATTTCGGCGAGGCTGGAGAATGCAGCGGCATTCAGGCCCGATCTGGTTTACGCGACATCGGTCGCCAGGCACGTGCATCCGGAAGAAAAACCCGACTTCATCGATGCCATGAGGCGGATCGCCGGCAAGCCGGGCAGCGTGGCGATATTCGACGCCTATGTGGCTGACAAGGAGACACGCTTCGCCCGTTCCGGTTGGGCGTGGCCCCTGAATTTCTATCTCGATGCGATGGCGCCGTTGAAGCTCATCGGTTCCAAAGAACTCGGAAGCGGCGTGACCGGCTGGGACGTCCACCGCACTTTGCTGGCTTTCCAGCGGTAAGGGACATTGCACGCCCGGTTGGCGATGCCCGCCGGAAATGCTCAGGCGGTGCGGCGCGCCCGCTTTTCATAGAGCATGACCAGCGTATCGGCGATCAGCGCCGGTCTGTCCTCGCCCTCGATCTCCATGACGTTGCTGGCCTTCATGAGATATTGGCCCGGCCCCTTGCCCTCCATCGACAGCAGCGTGGTGCGCAGCCTGACCCGCGCGCCGGCCCTGACCGGCGCCAGGAACCGCACGTGGTCGATGCCGTAATTGAAGGCGCCCTGCGTATTGTCCGGCAGGATGCGCATGTCCTGGATGAAGAAGCCGATGAGCGAGAGCGACAGATAGCCGTGCGCGATCGTGGTGCGCAGCGGGCTCTTGCGGCGCGCCTGCTCGACGTCGACATGGATCCACTGGCGGTCGCCCGTGCATTCGGCAAACTGGTTTATCCGCTCCTGGTCGACCGTCACCCAGTCGGAAACCCCCAATTCCTGCCCGATAAGGCCCCACAGTTCCTCGAATGTCGGCGCCGTTTCTCGCATCGCGTTCCCTTCGTCGGGTTCAACGCCTGCTTTTTAGCCAGTTGCGCGGCAATCGCAAGATTTGGACGCAGCCCGGCGCACTTGAGACCGGACGGCTCAGTCGAACGTCAGATACGGCCCGTCAATTCGCCAGCAACAGCCGCTCGGCGCCGTAAAGCACAAGGCCCGCCAGCCCGCCGATCAGCATGCCGTTGAAGCGGATATATTGCAGGTCGCGGCCGATATTGAGTTCGATCAGCCGGGTGAGCTGCGCCAGATCCCAGCGCTTGACCTGCTCGGCGATGAAACCCGAAACGCCGCTCTTCTGGCTCTCGACGAAGGCAGCCAACGACACGACGAATCCCTTGTTCATGTCGGCGCGGATGTCGGGATCGCCGGCGAGATGCCGCCCGACATTGACGAACATGCCGGCGAGATGCGTGCGGATCGCCGAGCGCGGCGCCGCCAGATCCTTTTCGATGATCGCGCGAACGCCGCCCCACAATTCGCCGGCCAGCGCCCGCAACTCCGGCCGAGCAAGCAAATCGTGCTTCAACGCCTCGGCACGGTCGGCATAGTCCTGCGAATTACGCAGCCTCTCGACGAAACCTTCGACGAAACGGTCGAACTCGCGGCGCAACGGATGGTCGGGATCGCCTTTCACGTCATCGAGGAAAGTCGCGGCGGAGGCCACGATCTTCTTCAGCAGATAGGCATCGGCACGGAACAGGTTGAACAGCGACGGCAGTTCGGCGCGGATCTTTTCCCTGAGCGAATCCAGCGTCTTCTCGTCGCTGAAGGTCTTTGCCAGCGCCCCGGTAAGCTCATCGAGCAGTTTCTGGTGCCGCCCTTCAGCCGTGACCGCCGCAAGCAGGCCCGCCGCCAGCGGCGCCACCGGCACCTTGTCGACCTGCTCAGCAAGGCGGCGCGCCGCAAAATCCTTGAGCCCGGACTGCTCGATCGCCGTCAGCGTCTGCGGCGCCAGCCGCGCCACGAAGGCGGCGAGGTCGGCGGCGCGCTCACGATCCGACAGCCAGTCGGCGACAAGTGCCGCGAAATCCACCTCTTCCAGCTTCGCCTTCACCGGACCAGGCGCCAAAAAATTCACCTCGATGAAACGTCCGAGATTGTCGGCGATGCGCGCCTGATTCTCCGGAATGATCGCGGTATGCGGGATGGGCAGGCCGAGCGGCCGCCTGAACAGCGCCACAACCGCGTACCAGTCGGCGAGCCCGCCGATGGTCGCGGCTTCCGCAAAGGCGGCGACGAAACCTAACCACGGCCAGCGCGGCTGAAACACCCGCGCCGCCACCAGCACCGCCAGGCAGGCACAGAGCGCCAGCGTCGCAAACAGCTTCGTCCGCCTCAGCGCCGCCAATTTCTCCGCTTCGCGCGTATCGGCCGCCGCTATCTGGATTTCGGTATTGGCGGACATTCCTGCTTCAACCCTTCTCGAAACCGAACAGCCGGCGCGCCCGGCCAACTCCATATAGGACGCCGTCGGATCAAAACCCTGCTTTCTCCGCCAGGCAGTTTGGACCACTTCGGGCAGATGGCCCGCCGGTGCACTTCAATGCCATCCGCCAGGCACAACTTCCACGGGGCAGTTTCCTGTTCTCCCATTTTGACCGGCCGGGCGTCCGGATCGCCACTTTGTCGGCTTGTTGGTCCCTTGGTCATGCTTGTTACGCAAAAATCCACACGGGCTGCGAACAACCATCTGTTTTTGCTTGGTTTTACAAGCATGACATTGTTTTCGAACGGCCTTCGGCCTGCGCTGCTCAGGATGACGAAGCAGAGGCCGTTTCCGCGAATCTCCAACGCCTGCGATTTGCCGCGAAGCCCCGCGCCTTCGTCATCCCAGGGCGGAGCACGAGCGAAGCGAGTGCGGAGACCCTGGGAACCATGCCGTACTGGTAACGAAGTGCTCCGGCGGTCCCGAAAACGGCGCGCAGGACATCCCGAAAACGGGGATGAAAAACACCGCCAAACAGAAAATATTCTTGGACACCCGCCGGCTACGCCGCCAAAGCCCTTGTTTTTGCTGACCACGCCTTTCCTCGTCCGACACCCGAAACACCACCGAACAAGATTTTCATCCCCCTCCCCAAAACCTGCCTCATACTTGCCGCCGGTTCCCGTGCGGGAACGAAAGGAGGCGGCATTGGACTTCGGAGACGCGAGTACGACAATCGAGCGATACCGGCAGGCGCTGAAGCATATCCTGTTGATGCTCGTCGGCATGGCCGAGATGGGGTTTGGCAGGCCGCTGTCGCTGGTGCTTGGGGATGCCGCCGTCG
>NZ_JBIRCY010000107.1:0-11117 GCF_044326205.1 Mesorhizobium sp. IMUNJ 23232
GGATCAAGTCTCTCGACTACGGAGAGGGCGGGTGGCTCGGGGCGATGGCGGACCCGCACATAGGACCGGCGCTTCAATTGATCCACGAACGACCTGATAAGCCATGGACCCTTGGCGACCTTGGGCATCGCGTGGGGCTCGGCCGCTCGGCGTTCTCGGCTCGCTTCACCAAGCTCGTTGGCCAGCCCATGTACCGTTATCTGATTGCACGACGGATGGCGGAGGCTGCATTTCTACTCGAAACAAGCGATGATGGAATCGCACGGGTTGCGAGCCGTGTCGGGTACGAGACTGCGGCCGCATTTTCGAAGCTGTTCCATCGATATCACGGCCAGTCGCCTGCCCGCTACCGAGCAACTCGGCGCTCTGACGGCGGCCCCAGTCAATTTGACATTCTAGAAGCAGAAGTCGCCGATTGAGACGATCAGGCTAAAGGTCGTTCAGCAACGAGCCGAACGTGACACCGCCGAATGCAGATTCACGCAGGCAGTTGTATTCGGAAGACCTCTTCATCGGCAGTTGGGAAGAAATTTGAGGCGAACGGCAGCTTACGGGATCGCCCTCCAGGGAGTTAAACGTCGCAGATGAGGCGCAACGCGGTCACTAACGCCTCGACTGACGTCCGTCGGCTTTGGGCTAAAGCCGGTCATCGCCTTAGTCGAGCTAGCGTCTGCTTTCCAGGCTACCTTTCTGAAAGCCGCCGTTCAGCTTCCCACCCAAAGCACACTGATTGACATTTCACCCGCGGGCGGCTATCGGCCCCGGCATGACGAAAACACCGTTTACCGCCGCACTGTATTACGCCCCGCTTCCATAGCGGCGGGTGCATTTTGTTCAACCGCTGCTTTGCCAGCGGTTGGGTTCCGGCAGGACGCCTCTGGCTTCGCAGCCTTGCAGAGGTCAGTCCATGCCAATCGACAGCGATTTCACGCCAGGCTCAACAATCGGCATCATAGGCTTCGGCGCCTTTGGGCAGCTCATCGCGCGCCACATCCGGCCGTACTTCCGGCTGTGCGCCTACGATCCCGCCCCTGGCCTCCAGCCGATCGCCGAATCCCTCGGCGTAACGCTCACCAGCCTCGAGATGGCGGCGCGTTGCCCCGTGGTCGTGCTTGCCACGCCCGTCGGACGCTTGCAGGAAATCGTCGATGCCGTGGCTCCCCATATCCGGCCCGGTGCGCTCGTGCTCGACGTGGGGTCGGTGAAACTGGGACCGGCCGACATCATGAGGCGCGGGCTTCCCGGGCATGCCGAGATCGTGGCCACGCACCCGCTGTTCGGCCCGCAGAGCGCGCGCGAGGGGATCGCGGGATTGAAGATCGCCGTATGTCCGATCCGGGGCCGCGGCTGCTTTCGCCTGGCCGCGTTCCTCCGGCATCAACTGCGGTTGAACGTCATCATGACCACGCCGGAGGACCATGATCGCGAAGCGGCGACTGTCCAGGGGCTCACTCATCTGATCGCAAAGGTGTTGGTACAGATGGAGCCGTTGCCGAAGCGCATGACCACGAAGAGCTTTGACCGGCTGCTGGAGGCCGTGAACATGGTCCGCCACGACGCGCCGGAGGTTTTTGCGGCAATCGAGCGCGCGAATCCCTACTCGCCTGGCGTCCGCAGAAAATTTTTCGAACTTGCGTCGGCGCTGGATGCCGAGCTCGCGGATGGCCCCCTGTAGGGGCGCATCCGATCCAATCCGGCTGTTCCGCCCTTGCCGCGCCAAACCCATGAGTTGACGGGAAAGAGCGGATCGATCGTCATCGTCCGCTCTCCGGCGCGTAATGGAGGATGACGACACCTGACTTGAGCGTCCTCGTCTCCAGATGTTTCAGTGGCATCCGGTCCGGGCCGCCCTTGAACAGCGGCGTGCCTCTCCCGAGAATGACGGGGTTGATCCCGAGGTGATACTCGTCGATCAGGCCATGCTCCATCAGCGTCGCCGTGAGGTCGGCGCTGCCGAACACAAAAATGTCTCCGCCATCCCCGGCCTTCAGCTTGGAGACTTCTTCCGCGACATTGCCGTTGAGGAGTTTTGTGTTTTGCCAGCCGGCGCTTTTCAGCGTGCGCGAAAAGACCACCTTCTCGATCTTGTTCATGAAGTCCGCGATCCAGCCTTGCTCGGACGGCCAATAGGCTGCCATCATTTCGTAGGTCACGCGGCCGAAGACCAGCGTGTCGGCGTTTTCCTGGGTTTTGCGAATGTAATTCTCGAGCTCTTCCTCGAAGACGAACCAGCCGATGTCACGGTCCGAACCTTCGAAGAAACCGTCGACGCTCACCATGTCCCAAATGATCAGTTTTCGCACAAAATCCTCCGTGCATCCCATGTGCATGCGCTGCTTCCCGCGCCGCGACGCGGAAGCGCATGTCGGCGGTCTGCCCCGCTTGCTGGCGAGCCGACCGAAAGTGGAGCCCTTTCAGCGGGATAGGATAAAGCGCTCCAGCTTGCCCAGGGTTTGCAGTCCCAGTTCCACGGCCCCAAAACCTTTCGCCTCCTGGAACTCGGCCTCGGTGCTGAACACCATGCCCAGCGTCACCTTCGTCGCCCCGTCCTGATCCTCGAACGAGGCCCAGGCATCGGCATGTTTCGGCCCGTTCTCGCCCCACAGCAGCGCATAACCGAACCCCTCTTCGGGCCTGACCTCGCCATAACGGTGATGGTTCGGATAGACCGTGCCGTCGGGGCCGATCATGTCGAAAACCCATTCGCCGCCTGTCCTGAGGTCGATCCGCGTCGTTCGGCAGGAAAACCCGTCCGGCCCCCACCATAACGGCAGCGCTTCAGGGTTCATCCACGCGCCCCAGACCACGGATCGCGGCGCCCGGATGACCCGCTGCAACACCATGGTCCGCTCGGCCGCGCTGGCTAGATTGTCCAGCCCCGCGCCAAAACCCTGCCGGTAGCCTGCCTCCATGTCCTCGGCCAGCGAGGAAAGTTGTACCGTGACCACCAGCCGGCTGCGCTCGCCCGAGCCCGAAAAATCCGCCGTCACCAGCGCCGCCGATTGCGTCACGCCTTCGGCCGAGACAACCTCGTAGTTCACACTGCACAGCTCCGGCTGCAATTCCAGCCAGCCGACCTCGCAGCGTATGTCCGGCTGGCCCTTCACCTTGCAAAGTGAGATCTCGCGTCCACCCACCCGCGTGTTCGCCTCCAAAAACTCCACGGTGACGGAAGCCGTCGGAGCGGCCCATACCGCCCGCGCGGCGGGCGCCGTCCATGCCTGCCACAGCACCGGCAAGGGCGCGGCCACGTCCCGGTCGAAACTCAGCGTCGCAAAACTGTTTCTCCCATCCTTTTGCCCCTCGCGGGCCGTACTGGCTGGATGCGGGTTCGATGTCATTTCGCGCGTTCCTTCATCACATTCATCACAAAGGCGTCCAGCCGGTCGAGCCGGGCTTCCCAGATGGTCCGCTGCTCGTCGAGCCATGTCCGCACCGGTTGCAGGGCCTCGGGCACGATGGCGCAGGTGCGTATCCGCCCGTCCTTGGCGGTGGCGATCAACCCCGCCTCCTCCAGCACAGAGAGATGCCGCATCACCGTGGGCAGGCGCAGCCGCGTGGGGTCAGCGAGTTCCGTCACCCGCGCCGGCCCCACGGCGAGGCGAGTCAGGATCGCCCGGCGGGTCGGGTCGGCTAGCGCGTGGAAGAGCAGTGAGAGATCGGGACCATGCTTAGCCATGTTGCTAACTATCGTGCGATCTGTCGGCGCGCAAGAGAAAACTTCGTCAACTTGCTAAGTTTTCTCCGTCAGGTTCATCAAGGTCGGCTTCTTTCACCACCCGCTGGCATGGTTGCTTGCAAGCATGCTCGCGGGCCTGATGCCCGTAATGGGGGGATCAAAATCTTGAAGCTGCCGGTCCGCTAACGACCCCATTGCGGACGGTCATCCCTTTCTAGGAAATTGGCTATTCCGGCCCTTCATGCACTATTTCGATGTCACCGGAGATGACCTGTCGGGTCAGATGGTAAAGGCAGGATTTGACATCAATCTGATCCCATATGTGCGTGAATGACTTGTCAGCCGTCCTACCATCGCCATGGGAAATCCGGCAGCGTGCATAGCCATTGAATTCCACCGTCATATTCCCCGTCACCGGCGCGACTTTTGACGAGATTTCGATGGCAGCCAATTGCAAATCGTCCTCTACGTGGAGGCTGAAATCGGCATCGGGGAACAAATCGGATAGCCCCTCGAATGTCCAAATGAGGTAGCGCATCGGGGGCATAGGACCAGTATCGCCGGGCTTCAACTTTGGCACCCGGGCTTCAACGGGTTCGTCTTGTCTCTGTCGCCCCTCTACCTGTACGTATTCGTCCATACTTAGCCAATAGCGGGCATCGCCGTAGCTTGGCGTGACATATGGGATTTTATCGGCCTTTGGATCGTAGACGATATGCCGACCGTCCGAGGTGTGAAAAAGGAACAGGACATACGGTGGGCGTTGAGTTTCATCCACCCAAACCTCATACCAATCCGCCTTGTCGTCTTCCGGCATATGGGCCATCTCCGGTGCCTTCCTCCAAATGATCGAGGGCGCTGGACAACGCAAGGTTCCAAACCTTCCCGATTGAAGGCATGGTCCGCTTTCCACCCGAGGCTGTGTGAAAACTCGAGGTTGAGCCATGGATGAAGAATGCTATTCCCAGATCGGCCTAGGCCGAGAATTGCATGACCGTTTGGGTGTTTCCAAGCGTACTCATGGAGAACAATATTCTGTGCTCTCGATGAGGAGTCGTGTTTTCACACACCCTCCGCCCCAACTCAGACATTCAGTCCAAGACACAGCCCCGACATCGCCAGGTCGCTCAACGACTGGCGTCACGCGCGGCGCTCAACTATCCCCCGCAAGATCCTGCCGCACCGCATCCCCCCAGTCCAGCCGTCGGGCGATGCGGAAATCCTCGCCGTCGCGCTTGCTGAGCCGGCGCTCGGCGGCAGTGCCGTCCGCTTTGCAGAGCTTCACGGTCACCACCCCCTTGCCGCCGCGCGGCGGGGCGATCACCCGCGCCCGTGGCGGCTGGACCGCCTGCCTCGCCGCGGCGACGTAGACGAACTTTTCGTCCTCCCACGGAACGTCGCCGCCCTTGGCCAGCCGGTGCAGCCGCGAGCGGGCGACGCGGCGGGAGAAATGGCACCAATCGGGCGGCGCGAGCGGGCAGGGGTTTTCGTGCGGACAAGGCGCGACGAGATGCGCGCCGGCGGCGATCAATCGGTCGCGTGCGCCAAGAATCCGCTGCCAGCCGGCCGGCGTACCCGGCTCGACGATCACCAGCACGCCGGCCGTCAGCGCCCACAGCCGCTCGACCAGCGCGGCGCGCTGGGCCATGTCGAGTTCGTCGAGCACGTAGCACAGCGTCACGAGGTCGGCCGGCGCGACATCGGGCAGTCCGCGCGTCGCGTCGCCGGCCACCCAGCGGGCGGAAATTTTGGGCATGTCCCCGCCCAGCGTCTCGCCGGCGCCCCGCGCCGCCGCACTCGCTTCGACCAGCACGGCGGCACTTAGCGCCGGCCAGCAGTCCGTCGCCGCCCACAGCGCCGTCCCCGGGCCGGCGCCGACATCGAGCAACGACGCCGGCGAAAAATCCGGCATGCCGTCGGCGACGCTCTCGAAACTGGCGCGCACCGCCGCATAGGTGGCGGGCAGGCGCGTCGCCAGATAGGCCTTGACCGCAAGCGCGCCGTCGAGATGCAGCCGACCGTCGCGCAGTTCGGCGCGGTAGCGGCCGGAAAGCACGCCGGACGCCCGCTGCAACTCCGCGAGCGGCGTGCGCTCCAGCAACCGGTCGACCGCCTGGCGGAGCGCGGAGGGCAGTTCCACCGTCAGGCCCCGCGCGGCGCGAGCAGGATGACGCTGGCGCCCGCAAGGCAGATGGCGGCGCCGAGAAAATCCCAGCGGTCGGGGCGCACGCCTTCCGCCAGCCATAGCCAACACAGCGAAGCGGCGATGTAGATGCCGCCATAGGCGGCGTAGGCGCGGCCCGCCGCGTCGGCCTCAACCAGCGTCAGCAGCCAGGCGAACACAGCCAGCGACAGCAGCCCCGGCGCCAGCCACAGCGGCGACTTTTCCAGCCGCCACCACGCCCAGAAGGCGAAGCAGCCGGCGATCTCGGCAAGCGCGGCCGCGGCAAAGATCAGATAGGTCATTTGGGTCTGCCCGGTGGAAACGCCCTATCTGACAGGCGGCGGCGCCGGGCTCAAGCCTCCGGCCGCGTCCGGTTCCGGCCCGAAGACCGGTGCCAAGGCCCATCAAAAGTTGTAATTGACCGATTTTGCCTTTTTCCGACCGCAAAACGATGCTAGTTCCGCGCCACATGCTTGGAAGTACGTGGGCCTCGTTGAAGCCGCAAGGCGCGTGGCAGTTCATCCGGCCCAAGCTCCGCGCAGGAGGTTTTTCTGCGGGAGCTTTGAGTGCTGTCTGATTTCTGGCCCGGACAACGTTTCGCTCCCGCAGCCTTTTGCCGTTCAGGACACGCTCCGGCGCGCCGCGCGCCGTGACGAAAGGCGAAGCAGGGAGGCGATTCCCATGGCCGTCGTGAATGGAACCAACGCAAGCGAAACCATCGATCAACTGGACGGCGTCACCAATTCTTCCGACAGGATCGGCGGCCTCGGCGGCAACGACACCATTTTCGGGCTGGGCGGCAACGACAGCATCCATGGCGGCACGGGCGATGACGTCGTCCATGCCGGCAGCGGCAATGACAGTATCTATGGCGATGCGGGGACCGACTTCCTCTACGGGGAGGAGGGAAACGACCGCTTTTTCATCGACGATTCCGCGTCGATCGACAATATCGACGGCGGCTCCGGCATCGATTGGCTGGATCTCGGCGCGATCACCTTTCCCGGCGTACCGCCGGAGGACGATGTTACGCCCCTGATTTGGGTGGAGCTTAATTTTAACAAGATTACATATTATTCGCACGACGAGGATATATTTGACATTGAAAATATAAATGGAACCAACTGGTCGGATTATCTCGTAGGAAATGATCTCGACAACACGATCCTGGGCAACGACGGGCCTGACTTTATTTCGGGCGGCGGCGGCAACGATACGCTGAACGGCGGGGCGCTTTTCGACGACCTTTCCGGCGGCGAGGGAGCCGATCATCTGGAGGGCGGCGAGTCCGCCGACTATCTCCAGGGCGGCGAGGGTAACGATGTGCTCTCCGGCGGCGACGGCGAAGACTATCTGACGGGTGGCCAGGGGCTCGATATCCTCTCGGGCGGGGCGGGTTTCGACTATGCGTTCCATGACGATAAGGCCGGCGTCGTCGTCAGCCTGGCCAATCCCGCCATCAACACCGGATCGGCGACCGGGGAAACCTTCGATTCGATAGAGGCACTCAGCGGCACGGGTTTCGCCGACCGGCTTTACGGCGACGCGGGCGACAATGCGCTCGACGGTTTTGGCGGCGACGACCGTCTCGACGGCGGTTCCGGCAACGATGTGTTTTCGGGAGGCGGCGGCGCGGACGTGTTTGTCGGCGGCGGCGGAACGGATCGCGTGACGCATGTGGAGAACGGCGGCCCGATCGTTGTCAGCCTGACCGACCCCTCGATCAACACCGGCGAAGCCGCCGGCGACACCTATAGCTCCATCGAGGATGTTGTGGGAGGTTCGTCCAGCGACAAACTGTATGGCAACGCCGGCGGCAACGAGCTTGTTGGCGCCGGCAGCGACGACAGCCTCGTCGGTTATGCCGGCAACGACAGGCTCTACGGCGAAGGGAACAGGGGTGGCGGGTCCGCCAACCAGGCCGACCACCTCTATGGCGGCGATGGTGACGACTATCTGAACGGCGGCTATGATGGCGACTACCTGTCCGGCGGCAGCGGTTTTGACACCGCCGGTTATGCCGACGCGGATTCGGCCGTTATCGTCGACCTTGCCGATGCATCCAACAATGGCGGCGAAGCCGCCGGCGACAGCTACAGCCTCGTCGAGAACCTGGAAGGATCAGCTTTTCGCGACAGCCTCTCCGGCAATGCCGCCGCCAATGTTCTCGCCGGCCTCGCGGGCGACGACGGCCTGGCGGGCGCCGCCGGCGACGACACGCTGCGCGGCGGGCAGGGCGGCGACATCCTGTCCGGCGACGACGGCACCGATACCGCGTCCTATTCGAGCGCCTCGGCCGCCGTCAGCGCCAGCCTCGCCAATGCCTCGATCAATTCCGGCGACGCGGCGGGAGACGAATATGTCTCCGTGGAAAACCTCACCGGCTCGGCCTTCAATGACGCGCTGAATGGCGACAATGCGGTCAACGTCATCGATGGCGGCAACCGCAACGACACGATCAAGGGTTATGGCGGCAACGACACGCTGATCGGCGGGCAGGGGGCCGACGTCTTCGTCTTCAACGCCGCCCTGGACAATACCGCCAATGTCGACAAACTCGCCGACTTCAGCGCGGTCGACGACACAATCCAACTCGACGACACGTTTTTTACCGCGCTTGCCGCCGGCCCGCTTGCCGCGTCGGCTTTCAAGAGCCTGGACCTGGGGCCGGCCGATGCCGACGACCGCATCCTCTACAACCCGGTCACCGGCAACCTCGCCTACGACGCCGACGGCTCGGGCAGCGCCTTCGCGGCGGTCAAATTCGCCAACATTGCCACCCATGCAGCGCTGACCAGCACCGATTTCGTGGTGATCTGAACATGCCGGACATCTACCGGGGCAATTCACGGCTTCGCCCGTCCTCGGACCCCGAGAATGGCAGGCAATCGCACATGGTCGCGATTTGTTGAAACGGGCCAAGACGACGGTCATTTGCCGCTTTCGAAAATCTGCATTGTAACAAGAGCCCGGAAGATCAATCCCCCGAGCGCTGGCGTGACCCGCGATCACTCCCGATCCGATACCTTCCTGCTGCGGCTTTTCGGCTTTTTCGCCGGTTCGTCCATCTCGCGATGCCCCATTTCGTGCATGGCGAGCGCCTTTTCGCATTTCTCCATATAGCCGCGCGTGACCGGCACTGTGTCGTTCTTGCGCGTCAACTGGATCTGGAAAACCATCAGGTCCTGCCAGCGGAACGCCGCCTCGGAGCCCGACAGGTAGAACTCCCACATGCGGCAGAAGCGCTCGTCATAGATCGCCTTCGCCTTGTCGCGGTTGGCCAGAAAGCGCTCGCGCCAGTGTTTCAGCGTGTCGGCATAGTGCAGCCGGAGAATCTCGATGTCGCCGACCATCAGGCCGGATTTCTCGATCACCGGCATCACCTCCGACAATGCCGGGATGTAGCCGCCCGGAAAAATATGCTTTCGGATGAAGGCGTTGGTGGCTGACGGTGGCCCGAAGCGGCCGATCGAATGCAAAAGCATCACGCCGTCGGGCTTCAGCAGCGTCGCGCATTTTTCGAAGAAGGTGCGGTAGTGGTTGACGCCGACATGCTCGAACATGCCGACCGAGACGATGCGGTCGAAGCGCTCGTTCAGGTCGCGATAATCGCGGATCTCGAAATGGACGTGATCCTCCAGCCCCTCCGCGCGCACCCGTTCGGTCGAAACGGCGTGCTGCTCGGTCGACAGTGTGACGCCCAGCACGTCGGCCTCGAAATTTTTGGCGATGTAGAGCCCGAGCCCGCCCCATCCCGACCCGATGTCGAGCACCGAATGGCCGGCCTTCAGCCTGAGTTTCGCGGCGATATGGCGTTTCTTGGCGAGTTGCGCCTCTTCCAGCGTCATGTCCGGCCGCTCGAAATAGGCACAGGAATATTGCATGTCGGCATCGAGGAAGAGTTTGTAGATCTCGCCCGACAGATCGTAGTGCCGCTGCACGTTGCGCTTCGAGCGCGCATGCGTGTTGACCTGCTGCAATCTGCGGAACGCCACGCGCAGGCTTTCGATCGCCCGCGTCAGAGCGTCGTTGCCACCCATCGGCCCCATATTCTCATAGACCAGCTTGAGGAAGGCCAGCACGTCGCCTTCCGGGAAGTCGAGCTCCTCGTCCATGAAAGTCTCGCCGATGGCCAGCGTCGGGTGCAGCGTGATCGCGCGTTCGGCATGGGCGGTCTTGATGTGCATGTGCACCGGCGGCCCGCTGCCGTCACCGAAGCTGGTGGTCGTTCCGTCCGGCCCGGTGATCTTCAGGTTTCCGACCCTGACGATCCGGTCGACGATCCGCTTGAGCAGAATGTTCATATGCGTATCCAGATCGGTAACTCTGCTTCGTCAGCAGGATTGTCCTATTCTGCTTCAAAAAGTCGCGGCTTGAAAAGTTCCAATTGGCACAAAATGGAATTCGACAATGAGGCCAGTCCCGGGAAAAGCCGACGAAACGCATACATTTGCAGTTGAATTCCGGGAACACTTCATGCACTTCCGCATCCCGCACCGCCATTGCGGCCGAGCTTGCTCCCGGAATTAAGTAAACCGTCCCCGGATTTCCGATCGCCGCTTCGTCGCTTTTTCAGTCTCTTTGGTCATGCTTGTTGCGCAAAAATCCAAGCGAGTTGCGATTAACTCTCTGTTTCCGCTTGGCTTTACAGACATGACCTGCTTCGCGAGGCGGCGATTTTCATCCCATTTTTGGGGGACGTCCTGCTCTACGTCGTTCTCCCTCGCCGGAGCGTTTCGTGGCCGTACCGGTGGTGAAGCACTCCGGCCGTCCCGAAAACGGCGAGCAGAACACCCCAAAAACGGGGATGAAAAATCACCACCAGACAGAAAATTTTCCTGGCCGCCTGCCGACAGTCACCGCCAAGCCATTGTTTTTGCTGATTGCGCTTTCTCCCGCCTGACACGCGAAACACCGCCAAACAAGATTCTCATCCCCCTCCCCAGAACCTGCCCCATACTTGTCGCCGGTTCGGCTGCGGGAACGGAAGGGAGGCGGCAGTGGAGTTTGGAGACGCGAGTACGACAATCGAGCGATACCGGCAGGCGCTGAAGCACATCCTCTTGATGCTGGTCGGCATGGCCGAGATGGGTTTTGGCAGGCCATTGTCGCTGGTGCTCGGGGAAGCCGCTGTCGCTCCAAGGCCAGGACGAGCGGGGCGGACGGGAAGGAAAAAGCCGTCCGCGGCGCTTTGCCTGCCCCGCCACCTCTACCGCGCCATTCTTCTGCTGCTGCGTCCGGCCGAATCCGCCGCCCGGCGGCTGATCATCGCGG
>NZ_JBIRCY010000108.1:0-11064 GCF_044326205.1 Mesorhizobium sp. IMUNJ 23232
CGAAAGCCAAAACCAAAAATTTCCGACACGGTGGCCGCCATGCGCCGCCTCGGCCTTGCCGTCACCCTGTCGAGAGAAGACTTTGCCCGCTATGAAGCCGAACGGAAAGTCGCCGAACGGCGTGCCGCCAGGCCGCGTGGACAAAACCTTTCGCTGCTCGATGCGCTGAAATATCCGTTCCGCATCCGCCGCAACTATGTGCCGGCGCATGCCGCCCCGCGCATCCGGTCGATCGACGACGATGCGCCACGCATCCCCCTGCCGCCGCCGCCGTCGCAGAACGATCCGATCAATGCGGCAAAGCTGACGCTCAGGCTGGACGCGCTGGGTCAGGCACTCGACGATCTTCCCGGCCAGGCGCAGCGTTTCGCCCGCTGGAAGGCGCGCAACGATGCAGGTCTTGCACGCGACAAGGCGGCCCGCGACGCGGCGGCAGCGCAGGGCAAGCCTGGTCCGGCCCGCTTCCGGCGTTTTTCGCCGCTGCGGCGCGGGCGGCCGCCGGGCGGAAGATTACCGCGCATCGATCCGGATGCTCCGAAACGCAAGAACATCCGCGAGGTCGACGAGATTCTGGCGCATGCCAATGCCATGGCGCATTACGCGCTGGAGCCGCCGAGGCGCAAATCGTCTTGACGGTGCCCTTGCGGACAAAAAGGCGAAGGGATTGGCAGCCGGCGCGGATTTTCCACGCCGGGACGACGATGGCCGCTGTCGGCGCGGACTCATCCGTTGGCGAAACCGCCGAAACTCGACGCCAAAACGAACAGGCCGGCCACGGGTTCGGCGCGGTCCATGCGGATGGTGTCGGCGGACAGCGCGATGATTTTCATATCGGCCTTTGCCAGAATCCGCCGGACATAATCCTCCGAATGCGCGTAGCGGCGGGTTCCGCGCAGGGTGAAATCCTGCGGGCCGTCATGCCTCTCCACCGAGAACGCGAAAAGGCCGCCCGGCAACAGAGCTGAACCCACGGTCGCAACGACGCGCTCCAGCGCGCCGACATAAATGAAAACGTCCGCAGCGGTGATGAGGTCGGCGCTGCGGGTTTCCAGCGCCAGGCGCTGGAGGTCGGATTTCACCAACCTGTCGTAGACCTTTCGAGCGCCCGCCTTCTTCAGCATGGCGGCGGAGATGTCGTGTCCTTCGAGATGGCCAACGAAAGGCCGCAGTCTTTCGCCCATCAGGCCGGTGCCGCAGCCGAGGTCGACGGCGTGGCTGAACCTGCGGCCGGGCGCGGCGGCATGGATGGCTTCGGCGATCAATTCGGGCCCGCGATAGCGCAGCGTTTTGACCAGCGCATCGTCGAATTTCTCCGCATACTGGTCGAAAAGCGTCTCGACGAAGGCGCTGGGCGGAGCGTCGGCCGCGGGTGCTGCGCCGATAAGCTCAAGCTTCAGCGCGGCGCCGGGACGGTCCGCCGGCTCCAGCTTGAGCACCATGCGCCAAGCCCGCTCGGCCTCGGCAGGCGCGCCCGCCGCCTCCTGAAACTCCCCCAACCGGAACCAGCCCATCGCCCATCCGGGCGCCAGCTCCAGCGCCCCCAGCATCAGTTCGGCCGCCGCTCCATGCTCGCCATCGGCAAACAGCATTTCCGCGTAGTCGGCGCGGCGGTCGGCGATCAGGTCGCCGGAGGATGCGGGAAGCAATTTCATGACGTGCTCAGGCCCGCGAATGTCAGGGCCGGGCATCTATGATCGAGTCAGGAGACCGTTTCAACGGGCTTCCCGAGTCTGAATAAAAGCCTATCTTGAAGACCATGCGCGCCCGCGACCTGCTTCATCCCCGCCCCGAGGGCCTCTACTGCCCGCCCGGCGATTTTTTCATCGACCCGGTCAGGCCGGTCGGCCGCGCGCTGATCACCCATGGCCACTCGGACCATGCGCGCTCCGGCCATGGCTCGGTACTCGCCACCCGGGAAACGCTCGACATCATGGCGCTGCGCTATGGCGAAGGTTTTGCCGGCGCGACGCAGGCGGCCGCTCTCGGCGACAGGATCACGATCAACGGCGTTTCGGTGACCTTCCACCCCGCCGGCCATGTGTTGGGCTCGGCGCAGATCGCCGTCGAGCACGGCGGCATCCGCATCGTCGCCTCCGGCGACTACAAGCGGCAGCGCGACAGTACCTGCGCCGCCTTCGAGCCCGTCGCCTGCGACGTCTTCATCACCGAGGCAACCTTCGGCCTTCCGGTTTTCCGCCATCCGCCGGACACAGAGGAGATCGGCCGGCTGCTCAAGTCGGTAAAGCAGTTTCCCGAGAGCGCGCATCTCGTCGGCGCCTATGCGCTGGGCAAGGCGCAGCGCGTGATGCGGCTGCTGCGCGAATCCGGTTTCGAAAAGCCGATCCACATCCACGGCGCGCTGGCCAAACTCTCCGGCTACTACCAGAGCCGCGGCATCGATCTCGGCGACCTCCAGCCAGCGACCCTGGAGCCGGGCAGCAAGGGCGACTTTGCCGGCGCCATCGTCATCGGCCCACCCTCGGCCTTCGCCGACCGCTGGGCGCGGCGCTTTCCCGAACCGATCTCCTGCTTCGCGTCGGGCTGGATGCGCATCCGCCAGCGCGCCAAGCAGCGCGGCGTCGAGCTGCCGCTGATCATCTCCGACCATTCCGACTGGGACGAGCTGACCGAGACGATCCTGGAAACCGGCGCGTCCGAAGTCTGGGTGACACACGGCCGCGAGGAGGCGCTGGTGCGCTGGTGCGAGCTCGCCGGGATCGCGGCCCGGCCGCTGCATCTGGTCGGCTACGAGGACGAGGGGGACTGATGGAGGCTTTCGCCGAACTCCTCGACCGCCTTGTGCTGACGCCGTCGCGCAACGGCAAGCTGAAGCTGCTCACCGACTATTTCGCCGCCACCCCGGACCCCGATCGCGGCCTGGCGCTGGCTGCCATCACCGGCGACCTCACCATCGCTTCGGTCAAGCCGGCAATGCTGCGCACGCTGGTCATGGAGCGCATGGACCCAGTTCTGTTCGGCTATTCCTACGACTATGTCGGCGATCTCGCGGAGACGGTGTCGCTGGTCTGGCCGGACGCGGAGGCGCATCGCATGCCCAACCGTTCACCCAGCCTCGCCGACGTCGTCGGCGCGCTGCAGGCGGCCAGCCGCTCGGACGGACCGTCGGTGCTGGCGCATCTGCTCGACACGGCCGGCATCTCGGCGCGCTACGCCATCATCAAGCTGGTCACCGGCGGCCTGCGCATCGGCGTGTCGGCCAGGCTCGCCAAGCAGGCACTAGCCGACCTGGGCAAGATCGACGCGGCCGAGATCGAGGAAGTGTGGCACGGGCTCGACCCGCCCTACGCGTCGCTGTTCGCGTGGCTGGAGGGCAAGGCGCCACGGCCGGAAAAGACGGCGCGCGCGCTGTTCCGCTCGGTCATGCTGTCGCACGCCGTCGAAGACAATGACCTCGCCAGGATCAACCCCGCCGACTATGCTGCCGAATGGAAATGGGACGGAATTCGCGTCCAGGCAGTGGCGGAAGGTGGCCTGCGAAAGCTGTATTCGCGCACCGGCGACGAAATCTCTGGCGCCTTCCCCGATCTCCTTGAGGCGATGACCTTCGACGGCGCGCTCGACGGCGAACTTCTGGTCGGTCATCCGCCCGAGCACACCGGCACTTTTTCCGACCTGCAGCAGCGGCTGAACCGCAAGAGCGTATCGCCGAAGATGCGCGAGCGCTTTCCGGTGTTCGTGCGCTGCTACGACCTATTGCAGGATGGGCCGGAGGATCTGCGCGCCCTGCCCTTCCTCGATCGGCGTAGCCGCCTCGAAAGCTTCGTCGCCCGGCTCGATCCGGCGCGCTTCGATCTGTCGCCGATCACGGCGTTCACCGACTGGGAGGCCCTCGACGACATGCGGCGACACCCGCCGCATCCGGTCATCGAAGGCGTGATGATCAAGCAGAAGACCTCGCCCTATCTGGCCGGGCGGCCGAAAGGCCCCTGGTTCAAATGGAAGCGCGACCCCTACACTGTCGACGCGGTGCTGATGTATGCGCAGCGCGGCCATGGCAAGCGCTCCAGCTTCTATTCCGACTATACGTTCGGCGTCTGGGCTGGCCCGGAAGGCGGCGAGGAGCTCGTGCCGGTCGGAAAGGCCTATTTCGGCTTCACCGACGAGGAACTGAAGCAGATCGACAAATATGTGCGCGACAACACGGTCGAGCGTTTCGGCCCGGTGCGCTCGGTGCGCGCCGACCGCAAGAGCGGGCTGGTGCTGGAGATCGCCTTCGAAGGCCTGAACCGCTCCACGCGGCATAAATCCGGCGTCGCCATGCGTTTTCCGCGCATCTCGCGCCTGCGCTGGGACAAACCCGCCGCCGAAGCCGACCGGATCGAGACACTGCAGGCGCTGCTCGACGAGCCGAAACTTGTCGTGGCGAAAGCCGGATAACGATCCGGCCTGCCATGCGGCCCCCTACGGGGCGACCGACACCTTGATCTCGTAGATGTCGACTGCCTTGCCCTGGTTGGCGAAGTCCGAGATGATGGCGATGGTGCCGCCGGCTCCTGGGCGCTTTGCGGGTAGGTCAAGCTCGAACAGGAAGTCGGCTTTCTCGTAGCCCACCGCGTAACGCTTGCGGCCGCAATCGCCGAGTTCGCCGAAATTGCAGTCGACCGCCATTTCGGTCTCCTGGCCCTCGGCGGCGCGCGCCACGATATCGAACGTCGCCTTCTTGCCGGCAAGCTGTTCCAACACGCCCTGGCCGACGTCGAAGACGATCGCCGAGCCGGATTCTCCCGACCGTATGCGGAAGAAGCTTCCTCCCTCATCCTCCATGGCTTCCGCGGTTGTGTCCGAGGGCGCGCTGACGGAGGTGGCGTCGGACGGCGAGAAGATGCCGACCCAGGCGCGGTCTTCGCCGGGTTGGCTGGAAAGCACCGGCGGCTCCTCGTTCTCGGGAATGAAGTCCTCGCCCTCGGCGGTCGCCGGCGGGTTGGGCACCGAGGTGTCGCGCTCGGCCGGCGACTTGAACAGGCCGGTCTGGAAGGCGAACAGGAAACCCATGCCGAGCAGGGCGGCCAGCGAGGCGACGATGAAAAACACCGCCAGCGGCTTGCGGCCGCGGCGCGAGCGCGCAGCGTCGGGATCCGGCGCGACCGAGGGGCCGCTGTCCAGCCCAACGCCTTCGGATGGCGTCGCCAGTTCGCCGCGTATGTCGAAAGCACCGAGATCGCCGGGGCCAGCCGGCTCATGCCGTCTGCCGGCAGGGTCGACCGAGACTTGCGGCACCTCGACAGCCGGCGCGGCGCCCGGCTCCATCCGCATTTCGAAAGCGCCGGCAAGCGGATCGGCGGGTTCCGGCTCGACCGCGTGAACCGCCGGAATGAATTCCGTCTCGATCTCGACGATCTTGGCCTGCAAAACCTTGCGGCGGTTGATCGCCGCCTCGACCGTCAGGTTCGGATTGGCCTGCAAGGCACGGTCGAGTGCCGCGAACGCTTTGCGGTAGACGTTCTCGCGAAACGTCTTGTCCTCGGCGTTGCCCTTTTCAAAGGCGCTGCGGATCGCTTTTTCGATCGGGTCCAAACCGTACTCCCACGAACCACTCCGGACTCTCGTTAACCGCAGCCGGCGTTCCAAGCAACGGCGGCAGCGGCGCAAACACGGTTCGACACGACGCAAAACGCCTTCTCACATGAATCTGCCGATTTGGGCAGGCCCGCAGCGGCTTATTCTTCGCCTCCCCCTTTTTCACCTCACTACGCCGGCTTTCGTCCCATTGCGCCGGAGACTCTCCTGCAGCGCTCCGCCTTATCCCGCCATTCCTGGCCAAGCCGATGCCGAATTCTTCCAATATCTCGATAAAGTCCCCTTCCGCATCCGCGATTCGAACGGCAGGCGGGCTTGTGTTTGCCGCACAATACGGTTATCAGGCGCGAGTCGTCCGGGTTCGTTCCGGAGGCCGGCCGCCGCTTTAGCTCAGTCGGTAGAGCACATCATTCGTAATTAGCGGGTCCGCTAGAGAATGAGGTTCGAAGCCAGTGGGTTGGGGCTGGTGAGTGAAAGTTAGTAGGGCCATAGTATGGCCAGTGTGAAGGGTTAAGCCGCTTTAGCTCAGTTGGTAGAGCACATCATTCGTAATGATGGGGTCAGGTGTTCGAGTCACCTAAGCGGCACCACTTCCCAGCCCGAGGAAGTCAAAGTGCGCAGATGACCGGTGGTCCATACGATCCGAGAGCCGTCGCCAACCTCATGCTGGACGAGGCTGACAGGTCGGGGATCAAGGTCACCAATCTCGCCCTTCAAAAACTCCTCTACTTCGCCCATTCCATTTTCCTGATCGAAGGCAAACGACCTCTGGTCAGCGGCTATTTCGAGGCTTGGCAGTACGGGCCGGTGCATCCCACGGCCTACGCCGCGTTTAAGACGGCTGGCAGTTCCCCCATCGACTTCCGCGCGACTGGGCAGAACGTGATGACCGGCGAGCGTACGACACTCAGTCTGCCCGAAGACCTATCCGTTCGCCGACATTTGGCGCGTATTGTATCGTCCTATGGTCGTCTATCACCGGGACGGCTGGTGGACATCTCCCACGCCAAGGACGCGCCGTGGCACTACATTGCGGACAAAGGGCGAACGTCGGTTGCGCTGGGATTGCGAATCCCCGATGATGTAATCGTTAACCGATTCAAGAATCACAAGGTTTCCGTTGGCGCGGCTCCGGTCGCGGGAGAGCCGGATGAAGATACGCCGCTTACCTGAGATCGACCTTGCCCGCGTCGCAACGCTGCCGACCGACCAGAAGCGCCGCGCCCTTGAGCATTTCAAGCTCGGGCATCCAACGATCACCTACAAGCCAGTACGCTCCCGGTTCGCAGACATCTTCAATGTCCAGCCCGATATGTTCGCATCGGCCGATCCGACCGCATGGCCGGTTTTGGAACGACTGATACGGGCGAAGGCGACGTCCGAGGATGAGTGCGACGCCAACCTGCTCGTCGCCAAGGGGCTGCATGACTTCGCGCGCTCCCAAGCCCTGCGCAGCCGCTCTCAAGCCTTCTTCGCCCTGTCGCTGAGCGTCGGCGAGAAGGTAGAGTACTGGTTGCCGATGGTGACGGCGCTGGAGGATGCGCCACTGGTGATCTTCATCGATCCCAGGCGCGGCAAACGCCTGACGGCTGAGGCGAGGCGTTTCGTCTTCTCGATGATGCATGAGCATATCCGGGTCGCCAATCCCGACTTCGCCGCCGCTCGGCTCGGCATTGTTCAGTTCGGCGACGCCGCTGATGACCAGCGTCCAGTGAAGATGAGCACCGACGAAGGCGTCGAGCTTTTCGGCTTCGACCAGCTCGACCAGATGGTCAGCGAGACTTACGAAATCTGGCGCGAAGTCAGCGAGGCACGCGAGCACGAGGTTCGCCGCAAGGCCGCTGGTGGTGGTCACGGCCCCCTGTTCGGATGAGGCGCCTCAGCGCCCTTCCAACCGCCGCCTGACGGCTTTCCGCACGCGATACCAATAGGTCTGCTCTGCGCCGTCGCTATCGTACCACGCGCGCTCATGGCGGGCGAAAGCCTCAAGCTCCGGGTCGGGATAGCGGGCGATGATGTCGTCGGCCACGCTCGCGATGTCATCAACGGGGATCAGTCTTGGCTTTATGCCGTCGGTCCAGACCATCCACAGCACGAGGCCCACGAAGATGACGGCCTGCCCGCCGAAGAAGATCAGCAAGAGCCAGTTGAAGACATATCCCAGAGTATCGAATGTCGCCATGATACAGAACCACAACGCCCACCTTAGCAATATGAGATGTTATAGTTCTCGTTTGTGAGAATGCAAAGTTCTCATTTCTCGATTTGCGCAGCCGATTGCCGCCTTCGTCAGGAAGAGGTGCGCAATGGAGCTTCAGCGACTATTCGGTGCGAATGTGCGCCATCACCGAAAGGCCAAGGGCTGGACCCTTGAGCAGCTTGCCGGTCAGGTTGGCGTCTCCCGCGAGACCATCGGCAAAATCGAACGAGGCGTAGCCGCGCCGCTTTTCGAGACAGCGGAGAAAATAGCGATGGTGCTCGACGTTCCCGCGCCAGTCCTATTCGGTGCCGACACCGTACCGGGAACAGGCGAGAGAGCGCGGCTGTTGACTGAGATCAACGGCACCCTTTCGAGGATGAACGAAGAGCAGCTTGGCCGGGCAGCCAAAATGCTGAAGGCGTTTGTGGGGTAGCGTTTCACCACCTGCAAATGGCCTCCGAGGTAGGCTAAGCACGGCTGCGCTTGGGGCTGGGCCCCCCACACTGCATAAGCAGCGCCAGCGGGCATCTGAAGGCCGCTCAGAGGCCATCCGAGGTGTTGGTGGCTAAGGTTGCGCCCCACGGGTGGCAGCCCGGTACAGGGCCAACGGCTGAGTGAGTGCAACCGATATGGTTGATATGGTCAGTATGGGCAAAGGGGGGCATTTAGGGGCGGCGGCAACAAGGGCTGGCGATTGGCAAAGCAACCATGCTGCCCATATCGCCCATTTTTGGCGGCGTGGGGTCAGAACGGGTCGCTTGTGCGTCCGTCCGAGTCGCTTGTGCGCCCGTCCTGCCAGTCTTCGAGATCGTTCGACCACGGTACTTTCTGGCCGGCATGTGCCTCGAACGCGCGCCGACATTGGGACAACGGGGGGAAGGTGTACCGCGTTGACCGCGACCGTGTCGCATTCGGCCCGTGACCATCTATGAACCAGCCGCTCTGCACATCCTTGATGCCAGGAATGATCGCTCTCATGCGTTTGCCGAAGTCGCCCTTGTTCACGTACTGCCCGCCAGGATGTGCGGTGCGCATCTCGTTGAACATGGCCTGCACAGTCGTTGCTCCAGGTCCATTGCCCGGTGCGTCGGGTTGCGGAAGCAAGCCGTCGTCGAGAAATTGGAAGATGTAGCGGAACTCCGGTCCTTGGGCCCGAAGGATCTGGTCGAACAACCCCGCAGTCTTGATCGTGCGGCGTGGATCGGGACCGGCAGTGACATCGCGATTCAGCAGGTCGTACAGCATTCCTTCCCGCCCACCGGCTTCGAACTGCTGCGCGAGCGCCGTAAAGTAGTCGCGGTCACCGCGTCGTTTGTCGCTCACTTCAAACATTTGCCAGCGGCGGTCAGCAAGGTCGGCCGGAACAATGGATGCCGCGTTCGAAGCCACCATGTAGATCGTCCGGTTCCGAATCCGCATCGGGTCGATGCCCTTAGCTTCCAGCATAATGTAGGGCTCCGTTACGCGTGTCTTGATTGTTCCGGCATCCTGCCGATTGCCACCCCATATGCCTTCGTCGATGAAGATGAAGCGCCGTCCGAACAGATGCGCGTTGAAGCGCCCGCTCACATGCGATTCCTGGGTTATGGTCGTGTAGTGCCGACCCCAGAGGCTTCCATAGCTATGGGCAAGAACACCCTTGCCAACACCGGGTAGACCCGAAAGCACGGGGGCCGTTCCAAGGACATCTCCGGGTCGTTGAACGCCAAGGGCAAGCCAATTCAGCATCCATTCGTTCAATTCTGAATCACCGTCGCAGATATTCTCAGCAATGTGTTCCTCGAGGATGCTCCAGTCGCCCGGTTCCGGTCTAATCGCAAAGCCGGTCCAGATGTTATAGGTATCGCCATTGCGGCCGGGCGGCAGACCCGGATTGAAGTCGATACGCCGATAGTGGTCGGCATCGGAACTAGAGAGCCAATAGACCGGCAAAGGCACCTGTTCGACCGTCTTGCCGGTTGAGACAAGAACACTCTCCGACCTGTGCCGATCCCGTAGCACCTCTTTTGAAATCCACACGAACGCATTGTCCTCGTCCGGGTCGATCTGCTTTTCAACGATCATGGTTTTCGTGCCTTGGGTGACGATGCCGTACTTGGCGTTCATTTCACGGATTTGCGGCTCGCTGGGTCCGTTCCACCCTCCTTGCTGGGCCAGATAAAACAGGCTTCCGATGCCGACCGCGCCGTCGGGGTCGAGGCTATCCCAGACTTTTCGGCATTCACTTTCGCCCGGATACTTGGGCGACGACTTCGACCATTCGTCCCAAAGCTGGAAGCCGTTTTCACCGAAGGAGTGCTTGAGCACGAAACCCATCCGAATCCAGTTGTCGTAGTCATTCGCGGAAACATGCCGAAGGGCTGCGTTCGCCTGCGACTCGTCGCCCTTGAGCACCACGTCCGGCGGCGAAGGATAGCGGGGAGGCCGGGGCTGCTCGTCATGGGGAAGATCGTCCATCGGCAACAAGGCAAGAGGTGGCGCACGCAAATCCTCGATGGCCGCAGGCGTATAGCCATCTAGGGAAAGCGGCTGAAGATCGCCGTCGAGCGGAACGGAGCGTCGTGAGAACGGCAGTGCTATAGGATTCCCGAGCTTCCCTGCTGGAACTGAATCCTGCTTCGGATAGACCTCGATTTCGTCGTTGGCGATGCCGCCCGTGCCCGGCTTGAAACCGTGCTTGCGCATTATCCGCGCCAGAAGTCGGCGGACATCTCGACAATTCTGCGGCTCTCGCCAGACCAGCCAAATATGAATGCCTGATCCGCCTCCCGAGCGCACTACGAGAGGCGTGATGCCCCGCGAGCGCAAATCCTCGACAAGCGGCCGGGTGCGCTGGGCCACATCCTGCCAGTTCAGTTCCGATCCATGATTGTCGATGTCCAGAGCGGCGAGTCGTGTCGTTTCGCCCGCAAACAGATAGATGGCTATAGGCTGTTCGCCGCTCTGGTGAGCGGCGACAACATCTTGATTCAGGGCCTCCTCGGCCAAGAGATACCCCTTGCCGTTACGGACGTTGAACCGGCTGTAGCAGTCGGTTCGCCCATGACCGGCAAGGGAGAAAAGGAAGGCGAGTAAAGTCTTGTGGCTCGACTCAGACATGACCCGCCTCCGGGTCGCATTGCCGTTCTTCAAGCCAGTGCAGTACGGCGCTGAGACGATAGCGAATCGCGCCGCTCTTGGAGCCGGGGCGAAGCCTGATTGTCAATCGGCGCGCAAAGTTGACCCCGGATCGGCGTCCAATTTTGACCCCCTTCGTGCAGTGCGCGAGGGTGAGCGCCCGACCGGGTGAAGCTGGTCGGGGTCGCGCAGCCCGGTCGGGCGCGTTG
>NZ_JBIRCY010000109.1:0-10488 GCF_044326205.1 Mesorhizobium sp. IMUNJ 23232
GAAGGCCAGATCACCAAGCTCAAACTCATCAAGCGGCAGATGTACGGCCGCGCCAAGATCGATCTGCTCCAGGCGCGTCTCGTCGGCGCGACCTGAGCCAAAGATGCAGCGAGTTTGCGTCAGACCCCAAACGGGACCCCTTAACGTGGGGTCATCAAGATGCCTCCAGTTTCTCCATCCGCTCCTTCAACTGCAAAGGCGGCACACCGGACAGAATAGCGTCAATCGCCTTGTCCAAGTCTCGGACGATCCTATCCAGTTCGCGCTTGGCCGCGTCGAGACCGGTGCTGCGCTCAATGCGCCGACGGTTCACCTCGCGGGTGAACTCGGCACAGAATTCCTTGAACAGGCCCGGTTCTGTTGATTTCCACCCAGAAGTGAGCCGGGTTTTTCACCGAGAAGTGAGCCACCGCTGATTATGATTTTTTGCTCAGGCTGGGGTTAAGGGTCGTAGATCCTCCTTTCGTTTTGTTGCCGCCGCTGAACTTGCCTTGAAGCGGAAGCTGTCGTTGCCAGTTTCGAGGATGTGGCAACGGTGGGTGAGCCGATCGAGCAGAGCGGTGGTCATCTTGGCATCACTGAAGACAGACGCCCATTCGCTGAAGCTCAGATTGGTGGTGATGACGACACTGGTACGCTCGTAGAGTTTGCTCATCAGGTGGAAGAGGAGCGCTCCACCCGAGGCGCTGAACGGCAGATACCCCAGCTCGTCAAGGATCACGAGATCGAGCTTAGCCAGACCCTCGGCAATCTGTCCCGCCTTGCCCTTCGCCTTTTCCTGTTCGAGCGCGTTGACGAGTTCGATGGTCGAGAAGAACCGGACCTTTCGGCGATGATGCTCGATGGCCTGGATGCCGAGCGCGGTGGCGACATGGGTTTTACCGGTCCCAGGACCACCGACCAGCACGACGTTCTGCGCCCCGTCCATGAACTCGCAGCGGTGCAACTGACGCACCGTGGCTTCGTTAATCTCGCTGGCTGCAAAGTCGAAGCCGGAGAGGTCCTTGTAGGCCGGGAAGCGCGCAGCCTTCATGTGATAGGCGATGGAGCGCACTTCCCGCTCGGCCAGTTCAGCCTTGAGCAGTTGTGACAGGATCGGCACGGCAGCGTCGAAGGCCGGCGCACCCTGTTCGATCAGATCGGCGACGGCCTGTGCCATCCCGTACATCTTCAAGCTGCGCGGCATGATGACGACAGCGCCGCTTGCGGGATCATGACGCATGACGGCCTCCCGCGATCCGGACGCGCAGACCGTCATATCTCTCGACATCGGCTTTGGGCTCGCGCAGAATCTCCAGTGCGTCGCGATCGCCACGGCCGAAGGCGCCAAGCTGGTGGCGGGCGGCGAGGCGATCGACAGAAATGGCGATGGCGCGCCCGGCTACTACATGCGTCCCGCCCTGTTCGCCGAGACGACGGCGGCGATGCGCATCAACCGCGGAGAGGTGCTCGGCCCCGTGGTGAGCGTCATCCGCGAAGAACTAAGAGGAGGCACTGGCCTTGGCCAACGACTCCGAGTTCGGTCTCTCCGCCGGCATTGCCACGACCTCCCTCAAGTACACGACGCATTTCAAGCGCCACGTGCAGGCCGGCATGGTGATGGTGAACCTGCCGACCGCGGGCGTGGACTACCACGTGCCCTTCGGCGGCCGCAAAGGCTCCAGCTACGGGCCGCGCGAGCAGGGGCCGCTGCGCCGCGGAGTTCTACACGACGGTCAAGACGGCGTATACGGCCGCCTGATCTGCGCCGCGCGCAGTAGCGGCACAAAGCACCTTTGGCGCCCGACAAGGCGCCCTTGGTGTCCGCGCCCGTGGACTCACCGGCCTCCAGGGCGAGCAGCAGCCGCTCGGCCAGATCACGGTCGGCATCGTTGGCGAATGCCGCCAGGGTGGCGTCCAGGGTTTCCAGGCCCACCAGGCGGTTGCCCTGCGCCACCGGGTCCTCGCCCTCGCGGTGGCCGGACCACTCAGGGATACGAGAACCTGATGTTGCCGATAGAAGCGGTCGGAGTGGGCGTACTAGCAGCTACTCGGCTGCGTGCGTAAGTGACGCGCAATCATGACCGTGTGATTGGGCGACGCTGATGGCCGGCCCCATACCGCCGGCGCTGGAATCTCTGGCCTCGGGTCCGAGAAACAGAAAGTCCCGCCGGACCGGGAGGCCTGGCGGGACTATTGTTGAGAGCTGCAGTCCCTGCTAAGCCGAACGGGCGGCTGCGTGCCTTCCTGCGATGATGCCCTGAGAGAGAGCTCGAGCGTTCCCGTGCTGACTGAATCCGCCAGCGGCTTCGCCGGCGCAGTAGAGGCCGGGAATTGCCGCACCGGCAAAGTCGAGGACCTGGCTTGAGCCGTTGATGCGCAGGCCGGACCGGGCGTCGTGGATCACCGGCGTCGACCAGGCGGCATAGAAGGGGCCCCGTTGGATCTTGTACTGGGGCGTCGGTTTGCCGAAATCGGCGTCGGCACCCGCGTCAACAAAGCTGTTGTACCGCGTCACCGTCTCGACCAAGTTGCTTGGCGGCATGGGAACCCGCTGGTACGGCATGACGATCTTCTGTGCGAGTTCCTCCAGCGTGTTTGCCTCGAAGAAGAATCCATCAGGATCGACGAAGGGCGGCGCCACAGTCCATCTCTGGCGGGCCACGGCATCTGCATCGAAGATCGCCCAGATCGGGCCACCGCCGTTGTGGCCGTCGCCGATTCCAGCCAATGCGGCGTTGATCCAGTTTTGTGGGTTGTATGTGATGTTCTTGGCGTTCAGGTAGCTGCCCTGAACGTACGGGTTGACCGAGCGAGCGCTGTTTGTCGGGAATTGACCTCCCGTTTCGTCGAAGAACCGCTTCCCGATCATATTTACATGGATAACGTTCTGGTTGTTGACGCCGGAAAGTCCCGAAGCTTTCGCAAGGTGGAAGACAGGGCTTTGGGGCCCCCACTGCAGGAACGAGTAGTTGTACCGCGTTCCGATGGCGGTTGGCTTGGTGATGTTGGTGCCGAACTCTCCGGTCTGATTGTACGTGCCCGCGAGGGACGCGCCGACATTCAGCCCGGCGAGAATGCCACTGGCGTCCTGGAAGGAATAGGGCTCGCCAGCGACGCCGCAGTACTCCGCGGTGAGCCGCGGGTCGAACTGTCGGCGGTATTCCACATTCCCGTTTCCGCCGCCGCTCGCGATGATTACGCCCTTGCGTGCCTGAATGTTAACAAGGCGGCCTTGATTGGAGGCTACGACCCCGACCACGCCCGCTTTCGTCCGGAGCAGCGACTCCAAACGGTAATTCAGCAGGATCTTGACGCCACGCGCCTTTGCCGCGGCCTCCAGCGGATATATGAAGCCGGGCCCTTGAGACGTCGTCCGCTGTTGGTTCGCGGGTACCGGCAAGCCGGTCCGGACCGAGGCGTAGTTCATGATCGCCGTATGCATCATACGGTTTACAGAGTTGCCGACTTCATTGCCGCCGACGTTGTCGGGCGTGGATCTCGTCCACACGACGCCATGGCGGACCAGAAAATTGTACATGTCGACGTTGACGTCGGCAAATGCCCGGATGAGCTCGCGATCGTTAAAGCGGTAGCTCGTAGCGCCGTTCGCCAAGGTGATGGACCAGTCGGTAAGGTCACCATAAAGGAGATCGGGTGAGTCGACGATGCCGGCCGCCATCTGAGCAGGGGTTCCGCCTCCCAGCGGAATGTTGCCCGAGCTGACGATGCCACGTCCCCCGATGTGCGGTTGCGCCTCGAGGACAATAACCGACGCGCCTGCCTCCGCGGCGGCGACCGCGGCGCCGAGGCCCGCCGAACCGCAACCCACAACGACGATATCGGCCACGCGCGGGTCCGCAGCATTGGCAATGCTCGGCTGCAAAATGCTGCTGGCCACCCCTGCGGCGGCGATTCCGGCAGCGCCCTTCAACAATGAGCGTCGGCTGACTGTCATTACGTTCTCCTCCCGTTTTACCTGCTTGACCGTTGCCGACATCGCGATCCCGCTCAAAACCTCAAGCATCGAACCGAGAGATCGTCCACGATATGGACACGATGTCCAACAATTTATATTGGGCAAACTATTGACGAAATGTCAACGCAGCATCGCCGCATTTCAGTCCCAGCGATCATATGCTTGCCGATTGGATTGATAATCAGCGGCAGCCCTGCGCCGTCTACATGCCACGCTGTTTTGCAAGCCTATTAACGGCGCCAATCGTACATCCCTGCGGAGTTCAGGAGCCGATGCCGTAGCGCTGCAGACACGGCGCGAGCGCTTCAGCCGCGCCGCAACGCGCGGGCAGCTCGACGCGCAACCGCGCGAAGGCCCATTGCCGCCAGGGACGCGGAGAAGTGCCGGATATCTCGATGCGGACGAGTGAAGGCGTGCGGTTGGTGCGTGTCCATTCGGGGCTGAGCGCGCCGTCCGGCCCGGCATAGCTGAACGAAAGCTTCAGATCGCCGCGCACCAGCGGAAGATTCTCCCCGCCCCCGTCCCTCATGTAGTCGCGGCGGGCACGAATGAGGGCCCGGTCGGCTCCGGCCCGACCCATCGAATAGGTGATGTCATCAAGTCCCGCACGCGGCTCGTAGCCGAGCGCCGGGCGCACGAAGGTGACCTCGTCGGCATGGCCGGTGAAGCGGACCGCAGCGGCTCCTCGCGTGTTGGAATAGCCGGGCTGCGCGGCCTCCAGATCCTCGACCATCCGGTCGAGAATCACCGCAACCGTGTCCTCCTGCCCTCCTCTGACGATCATCCCCTGCCATTGGCGCAGCCAGGTTCCGGTGTAGAGCGCCAGCCCACCGAACAGCATCGTCGCAAGCACCAGCGAAGCCAATGCCTCGATCAGCGTGAAGCCGGCCCTAGCGCCGCGTCTCCTCCTCATTGCAGCTTGCCGAGGCGTACGGTCTGTATCACGTCGTCATCCGATCCGTCGGTGCTGCGAACGGTGACGGAGTAAAGCTGCCATCCGGCCCGAGCCAGCGCAGTGCCGCGTTCGAAGCGGTATGGTTCCACGATGACCGTGTAATCCCCGCGCCGGCCCGTTCGCAACGGGTCGAGGGTCATCGCGACCGCCATCGCCGCCTGCATGCCGACTCGGCGTCCGGTCGATCGTTCCAGACCCGCGAACGCTCCTGCCGTGCCCGTAATGATGTGCGCAATCGGAACGATCAGCAGCACGGCGATGGCAAGCGAAGCCAGAATCTCGATGAGCGTGAAGCCGCGTCTGCGCCGCGCCGTCATTTCGGGCTCATTTCCACGCGGCCGGTCAACCAGTCGACGCGCAGTTCGATCGCCCGGCCGCTGGCGGACAGTGTCATGACGCCCCCGCAGGACCGTCCGTCGGCAAGGAAGCGCAAGGCTCTGGTTCCGCCCCGTATCGGGCACTGGTCGGACGTGACCCAGTTCATGGCCACCCCGTCCCTGATCGAGATCGGATTGGCGGCATCCGCCTGGATGCGTCCGTTTCCCGGATCGACCGCGACGTCGGCAACGCTGCCGGTGGTCAGCGCCTTCGCCCTGCCTTTGCGGAATTCCCCGCTGACGCGAACCGCCTCGGCAGACAGCTCGGCAGCGCCGATGGTGGAACGCGGGCGCGGCATCAGCACGAAAGCGGCGAGGGCGACGATCGCAAGCGCCGCGACCACGTCGAGTAGCACGACACCGCGCTGCGCCGTTTTATGGCTGCCGTTGCCTTTACGGCTGAGCGGACACATTGGAACCGCGCCCGTCAGGCCCGTCGGTGGTAACTTTGAACGTCTTTCCGTCGCTCGCGTACTTGAACTCATTGCCCCACGGATCGAGCGGAACGTTATCGCCGCGCAGGTATGGCCCGTTCCAGACCTGGATGGTCGAGGGCTTGCGCACCAGGGCTCCCAGGCCTTCGGCCTGCACCGGATAACGACCGACATCAATGTAGAAGATGTCGAGCGCGCTGGAAAATGCCTCGATCTGCAGCCTTGCCGCGCGCTCTCGGGAGTCGGACAACTGCGCGAGAACACGAGGACCGACGAGCGCCGTGATCAGGCCGATGATGGCCAGCACGACCAGCATCTCGATCAGCGTAAAGCCCGCCCTGCGGCGCCGGGCACGCTTGCGCTTCATGAGATGGGGACCAACTGAGAGATGTATGTTCATGCAAACAGGCTCCTATCGGACCATGTCGTTGAAGGACATTAGGGTGGACATGATCGACACGATCATACCGCCGATCAAGATACTGATGGTTGCCACTGCCGCAGGTCCGACAAGCCCGACGATACGGGACAGCGAACGCTCCAGCCGCACTTCATAGAAGTCGGCGACACGATAGGCCAGCCCCGCGAGTTCGCCACTTTGCTCGCCGAGCCTCAGCATGCGCACCGCCAGCGGGGGAAGCTGAAGAATCTCAAGCGCATGGCCAAGCCTATTCCCCTGCCTCAGCGCGTCGGACGCCTGCTGCGCGCGTGCCCGCGCTGCCTCGCCGTGGTCGATGGTATCGCTAATGAGCTTGAAAGCCACAGGAACAGCCACGCCGGTTTCGACCATGATGCCCAGGAGACGGGCGAAGCGCCCCGTCCGATAGCTCCCCGGTATCTCCGATAAAAGCGGAAGTTTCTTGGCGAAGCTCCAGAGCCATGCCGAGAGAAGGCCCCGACGAGCCGCTGCGAACCCCAGCAGGACGAGCAGCGCCCCCGCGAGCAGAAGGTACAGCCCATATGCGCGCAGGAAATTCGAGACGGCGAACATCACCACCATCAGCGTGTCCTTCTTGCCGCTCTGCATGAGCATCGGTTCGAACTGGGGAACGACCCCCACCAGGAAGAAGACCAGTACGCAGATCGTGCCGGCAAACAGGAATGCCGGATATCGCAGCGCCTCGCTGACCTTGGCCTGCAATGCCTCGAAATTCTGGCGCTCCTGCACGATGCGAGACAGGAGAGTGGCCAATTTGCCGGACGTCTCCGCGACGCGAACCATCGCGACCTGGAACGCCGGGAACAGTGCAGGCCAGGCTTCGAGCGCTCGTGAGAACGAGTTGCCAGACGCAAGGTCGGTGCGAATGCCGCCAACCACGGGCTGCAGCCGTCCGCTGTCGAATTCCTTTTCCATGATCGCCAGCGCTTCGTCGACCCGGATCCCCGCATTCAGCATGATCGACAGGTCGGAGAGCAGGCGCGTGACCTGCGCCGCCGGTATCCGGGTCGAAAACAGCGGTGTGCGCGATTCAGACTGGCCGCTTTGTTCGACACTGATCGGGATCAGCCCGCGCGCCCCGAGCTTCTGGAGGGCGTCGTCGGAATCGGACGCGTCGATCCGACCGAGTTCCAGACGACCCTCGCTACTCAAGGCTTTATATGCGAATGCCGTGGAGCTCATGGGTCATCCGCCGGAAAGCGTCGCCGGCGTTTCTTCCGACGGAAACATTTGTTCACCGCTCGGCTCGTCCGAAAAGCGAAGCGAGGCGCGTCCTCCCGCTCCATCGAGCTTGACTTCAAACTGGCCGACTACCTTCAGGGTCCAACCTTCCCGGCTTTCCCCGGCGCGCAGCGTGAAGGCCGCCATTTCGGTGGGGGCGGTGAAGGTTGCGCTGTTGAGACTCGCCGACCGAACGATGCCGACCAATCGCCAATCGGGCGCCGAGGCAGGGGGCGGCTCGGGTTCCGGCTCGGGCTCGGGCACTATGACAACAGGTTCCGGCTCGGGGGCATTGAACGCCATCGGGGCAGCCCGGTCCGGCGAGAACAGCGGCCGGTCCCTGAGCGCCGCGTAGTCGCTTACCAGGCGTTCCCTGATCGACAACGTTTCCGCGCCGAAGGACAGGTTCGCCGAGGCTGCTATGGCGGCGAGGACCGTTGTCGTGCGCAGCGCGGGCATCATGACTGTGGCCCTTTCTCCCGGAAGGCCGACAGGGTGACGTTCAGCGACAGCGGCCGGTCCATGGAACTCGAGGTCTGGTCTCCCCCCAACAGATCGATCTTTCGGTTCAACCGAAGCCTGAAGCTGTCGACGACCATGACGGGCGAACCGGCCTCGATGGCATAGATGAGATCGGGCAGCGACTGCTCCATGACCTCGATATCGGCAGTCAAGCGGATGCGTTCCAGAGATTCCAATGGAGGATCGCCGATGTTGTCAATCTGACCTTCCGTGGGAACGTCGACCCGCCTGATGACGGCACCCACGCTTTCCACGCGGCTGGAGAGCAGACGCTGGAACTCGGCCGAGACGAGCCCGCTGGTCTGCGCATCGAGAAGGATCTTGCCCTCGCCGAGGTCCGGAGCCTGGTTCGCGCCCGGGGGCACCAAGGAGGTGGACGCCTGGCTTTCGAGCAAGGCGGTGCGTTCCTCATAGAGCGCGAGCGAGCCCGCCTCCGCGCGCCAGGACAACAGCGTATCGGCGACGAGGACAAGAGCGCCGACAACCAGCAGGGCCATGACGCCCAGGGATTGAAGCCGAGTGTCGCGCCACAGCGGTGTCGTCCTCATCGCAGCGAACCTCCGGTGCGGATGAGCGGGCGGGTGTCGACCTCGAACTCCGAAGTGAGGCCGTCTTCGCCGCGCAGGGCCGATCCGACCAGCTTGCTGTCTTCGAAGCGACCCGACGATTCCAGTGCGGTCAGCACTTCGGGCACATCCATTGTCCGACCGGAGAGGCGCATGCGGCCCTCGGCAAAGGACACCTCTATGGCATAGGAATGCATCGGCAGAGCCGCCGCCAGGTCGTCCAACGCTCCCAGCGCGCTTATCGCGTCGTCCTTGATATTCCGCGCCTCCTGCTCCGGCGCTGTTTCAGCCTTGTCCGGAGTCGCCGCCAGCGCGATTGCCTGGCGTGCTTTTCCGGCGCGGACCTCGACCGCGGCGCGGCGCTCGGCATAGCTGTTCTGGATCATCGGCCGGACCGCCAGAGCGGTGACGGCAGCAACCAGGCTTACGCCCAGAGCTCCGGCAAGGACAAATTTTATCCGGCCACGCGTGCCGGTGACCCGTCGCCGCTGTGTCAATACTTCCACGACATCGCCTTCCGGAAACGGTGCCGAGATCACGACCTGGCGGGCCTCGGCCATATTGAGGCAGGCCAAGGCAGCAGCGACACGCGACCTCGGAACGATCGCGACGGCGACGGTGATCTGCCGCGCCTCACGGCTTATCCCGAGGACCCTGTGGCCGAAATAGATATCGGAAGCAGGCAATGGCGAAAGCGCGCCCATCCGCGACGTAACGATGCCTTCGACGTGGCTGGCAGCCTCCATCGGCAGCTCGATCCGGCGCGCGATCACCCAGCTCGCCGGGATGCCGAGATGGACCGCCTTTCCATTCACCGCAGTGCGCAATGCGGCCGGCGTCTGCGCGTCTGGAGAAATCGGTATTAACAGGGGTGCTGACGGCTTTCGGCTAGTCGCCGGCT
This sequence comes from Mesorhizobium sp. IMUNJ 23232, assembly GCF_044326205.1. Classification (NCBI taxonomy): domain Bacteria; kingdom Pseudomonadati; phylum Pseudomonadota; class Alphaproteobacteria; order Hyphomicrobiales; family Phyllobacteriaceae; genus Mesorhizobium; species Mesorhizobium sp. IMUNJ 23232. The sequence goes on from NZ_JBIRCY010000109.1 coordinate 9,374, forward strand.
CGATTTCAAGCGTGCTCCCATCGTCCGCGATCCGCGCGACCACGCGGCTGCCGGATTTGACGCGCGCGAGTTCATCCAGCAGGGAGGCCGGTCCCGCGATCCAGTCATCCATGCCGCGGATCGCCGCGGTGAAAGGAGAAGCCATTCCGGTCAAACCCCAGAGCAGAAGCCGGCACCGGATCCGGAGTTCCGTCGCCCGCGTGAATACAAATCATAGCGCATCGTCAGGCCCTAATTCCAGATCGATCGCAGTTCTTCGCCAATCGAGCACCGATCTTGAACGTAGACTGGGACGACCAACTTGGCCGCGGAGTTGCAGAAGCTGTCGGCAATTGACCTCGACTTCGATTTCGACAGACATCAGCTTCTCGAGGCGAATGCCCGGCAAGGCCGACGAGGCTGTGACACGGGGTCGTATTTCGATGGCGAGTTCTTCGCGGGTCAGCCCATAATTCCGATAGCGTTCGAGGTAGAGCGCCGCCATGCCGGGATTGTCCGGATTGTCGAACCACGCGCGCGAGCGCAACCGCTTCGCACCATTGAGCTCGGACATTTACACCTCCCAGAACCGCCGTTTGGCCATCGATATGGCATCGGCAATTATCGGACAGTATTCTCAATCAGAGATGTGGACAAGTTGTCCATTTTATGGATTGTAGCAAAATCTGAATCATATTGCAGGCGCGCTGATGCGCCGCGTGCCGGGGAGGGGTAGCCAAGCGTGAGCCAGATCATCTTCATTCCCGCCGAGGGCGGCTCGGGTGAGTCGCGTGTGGCGGCATCGCCGGACACGGTGAAGCGGCTTGTGGGACTTGGCTTCGAGGTGATCGTCGAGGCTGGCGCCGGTTTGGCCTCTCGTATCATCGATGCGGATTTCCAGGCTGCCGGGGCGGTCATCGGCAAAGCCGCCGACGCGGGCCGGGCCGATGTCGTGCTGAAGGTGCGCCGGCCGACTTCGGCAGAGCTCAAGGGATACAAGGCCGACGTGGCGGTGCTGGCCATCATGGATCCTTACGGCAACGATGCGGCGCTTGCCGAGATGGCGCGGGCGGGCGTCACCGGTTTCGCGATGGAACTGATGCCGCGTATCACCCGTGCGCAGGTGATGGACGTGC
>NZ_JBIRCY010000110.1:0-10039 GCF_044326205.1 Mesorhizobium sp. IMUNJ 23232
GCTCATCAAAATTAGTCCCAATCTGCTGACCCCCAATGCCCCAATGTGAGCAGGGACACTGGCACCTCGAAAGCAGGAGCGACATTCCTACTTTGCAGAAACAGGACATTCTAACTTTGCGGCAATACGGAAAAGTCGCATAAGATATATTATGGAACTTCCGCGCGCCGCAGAAGCCATGCCTTGGCAAGGCGCGCGGCCAGTTCATCGACGGGTTCGGTCGTATCGACCTCCAGATCGTAGCGGCAGAAACCGTGGGTCTTCAGGTGGTAACGGGCTTCGCCGATGCTGCGGTCGCCGCGCTCCAGCTCCCGGCGTTCCAACTCGTCCATCGGCGCATGCACGCCGACCCAGAACACATCCAGATGTGCCAGCAGCGTGTTCAACTGGTTAGCCCAGGCCTGGCTCTCGACGATGTGCTCGACGATCAGATCGTTGCCGGCTTCGGCGAACGTCGCGATCGAGCGATGAAAGCCGTCGAAGAATTTTTCGCGCTCGCCAGGCGCGCCGCCATGCCGGGCGCGCCTGATCGTCCTGAAGCCGGCGTCGGCGAGCTGATCGGACGCATAGTAGCAGAACGGCTCGCTCAAGGCTTCGCGGAGTGCTTTCGCCAAGGTGGATTTGCCGGCGCTCGACGTGCCGTTGAGAAAGATGATGCGTCCGGCCTCAGTGGGCTTCATGGGGTCCGGCAAGGCACCTCCAGAACCAGTCCGTCATAGGCCGGCTCGACATGCGGTGGCGTTTCGGCCAGCACCGTGGCGTAGTCCAGCGGTACGTGCATATGGGTCAGCACGGCGCGTTTCGGCGCGAGTTTTTCGATCCAGTCCAGCGCTTCGGCAAGCGAAAAATGGCTGGGATGGGTGCGGTATTGCAGCGCGTCGATGACCAGCAGGTCGAGACCGGTCAGCCGCTCGGCGGTGCTCGGCGGAAAGTTGCTGACGTCCGGACAATAAGCGATCGGACCGATGCGGAAGCCGAGCGAGATGATGTCGCCATGGATCTGCGGCAGCGGCTCGAAGGCCAGTGCTCCGCCCTCGCCCATGACGATCACCGGCTCGGCATGGTCGATCCGGTGGGCTCTGAGGATCGGCGGATAGGAGCTTCCGGGCGGCGTCTCGAAGCAGTAGCCGAAAGCCTGCATCAGCCGGTCCAGTGTCGGCTGGTCGGCATGGATGTCAATCAGATGCCGCTGCTCCAGCATGAAGCTGCGCAGATCGTCGATGCCGTGGATATGGTCGGCATGGGCGTGGGTGTAGATCACGGCGTCGATGCGCTTGACCTGGGCGGCCAGCATCTGCTCGCGCAGATCCGGTCCGGTGTCGACGATGACGCGTGTCACGCCGCCGTCATCCGCAATACGCTCGACCATGGCGGCTGGCCGCGTGCGGCGGTTCTTCGGATTCGTCGGGTCGCAATTTCCCCAGTCGCCGGTCATGCGCGGCGTGCCGGGCGACGAGCCGCAGCCGAGGATGGTGAGGCGCAATCGGTCACTCACGCCTTAGACGCTCACATCATAGGGCTTCGGCATCTTGCTGAAAAGGCGAAAGAAATTGCCTGTGGTGATATGGGCAATCTCGGCTGCGTCGACACCGATCGTCTCGGCCAGGACAGCGGCGGTCTTCGCCACATAGCCCGGCTCATTGCGCTTGCCGCGGTACGGCACGGGCGCGAGGTAAGGTGCGTCTGTCTCGACCAGCAGCCGGTCGCGCGGCACAGCGCGGGCGATGTCCCGCAATTCCTCGGAGTTCCGAAAAGTGAGAATGCCGGAGAACGACACGTAGCCACCGAGTTCGACACCGGCCATGGCGAGACGCCTCCCCGATGAAAAACAATGGAGAACAAAGGGGAAGGCGCCCTTCCCTGTTTCCTCGCGCAATATCGCTTCCATATCCTCGTCGGCGGACCGCGCGTGGATGACCAGCGGCAGTCCGGTCTCGCGCGCCGCCGCGATATGGGTGCGTAGGCCCAGCGCCTGGGCGAGACGCGGTGACTTGTCATAGTGATAGTCGAGCCCCGCCTCGCCAATCGCCACCACTTTCGGATGTTTTGAAAGCCGGACCAGATCCTCGACGGTGATATCCAGCTCCTCGTCGGCATTGTGCGGATGGGTGCCGACCGAGCAGAAAACCTCGGAAAATTCCTCCGCAACGCCAAGCACTTGCGCGAAGCGCTTCACACGCGTCGAGATGGTGACCATGCGGCCTATGCCGGCGTCGAGAGCGCGCCGCACGATTGCGGCGCGCTCCTCAGCGAAATCTGGAAAATCCAGATGGCAGTGACTGTCGACCAGCATGGTTCAGCCTTCGGCAGCCTGCTCGACATAGCGCGGAAATACGCCTTGTGGCACCGGCAACGGCGTACTGGGCACCAGGGCGTGAGCGTCCGCGACATGGTCGAAGCCGCGCGCGTCCGCCGGCACCGCCAGCAGGTCAAGCAGTTTTTCGGCCGAACCCGGCATGAAGGGCTGGCAGAGGATGGCGAGCCGCCGCACGGTTTCCGCAGTCGTGTGTAGTACCGTCTCCATGCGGACCGGGTCGGTCTTCTTCAGCGCCCAGGGCGCCTCGCCGGCGAAATAGCGGTCAGCCTCGGCGACGACGGCGAAGATCGCCGCCAGGGCCTGGTGGATCGCCTGCTCGCCCATTGCCTTGCGTGCAATGCCGAGAGCCGCATCCGCCTGGCCGAGGATCACCTTGTCGGCCTCCGTTAGCTCACCTCGCTTCGGCACCACGCCGCCACAGTTCTTGGCGATCATCGATAGCGAGCGCTGCGCCAGGTTGCCGAGGCCATTGGCGAGATCGGCATTGGTGCGGGCAACGATTGCCTCGTGGCTGTAGCTGCCGTCCTGGCCGAACGGCACCTCGCGCATGAAATAGTAGCGCACCTGGTCGAGACCGTAGTGATCAACCATCTCGAACGGATCGACGACATTGCCGACCGACTTCGACATCTTCTCACCGCGGTTGAACAGGAAGCCATGCGCGAAAACGCGCTTCGGCAGTTCGATGCCTGCCGACATCAGGAAGGCGGGCCAATAGACTGCATGGAAGCGGATGATGTCCTTGCCGATGACGTGGATGTCCGCCGGCCAGAACCGCCACATCGGATCCTGCTCGTTGGGATAGCCGGCGCCGGTGATGTAATTGGTCAGCGCGTCGACCCACACATACATCACGTGCTTGTCGTCGCCGGGCACGGGTACGCCCCAATTGAATGTCGAACGCGAGATCGACAGATCGCGCAGGCCGGACTTCACGAAGCTGATGATCTCGTTGCGGCGCTCGGCCGGCCCGATGAAATCGGGGTTGGCTTCATAATGTGCCAGCAAGCGGTCCTGATAGGCCGACAGCCGGAAGAAATAGGTCTGCTCCTCGTTCCACTCGACCGGCGAGCCGAGCGGTTCGCGGCGCACGCCGTCGTTGCCGACCGTCGTTTCGGCTTCGTCGAAATAGGCCTCCTGGCGAACCGAATACCAACCCGAATAGCCGCCGAGATAGATGTCGCCATTGGCGTCCATCGCCTTCCATATGGCCTGGCTTGCGGCGTAGTGGCGAGGTTCGGTGGTGCGGATATACTGATCGTTGGAAGCGCCGAGCTTTTCGTCCATGGCGCGGAAGATGGCCGAGTTGCGGTCGGCGAGTTCTCTCGGCGTCACACCCTCGGCCAGAGCATTCTGCTGCATCTTCAAGCCGTGCTCGTCGGTGCCGGTCAGGAAGAAGACATCCTTGCCGTCGAGCCGCTGGAAACGAGCCAGCACATCGGTCGCAATGACATTGTAGGCATGGCCGATATGCGGCTTGCCGTTGGGATAGAAGATCGGTGTGGTCAGATAGAATTTTTCGCGTGACATGATCGTGCGTCGCCAAGCCTAGAAGATACGATTCTTTGGGGTGAATAGCGCAACGGAACGGCAGCCGCCATCCCGGCCGGATGCGGCGTCACATTCGAAGCGTATCGTGCAGGCGCAGGATCATGTTCAGCGTGTGTTGTTTGCGATCCAGATTGTAGGTGTCCGTGTCACTTATCGCAATGCGCAATTCCTGAAAGACGCGCGCAAAATTGCCGGCACGGCTGATTTCACCCGTCGAGGCCGCGCTGCTGGCGGCCTGCGAGACGATGTCGAGCAGATGCGCGTTCATCAGCTCGAAGCGGATCTCGTTGTCGCGGCCGCTGACGGCATCGGCCAGGCGGTGCGCCTTGGCGAAGTCGAAATCCGCCCCGCCGACCAGCAGGTCGACCGTGTCGGCAATCTCCAGCCCACCGAATTCCGACAACAGGATAGCATCCCGCACGCTGCCCCCTGCCCGCTCCAACAGCGCGGCTCGTTTGCCGGCTTCGTCGGGCAGCGGCATGCCAAGTGCCGTAAGAACGGTCTCAACCTCGTTGGCCGACAGCGGCTGCAGCCGGATCATCTGGCAGCGCGAGCGGATGGTCGGCAGCAGGCTGCCTGCAGAATGGGTGATCAGCAGGAACACCGTGCGCGAGGGCGGCTCCTCAAGGTTCTTCAGCAAGGCATTGGCAGCGTTGATGTTCATGTCGTCGGCGGGATCGACGATGACGACCCGGTAGCTGCCGTCATGCGAGGTCATCGACAGGAAACGGTTGACGCGGCGGATCTCGTCGACGGTCAGCAGCGTCGCGAATTTTTTTGTCTTGTCGTTAAAGGGTCGCGTCAGGTGCAGAATGGCCGGATGCGCACCCATGGCGATCTGCCGGAACAAGGGTGAATTCGGGTCGGGCGCGGCCAGCGTTTCCGGCGCGTTTTCATAAGCCGGGTGGCGCAGCAGATGGTAGGCGAGGTGATAGGCCAAGGTCGCCTTGCCGATGCCGCGCGGGCCTGCGAGCAACAGTGCGTGTGGCAGTTTTCCGGTGCGGTAGGCAGAGGCGAGCGTGGCAGCCGCTTCCGCATGGCCGACGAGCAAGGGATTTTCCGACGGTTCGGCTATGCCTTCCAGTGTGTCGTGCTGTTCCGGGGCGATGCGTTCAAACATCAGCCGGCCTCGCGGGCTTGCGTGACGCTCTTGGCGCGCACTTCAAGCGCGGCGAACACCGCGGCGGTGACCACATCCTCCACTTCGTCCTCGTCGGCGGAGGCGTCGATGATGATGCAGCGGTCAGGTTCCTTCTCGGCGATGGCCAGATAGGCCTCGCGGCGGCGCTGGTGGATATCGACGGTTTCCTTCTCGAAACGGTCCGCCTCGCCGACGCCCCTTCGTGCGGCGGCGCGCGACAGCCCGATCTCGGCATCGATGTCGAAGATCAGCGTCATGTCGGGCATCACGCCGTTGACGGCGACATGCACCAGTGTCTCGACGAAGCCGCGATTCTCGTCGCTGCCGGCGCCCTGGTACACACGGGAGGAATCGAGGAAGCGGTCGCAGAGCACGATCGCGCCTCGCTCCAGAGCCGGTCGGATCGTCTGCTCGACATGATCGGAACGGGCGGCGGCGAACAGGATCGCCTCCATGCGCGGCCCGAAAGGCTCCGCGGCACCGGACAGGATGACGTGGCGCAGCGCCTCCGCGCCGGGCGAGCCGCCTGGTTCGCGGGTAACCAGCGTGTCGTAGCCCTTGCGGCGCAGCTTTTCGGACAGGCGCCTGATCTGCGTCGACTTGCCCGCGCCCTCGCCGCCCTCAAAACTTATGAACAATCCGCGCGCCAAATCGGCCGGCCTCGATTCCGCAATCCGGATCCTACATAGGACGCATGGGCATCGAGGTCTACGATGCTGTCTGCTCGGTTCGTCTTTCAAGATCCCGCCATTTGGCGAGACCCAGAAAATTTCAACGAATCCAGCCTGTTAGAAGTTCGGTGACGGCATCGGCCGCACGGCTATGCAAGGCACCCTTCCCGACCGGCTCGGCGGCGTAGAGCGGAATCTCCTGGCTGAGCGTCTCGCCGACCCAGATATTCAACTGGCCGATAAGTGCCCCCTGCTCCACCGGCGCGACGACCGGACCGTCATAGACGATGCGTGCCGAGACCTGTCCGGTATCATCAGCCGGAACGAAGATCGCCACGGGCGCCTTCGCCGTGAGCGCCACGGTGGATTTCGCGCCGCCGTAGACGACTGCTTGGCCAACTACATCGCCGGCTGCGAACAGGCCGGTCTTGCGCAGTCCATCCATGCCCCAGTCGAGCAGTTTTCGCGCTTCCTCCGAGCGTTCGCGTTCGCTGGTCATGCCGCTCATCGCGACGAAAACGCGACGGCCGTTGCGGTTGACCGAACCGACGACGGCAAAGCCGGATTCTTCGGTGTAGCCCGTCGCCAAGCCGTCGGCCCCGATGTTCATGGCCAGCAGCGGGTTGCGGTTGCGCTGGCGGATCTTGTTCCAGGTGAATTCCGGCTGCGCATAATATTTGTAGAAGTCCGGGTAGCCCCGCCAGATATGCATCGCAAGTTGCACGAGTTCGCGGACGGTGACCACTTGGCCGTCCGCCGGCAGGCCGCTCGCGTTCTTGAATACCGACGTCTTCAGGCCGATTTCGCGGGCGCGGGCGTTCATCCGTTCCGCAAATTTTTCCTCGCTGCCGGCCATGCCCTCGGCGATGATGATCGCCCCGTCATTGGCGGATTGCACGATCACGCCCTGAATCAGGTCGCCGAGCCGGATCGTCGACTTCAGCGCGGCGAACATCGTCGAGCCGCCGGACGGTGCGCCACCGGTGCGCCAAGCGTTCTCGCTGACGGTGAAAGTATCGTCGAGCGTTGAGCGCCGTTCCCCAATCGCATGGAACACGACTTCCATCGTCATCAGCTTGGCAAGTGCCGCAGGCGCGATCTGCTTGTCGGGTTCCTTGGCGAACAGGATGGTGCCGGTCTCTGCGTCCACCATCAACGCTTCGGACGCCTTGGTCTCGAATGGTGCTGCGGTGGCACCGCCTGGCGGGAGCCAAGCAAAAGCCACCGCGAGTGCAATCGATTTCAGGCTGATGATGGCCACGGTCCAGCGCGGAACCCCGGCCGCAGAACGGCGATGGAAGGGGCGCTGACGGTCAGTCGCGAACGGCGATCGCATCCGGCGCGCCATTGTCCCAGGCGGCTTCGAGCAAATCGTCAAGGGAGTTGCGGCCATCCTCATAGAGGTTCACAGAATAAACGGCTTGGCCGTCCGCTGTGGAAGCCTCGAATGTGGTACGACCGAAGCTGGCTAGCGCCTGCTCGACGCGTTCCGCTTCACCTTTGTCCGTAAAGGTGCCGGCGGCGACAAAGGGCTCGCCGGAGGCCTTTGTTGTGCCGTCTGCATCGGGCTGCTTCCACGAGGCCGCATCCGCCGCTGTCGAGCGCGTCCCTTCGAGGGCGTCGAAGGCGCGAGCGACCGACGTATCGCCGCCCGGCGCATAGGACATCGTCGCCATGGCCATTTGGGTCTGAATGATGTTTTCAATCGACGGCCGCTCGGGTGCGATCGGTCCGAAGGCCGGCAGAACGATGTCGAAGCTGTCGGCAACGGCGGCCGTCATAACCGGCTGCGCCTCGGGTCGTTCGGCAGGCGCCGGCGCGACGTCGGTCAACGCGCCGGGGAAGGCCACAGCCGGCTTCTCACCGATCGCGCCGCCGCTCGGGGTTGCGCCGTTCATAGCGATCATCACGCCGGTCGGCATCCCGTCCGACGGATCGGGAGCCTTGTTGCCGGGATGGTAGGACGCCATCAGATACTGGTCGTCACGCCCGTCGAGTGGCGCGCGGCCGACATATTCGACCTTCACCTGCGCCGTGCCTGTATGCGAATAGTCCAGCATGTCGGCGGCCTTTTTCGACAGATCGATCAGCCGGCCGTTCGAATACGGTCCGCGATCGTTGACGCGCACGATCACCGAACTGCCGTTCTTCATGTTGGTGACACGCGCATAACTCGGCAGCGGCATGGTCGGATGCGCGGCCGTGAGGTGAGTCATGTCGTAGATTTCACCATTCGCGGTGAGCCGGCCGTGAAAAGCGTCGCCATACCAGGAGGCGTAGCCGACCTTCTTATAGTTCTTGTCTTCCCTGGGGTAATACATCTTGCCGCGGACCTTGTAGGGCTTGCCCGTCTGGTCGCGGCCGCCGCCGCGCGGCAGGTTGGATCTTTTGTTGGTGACGCGCGGGCTGGCCTTCACGCCCCAGATGGATTCGGCGAAATATTCCTTGGATCGGGTCTTGGTACTGACCATGGACTTGGATTGTTCGCTGGCGCAAGCAGCGAGAAACCCCGCACAGAGCGCAATCACGGCGACGGACGTTGCGCGGCTGAGCCGCGGACGCGCCAATAATGCCATTCCAGATCGTCCCCAACCAATTCGTCTGCGCACCGTCTCCGTCCGCTCCTGCATTCTTTGTGCAGGATGTTGCCGGAGATGCGAAGCCCCGCCCCTCTTGTAAGCAGAAACTTCTTAGTGTGCGATTAATCGAATGTGTCGTGAAACGGGCAGGATTATGGCCGGCGGCCATTTGTCCGCCGCAAATTGCTCGCGCAAATCGTTCGGCTGCGCAGTACGCCCGTCAACAAGGGGTGGTTCGCAAATTTGCGCGGGCGATGCGCTGAGGTGCCGGCCAGCCTTTCCGGCGCTCGATCATGATGCGGGTCAAATGGCGACCTGCGTCTCTGATAGTCGGCAGGTCAGGCCGCTTCCTGCGCCTGCGCGGCCTCGTCGATTGCAGCGAATGCGCGACGCAGAACATCGGACCTAGCATCCGAGCGGGTTGTCTCGGTCGACAGGATCTGCCGGAAACGCCGGGCGCCTGGCTGGCCATGGAAAAGCCCGACCATGTGGCGGGCGACATGCGACAGCCGGCCGCCGCGCGCGACATGAGCGTCGGCATAGGCGGCCATCGTCTCAAGCAGCGCCGCGAAGTCGACCTGACGCGAGGCCACGCCGATCAGAGCATCTGCGCCGGCAAGAATCGCCGGCGTATGATAGGCGGCGCGCCCGAGCATGACGCCGTCGACATGGCGGAGGTGACCGGCCGCCTCCGCCAGCGTCTGGATGCCGCCATTGATGCCTATGAATTTTCCAGGCAACCGCTGCTTCAGCCTATAGACGCGGCCGTAATCCAGCGGCGGAACATCGCGGTTCTCGCGCGGGCTGAGGCCTTGCAGCCACGCTTTTCGCGCATGCACCCACAGCGCGTCGGCGCCTGCCGCGAAGACGGCGTCGGCAAGCATGTCGAGTGCCGGTTCCGGGTCCTGCTCGTCGACGCCGATGCGGCATTTTACTGTAACGGGAACGTGCACAACGCGCTTCATCGCCGCGACGCAGGCGGCAACCAGATCCGGCGTCTTCATCAGGCATGCGCCGAACGTGCCAGACTGCACCCGGTCTGACGGGCAGCCACAGTTCAGGTTGATCTCGTCATAACCGAAACCTTCGCCGATGCGCGCCGCCTCGGCGAGTTTGGCGGGATCCGACCCGCCAAGCTGCAACGCCACCGGATGTTCGGCCTGGCCGAAGCCGAGCAGCCGCTGGCGGTCGCCGTGGATGGCGGCGTCGGCGACGATCATCTCGGTATAGAGCAGCGCGCGCGACGACAACTGGCGATGGAGGAACCGGCAATGCCGGTCCGTCCAGTCCATCATCGGGGCAATGGCGAAACGCCGAGATGCGCTAATCTGCGATTTCCTTTCATTTTCCACTACTTAGTCCTTCTTCGTCACTTTTGCGCACAGTACACGACTCAAGCCGGGTATTGGATCGAGAACGGTCTTTTTGGGGCTTTTTCGGCCCAAGCGTTTTTGGCTTCGATGGGGCGATTTGCGATCCAGTCCCTGAGGGCGTCGAGGCCGATGCGGAACCATGATTTTGCGGGTCTGCCGTGGCTTTTGCGGCGAATGGCCTTCATGCCCATGGAATGCGTGGCGCAGCGATAGGCCCATGTGATGGCGAGCATGATGATGACGATGAGGCTTGCCAGCTTTTCGGGATCGGTGATGTGGGTGTCTTCGATGTTGAGACCGCGGGTCTTGGCATCGCCAAACATGCACTCGATGCCCCAGCGCTTTCGATAGTCGTTGAGCGCCTGTTTCGGGTCGGGGCGGTTGGTGGCGATGATGAGCCATTCGCC
>NZ_JBIRCY010000111.1:0-9985 GCF_044326205.1 Mesorhizobium sp. IMUNJ 23232
GCCGCGCCGGCCGAACCGGCGCCTGCACCGGCCACAACGGCGCCCGCTCAGCCAGCGCCCGCCGCCGAGCCAGCCCCTGCCGCAGCGGCTCCGGCGGCTCCCGCTCCGGAAGTCGCCTTGCCTGAACTTCCGGCCGGATCGGCCGACATCACCAAAGCCCCGCCGGCAGCCGGCGAGCCCGCACCGGCCGCCCCCGCGGAAGGCGCGCCCGCGGCTCCGGCAACCGCCACCGCGCCTGCCGAAACCACGCCTCCGGCCGCAAAGCCCGAAACCTCTCACGTCGTCGTCGCCGGCGACAATTATTGGGACATCGCCGTGAAGGTCTATGGCGACGGCGAGAAGTGGCACCTGATCGGTGACGCCAACCCCTACAAGCCGCACTTCATTCCGGTCGGTGCGACGCTGACCATCCCGCCGGCCAACTGAGGCGGAATGCATGGAATGCCAGCGGCCCGGCCTCATGCCGGGCCGTTGTCATGTGCGGCCAGACGCTGCATTGAATTTGGCGGGTTTCGGGTTAGGTAACGGCTGTCGGGGAGCACAGCCTTATGACTGCAACCACTGCCGGACCGGGATTGAAACGGCCGTCCTCCATCGCAACGGAGGCGGGTGGGCATCTCGCAGCGCCCGCGAAGGTCGGCGTGATGCTGGTCAATCTCGGCACGCCGGACGGCACCGATTTCTGGCCGATGTGGCGCTACCTCAGAGAGTTCCTCTCCGACCCGCGCGTCATCGAACTGCCGCGCTTCATCTGGTATCCGATCCTCTACGGCGCGGTGCTCACCACCCGCCCGCGAAAATCCGGCGCCAATTACGCAAAAATCTGGAACCGCGAGAGGAACGAGTCGCCCCTGCGCACGATCACCCGCGCCCAGGGCGAAAAGCTGGCGGCGGTCTTCGCCGGCGATGACAGGATCGTCGTCGACTGGGCAATGCGCTACGGCAATCCCTCGATCAAGAGCGTCGTCGATCGGCTGACCGCCCAAGGCTGCGACCGCATCCTCACCTTCCCGCTCTATCCGCAATATTCGGCGACGACGACGGCGACCGCCAACGACAAGCTGTTCGACGCATTGACGACCATGCGCAACGCGCCCGCCGTGCGCAGCGTGCCGCCCTACTATGCCGAGCCGGTCTATATCGAAGCCCTCACCCGCTCGATCGAGAAACATCTGGCGACGCTGCCTTTCGAACCGGAGGTGGTGCTGGCCTCCTTCCATGGCATTCCGAAACCCTATTCGGACAAGGGCGACCCCTACCGCGTCCACTGCCTCGAAACGATCCGACTGCTGCGCGAAAAACTTGGATGGAGTGAGCAGAAGCTCATCACCACCTTCCAGTCGCGTTTTGGCACGCAGGAATGGCTGCAGCCCTACACGGACAAGACGGTTGAGAAACTGGCGAGCGAGGGTGTGAAATCCATTGCCGTCGTCAACCCCGGCTTCTCCGCCGACTGCATCGAGACGCTGGAGGAGATCGCGGTCGAGGCCGCCGAGATTTTCTTGCACGCCGGCGGACAGAATTTCTCCCACATCCCCTGCCTCAACGATTCTCCCGAAGGCATGGAGGTCATCGAGACGGTGGTCCGCCGCGAACTTTCCGGCTGGATCTGAGCCGGCTTTCGACCACTCAGGGAACGCCGGTGGCGCTACGCCGTTGACGCTCGCCTCCGACCTGGAAATCTCATGCAGCGCAAACTCGATCTTCGCACCGGACGCCCGGTATGGTCCGCCTACCGCGCACCGGGCGTTCCGACGACTAGTCTGAGGCAGGACATCAAGACCGATGTCCTGGTGGTCGGAATGGGCATCAGCGGCGCGATGATCGCCGAGGCGCTGACCGCCAACGGCCACGACGTTGTCTGCATCGACCGGCGCGGGCCGCTGGCCGGCTCGACCGCCGCGACGACCGCGCTGGTGCAATACGAGATCGACCAGCCGCTCTCGCTGCTGGCCGGCAAGATCGGGCGCGATAAGGCGGAAGCCGCGTGGCGGCGCTCCCGTCTCGCGGTCGCCAATTTGCAGGCGCGCATCGAGGAGCTGCAGATCGACTGCCTGATGGAACCCCGGCAATCGCTGTTCCTCGACGGCAATGTGTTGTCACCGACGCAGTTACGGGAGGAAGGTGAGGCACGGCGTCAAGTTGGGCTCCGCGCCGACTATCTGAAGCCGCTGGAGCTTGCCGAACGCTTTGGCATCAAGGGCCGTTCCGCGCTGCTCAGCTATGGTAATCTCGCGCTCGACCCGCGCAAACTCACGGCGGGACTCTTGAAGAAGGTGCTGGATCGCAAGGGGCGTCTCTATGCGCCGGTCGAAGCGACGACGATCGCCGGAACATCGGACGAGGTGACGGTCGCCACCAAGGACGGCCCGGTCATTTCGGCAAGAAGCGTCGTGCTCGCCACCGGCTACGAACTGATGGACGCGGTGCCGGCAACAAAACACCAGATAATCTCGACCTTCGCCATCGCGACGCGGCCACAAAAAGGCAACGTCTGGCCCGGCGCGGCTTTCATCTGGGAGGCCTCGGACCCCTATCTTTACATGCGCTCCACGCATGACGGGCGCATCATCTGTGGTGGCGAGGACGAGGAATTCAGCGACGAGACCCTGCGCGATTCGATGATCGAGGAAAAGACCGCGATCATTTCGCAAAAGCTCCGGCGCATGTTCCCTGGGATCGACACGTCGCCAGAATTCGCCTGGGCCGGGGCGTTCGGCACCACCACCACCGGTCTGCCGATGATCGGGACCATCCCGCGCAAGCCAGACCTCTTCGCCGTCATGGGTTATGGCGGCAACGGCATCACCTATTCGCAGATTGCTTCCGAACTGATCGCGACCGCGCTCGATGGCGGCGAAGACACGGACGCCGCACTTTTCGCCTTTCCCCGCTGATCGCCGGCGTTTCGGACAGCGCCTGATTGTATAGCTACCCGAACCAACCTAAGTGATTCGTGAGGCCGGGCGGCGCTCTCGGCGCGGCCGGCGCTGCAACTGGAGGGATTTGCATGGATTTCACCGGCTTCGACATCACCATCTTCGTTCTCGCAGTCGTTGTCATCGCAATACTGTTCTCTGCCATCAGGACGGTAAGCCAAGGCTACAACTACACGGTCGAGCGTTTCGGCCGCTACACCAAGACATTGACGCCGGGCCTCAACCTGATCCTGCCTTTCATCGATCGCATCGGGGCGAAGATGAACATGATGGAGCAGGTCCTCGATGTTCCCACACAGGAGGTCATCACCAAGGACAACGCCACCGTCGCGGTCGACGGCATAGCGTTCTATCAGATCCTCAATGCCGCTCAGGCCGCCTATCAGGTCTCGAATCTGCAGAATGCAATCCTGACGCTGACCATGACCAACATCCGCACGGTCATGGGCTCGATGGTGCTGGATGAACTGCTTTCCAATCGCGACGTCATCAACGAGCGTTTGCTGCGTGTGGTTGATGAAGCGGCGCACCCCTGGGGCATCAAGGTGACGCGCGTCGAGATCAAGGACATCAACCCGCCGGCGAACCTTGTCGAGTCCATGGCGCGCCAGATGATGGCCGAGCGCAACAAGCGGGCTCAAATTCTGGAGGCGGAAGGCCTCAAGCAGAGCCAGGTGCTCGAAGCGGAAGGCCGCAAGGAGGCCGCCTTTCGCGACGCCGAGGCACGCGAACGCTCCGCGGAAGCCGAAGCCCGGGCGACCCAGGTCGTCTCCGACGCGATCGGCAAGGGTGACATTCAGGCGATCAACTACTTCGTCGCCCAGAAATACACCGAGGCGTTGGCGAAAATCGGCTCGGCGCCGAACAGCAAGATCATTCTGATGCCCTTCGAAGCCTCGTCGCTCATCGGATCGCTGGGCGGCATCGGGGCGATCGCCCGTGACGTTTTCGGCGACGGCGCCACGACCCCCTCGCGTTCGTCCGCCCGTCCGCCCGTGACGCGCGTACCGGATCAGAACTGAGGACACCCCAATGATCGAATGGCTGGTGGGCCAGTTGGGTCCGTGGAACTGGATGGTGCTGGGGCTGGCGCTGCTCGCCATAGAAATCGTGGTGCCCGGCTTCTTCCTGCTGTGGATCGGCCTTGCGGCGCTTGTCGTCGGCGCGATCTCGCTGGCGCTTTGGGACTCCGCCTTCTGGGGTTGGCAAATCCAGGTGATCGTCTTCCTGGCGCTGTCGCTGGTTGCCGCCTACGCCGGCTACAAGCTGATGGGCGGGCGCAAGACCGAAAGCGACCAGCCCCTGCTCAACCGCCGCGGCGAGCAGTTGATCGGCCGTACCGCGACGCTGACCGAGCCGATCCGCGAAGGCTATGGCCGCATCCAGCTCGGCGACACGCTGTGGCGCGTCTCCGGCCCCGACCTTCCGGTCGGATCGCGGGTGAAGGTGGTTTCGGTGGGCGACGTGGAACTGGTGGTGGTCGCGGTCTGACGCCGCGGTCTACGCGACGCCGATCTTCAGCAAATCGTGCAGGTGGACGAAGCCGACCACCTTGCTGTCTTCCACGACGATCAGCCCGGTGATCGACGACGACTGGATGCGCTGCAGCGCGGAAGCCGCCAGTTCGTCCGGCTCGATCCACTTGGGATTGCGCGTCATCACCTGATCGACGGTCTTCGACGGCAGATCCTCGCCGATCTTGCGCCTGAGGTCGCCGTCGGTGATGATACCGGCGAGGCCTCCCTCCGCATCGACGACCACGACGCAGCCGAATCGCTTGCTCGACATCGCCACGATGGCTTCCTTCATGCCGGAGCCGACGAGGATGGTCGGTATGCCGTCGCCTGTATGCATGATGTCGCTGATCTTGGTCAGGCTGGCGCCGAGCTGGCCGCCCGGATGGAAGGTACGGAAATGATCCGGCGTGAAGCCGCGCATCTCGAGCAGCGCGATCGCCATCGCATCGCCGATGACGAGCTGCTGCAATGTCGAGGTCGTCGGCGCCAACCCGTGCGGGCACGCCTCCGGCGTCTTCGGCAAGTTGATGACGACATCCGCGGCCCGCGCCAGTGCCGACTCGGTGCCTGACGTGATGGCGATCAGCGGGATGGAGAAGCGCCTGGAATACGCAATGATACCCTTGAGTTCGGCTGTCTCGCCGGACCAGGACATGGCGATGATGGCATCGTCCTTGGCGATCATGCCGAGGTCGCCGTGGTTGGCTTCGGCGGGATGCACGAAGAAGGCCGGCGTTCCGGTCGAGGCCATCGTCGCGGCGATCTTCGAGCCGATATGGCCGCTCTTGCCGACCCCGGTGACGATGACACGCCCTTCGATGCAGGAGATCAGTTCGACCGCCTGAGCAAAAGGCTCGGACAGGCCGTTGTTCAGGGCAGCAAGAAGCGCCGTCACGCCCGCCTGCTCGATCGAGACCGTTCTGAGGGCCGACGCGATCGAGAAGGAGCGATCGGATTGTATCACGGAAGCGAGAGCCATGGGTGAGCGCTTAGCGCTTTGACGCCATTCTGTCCACCATCAAGACGCGGTTGCCCACCGCAGTCTTACGAGCAACACAACATTAACCATCCGCATTTACGGTTCGGTAAGCATGACGCGCAGGCGTCACCGAACCATTGGAAAGTTATGCCGCAGGTCCGCATCAAGCCAACGTTCAGCCTGCGGGCGAAGGCGATCTGCCTTCTGCTGGCCTCGGCGAGCGTCTGGGCGATGACAGGTCCTGTCTCGGCGCAGGATGCCGGCGGCTTGCGGGGAGCCATCCAGCCAGGAGCTGCTTCCGCCGATCCGCTGACCACAGGCGCTACGCAGGCTCGTTCCGCAGACCAGCCGCCCCCGGCTCCCTACATCCCCGTCAGTCCCGGCGCCGTTCCCGACGAGCCGCCTCTGGACAGTTCCGACCCGTCCGGCACGCTTTTCCCTCAGGATCAGGGGGACAAGAAGACGTTCACCGAGGACCTGCCCATACCGGGCACACGGCCACCTTCGACCGCGCGCGAGCGCAAGCAGAGCCGCGAGCGGCAACAGCAGCAGACAGAAGAAACACCTCGGCCCAACACGCGCGACACGAGGAGCGGAGTACCCGCCCAGGACCAGGGGAACGAGACCACCGGAACCGTCCGCACCGAGCCGATCGGTCCGACTGAAAGGATCGGCGTCCCGGACGACGCCGATCGGATCGAGGCGATCGAAGTGCTCGACGGGCGCACCGAACCGGAGAATCCCTACGCTCCGCTGGGCATCCGCGTCGGTACCTTCATCCTGCGTCCTACGATCGAACAAGGTGTTACCGTCACCTCGAACGCAAACTACAGTGTCGACGGCCAGAAGGCCGTGCTGTCGGAGACCACCCTGCGGCTGAACGCCTTGTCGGACTGGAGCCATAACTCCGCGACGTTCGATGCCTACGGCACCTTCCGCCGGTCGATCTCGGGATTCGAGCTGGAAGACTCGCGCATAGGCGCCGTTGCGGGGCTGAACCTCGATATCTCCGAAGAGCTTCAAGGTCGCGGCACGCTGGAGTACCTGCGTTTGCCGGAGACCGCTTCATCGCCGGTGGTGATCGAAGGGACCGCCTCGGACCCCATCCACCAGACCTTCAGCGGCAGCCTGGGCCTCGACAAGGATGTCGGCAAGGCGCGTTTCGGCATAACCGCCCGGATCGATCGCGATGTCTATGGCAATGCCGATCTCGACGACGGCGAAACACTCTCCCAGAAGGACCGCAACGCCACCCTTGTGACGGGTCTGTTGCGTGCTGGTTACGAAATCTCGCCGGCGATAACACCCTTCGTCGAGGTTGAGGGCGGCCGCCAGTTCTATGACCAGAAAGTCGACAGCGCAGGCTATCGCAGGTCCAACGATCGTTATGGCGCACGCGCCGGCGTCGAACTCGACCTGAACGAGAAGCTGACGGGAGAAATCTCGGGCGGCTGGATTCACGAGAAATTCGATGACGATCGGCTCGTGCCGATCGACGGCCCGACGCTCAGCGCCCTGCTCACCTGGTCACCCGAGCGGGAGACGACCGTCAACATCGAAGCCGCCACCACCATGGAGGGCACGACGACGGCAGGCGAAAGCGGCTCCATTCTGCACGCCGTGCAGGTCGACGTCGAACGTCAGGTGCGCGCCAACCTGACCGCCAACGCCAAGCTAGGCCTCGGCTACCGCAACTATGCCGATTCGGATTCGCACGACCTCCTGTACAATGCGGAAGTCGGTGCAACCTGGTGGCTGAACCGCTATGCCGGCGTCACCGGGCGGCTGCGATATGAAGGCCAGGAAAGCAACATTGAAGGCCGTGCTTACACGGCCAACAGTGTCTTCCTCGGCCTGAAGGTCCAGCGCTGAGCCGAAGCTCCAGCGCCCGAACCCGCGCCTATTCCACGGGTTGCGTCTCGCCTGGATCGAGGTCGGCGATCAGGCGTTCCAGCATCGCCAGGACGCCGCTCCGCATCGCCGGCTGCGCCAGCGCGAAAGCGATGTTGGCTTCCACGAACCCCTCCGGCGAGCCGCAATCATAGGTGCTGCCGCGATAGTGATAACCAAAGAAAGGCTGGCGCTTCTCGAGCTTCAGCATCGCGTCGGTTAGTTGGATCTCGTTGCCGGCGCCCCGCTCCTGGCTGGCCAGAACCTCGAATATCTCCGGTTGCAATATGTAACGGCCATTGATGAAGAGGTTGGACGGTGCCGTTCCGGCTTTCGGTTTCTCCACCATCTGGGTGATCTCGAAACCGTTGTGCACGTCCCTGCCCTTGCCGACGATGCCATATTTGTGGGTTTCGGCGGGATCGCATTCCTGCACGGCGATGATGTTGTTGCCGGTCTCGCCATAGAGTTCGACCATCTCCTTGAGGCAGCTCTTCTCGGATTGCATGATCATGTCGGGCAGCAGCAAGGCGAAGGGCTCCTCGCCGACCAGGTCGCGCGCGCACCACACGGCATGGCCGAGCCCGAGCGGCACCTGTTGCCGGGTGAAACTGGTCTGGCCCGGTCCGGGCTGCAGTTTCGTGAGATAATCCAGTTGCTCGGTCTTGCCGCGCTGCGCCAGCGTTTCGTTGAGCTCGAACTGCAGGTCGAAATGGTCCTCGATGACGCCCTTGTTGCGTCCCGTCACGAAGATGAAATGCTCGATGCCGGCTTCCCGCGCCTCGTCGACCACATACTGGATCACCGGCCGGTCGACGACGGTGAGCATTTCCTTCGGGATCGATTTAGTCGCCGGCAGGAACCTTGTTCCAAGCCCTGCAACGGGGAAGACAGCTTTTCTGACTCGCTTCATCGTCTAAAGTATCCATTCATGCTTTGCGGCTGCGATGAGCCCGGAAGACATTGTCATGCCTGAATTTAGGAATAGTTCCCCGAATGCAACAGGTGGGACGCTGCCAACAACCCATTGCACAAATTTTGGTTCCGACCGACCCTATGGTAAACCAATTGCTAACCGCCTTTGGCGATGAATGAGTCTTCAGTATATCGAACTGGAGGGAAACATGCTCGTTCGCAACACCGCAAGACGCTTTGCCGGCGCCGCGGCGGCTGCCGGCCTGTCGATTGCACTATTCGTTTCAGCCACGCCGGCCTTTGCCGATGCCGGCTTCGAGCGCTGGGTAGCGGGCTTCCGCGCAACCGCCGTGCAAAGCGGGATTTCCGGCGCGACCTATGACCGGGCCTTCCGGGGGATCGATTCCGCCGACCCCGAGGTCATCGAGAAGGCGCGGTTCCAGCCGGAGTTCACGGCTCCCGTCTGGGACTATTTCGACAACCGGGTGCACGAGCAGTCGGTAGAGGTCGGCCGCGCCATGGCGAAGAAATGGAAGCCATGGCTGGACAAGATCGAGGCCCGTTTCGGCGTCGACCGCAACATCCTGCTCGCCATCTGGTCGATGGAATCGAACTACGGCGAGATCCTCAAGAACGACAAGGTGATGCGCAATGTCGTTCGCTCGCTGGCGACGCTCGCCTACGCCGACAAGAAGCGGGCGAAATTCGCGCGCACCCAGTTGATCGCCGCACTGAAGATCCTGCAGACGGGCGACATAGACGAGAGCCATCTGATGGGCTCCTGGGCCGGTGCCATGGGCCACACCCAGTTCATCCCGACCTCCTACCAGGCTTACGCCGTGGACATCGATGGAAACGGCCACCGCGACATCTGGAACTCGGTTCCCGACGCGCTGGCCACCGCCGCCAATTTGCTGAAGAAGAACGGCTGGCAGGCTGGCAAGACCTGGGGATACGAGGTCGTGCTCCCGGCGGGCACGAAATTCCCGAAAGGCTCGATGTCGCTGTCGAAATGGGCTGCTCTCGGCATCGAGCGGCCGAGCGGAAAACCTTTCCGCAACGGCGGCGACAAAGCGGAACTCAAGGTGCCTGACGGGCGAGGCGGCCCGGCGTTCCTGATGGCGAAGAATTTCTATGTGCTCAAGCGCTACAACAATTCCGACAAATACGCGCTTGCGGTCGGCCTGCTCGCCGACCAGATCGCCGGCTATGGCGAATTGGCGCAGGACTGGAAGCGGCCGTTCACAAAACTGTCCTTCGCCGAGAAGCAGGAGCTTCAGGAGCGGCTCACCGCGCACGGTTATTATGACGGCAAGGCAGACGGCAAGATCGGCGAAGGCTCGCGGTCGGCGATCAAGGCGTTCCAACTGCAAGCCGGCATGGACGCCGACGGCCATCCGAGCCTGGAAGTGTTGAAGACCTTGCGGAAGCAATAGGGTGTGTTGAGATTCAGGTGAGGCCGAGCCGAAAAAGGTGGATTTTGGGGTCGCGAAGCGACGAACGCAGCGTACATTTCGGTACGTGAGTACCGGAAGCGCAGAAAGCCGCCATTTGCAGGCCGGCATCACCTGAATATCAACACACCCTAGGCTGCGGAGGATGCTTTTTGTGGGTTAGGTGTCATTGCTATGGAGGTTGTCCGTCCGAGGCTTGGATGCGAGGTTGCGGTTACCACACACGCGACCGCCAGCCAGGAGCCTCGGATGGACGTTCATGACAATGCCAGAACAACACCGCGCAGTCGA
>NZ_JBIRCY010000112.1:0-9929 GCF_044326205.1 Mesorhizobium sp. IMUNJ 23232
TCCGCACAGCGAACCGCCGCAATGCCTGCATGGCTCGGCGATTACAACAACCGCAGACCTCACGCCGCCCTCGGCGGAAAACCACCCATAGCTAGATTGATCAAGGACAACGTCCTTGGAAATGACACCTAGGTTGAAGCCCGGGGCTTCATCCTCCTCATTTAAGGGAGATTGCCGATGCCGAAGAGATTGCAGGGGAAGGTCGCGATCATATCCGGCGGTGCGACTGGCATGGGAGGCGCGGCATCGCGCCTTTTTGCCGCTGAAGGCGCCAAGGTTGCGATCGTCGACCGCAATGGCGAGGCTGCTGCGGAAACTGTCGCAGACATTCGCGCAGCGGGTGGTGCCGCAGACTTCTTTGTCGCTGACGTTTCAGACGAAGCCCAGGTTAAGACTGCGGTCGGGCAAGCATCCGAAGCCTTTGGCCGGATCACCACGTTGTTCAATCATGCCGGAACGATTGTGATCAAACCGCTCCTGGAGACGACAGTTGATGAATGGGATTGGCTCCACGCCGTTAACGTCCGATCAATGTTCTTGATGACGCGTGCTGTGATCCCCCAAATGATCGCAGGCGGTGGAGGTTCCATTGTTTGTACATCGTCGATTTCTGCTGTGGCCGCCACCCCGATGGAGGTTCTCTACGACACGACCAAGGGCGCGTGCCATATGTTTGCGCGCGCTATCGCTGTCGAATTCCGCGACCGCAACATCCGGTGCAATGCGGTCTGTCCCGGTTTCGTGCGGACACCACATGGCCTACGTGAGGTAGACGAACTCAGCCGCCTCGGTGTCGATACGTCAGAAGCTGCACTCGCAGTCCAACAGGGCCGTATAGGAGAGCCCGAAGAGGTGGCACAGGCGGCTCTTTTCCTTGCGAGCGACGAGTCGAGCTTTATTACAGGCACGCATCTCTTTGTAGACAACGGGTTCACCGCGATCTGACCATTGGTCCGATGGCTGCTTCGCGCCGCATCTCGGTTGTCAGGGCCGGATTGCTATTCCTTGAAAGCGGACGTTGCCGGCGACTAAGCCGTACGTCGTGTTTGCGTCATTTCACCGCTTTCGCGCTGAGAGCAGGCAACGTCGCGATCATATCCAACGATTAGCCGCCGCGATTATGGCGGGTGAGGCACCGCTGCCGATCCTCGCCGTGACGCATGACCAGTCCAGCTCGATCGAGGCAGTACGTCCTGGCGCCCGCCGTTTCCCTCGCGGCTCGGCTCCTTCGCCTCCATCGGTTCGGGAGCGGCCACGACTGCCGGCACGAAAGTGGGCGGTGCCCAATCTCCAATTGCTTGCGCGCCCCGCGCTGCCAGGCGAACAGCCGTTGCCGCGCCAAACCGTGCTGGCGTGCCATTGCTGACACCATCCTGGGCCAACGTCTCCTCCAGGATCGGCGCTCGGTCGTCGGCTGACCAACGCCGGCGGCCAGCCGCTCCGTTGATGATCTCTAAGCGCCGGACCTCGCTCACCGGCCCAAGTCTATAGTGAAATCTGGAGCCAAAGCGTTCCCCTAAATCGGATCGTGAAGGTGCCTCGGCAGACGGGTGCAAAGAAGGTACGGTCAGAGCCCCGCTTACGAACCGCTAGCCATCGCAATCAGAGACCGGCAGCCGGGTTCTCCGATGGAAGCTGCGTTTCGCTTTGTGCTCAAAATCAGAAAGGAATGCCTAGTCTATAAGATTTATAGACTTAATATACTTCTATCGTCGGTGCCTTGCCGGCCATTGTCGACGGAGAGATGCATGGGCTGCAAACGGCAGTTGAAGCTCGGTTTCATGTTGCACGGCGTCGGTATGGGTTGGGGCGATTGGCGCCATCTCGATGCCGACCCAACGGCCAGCACCAGTTTCGAATACTACAAGCGGCAGGCCCAACTCGCCGAGCAGGCAAAGTTCGATTTCCTGTTTGTTGCCGACAGCGTCTTCATCACTGAGAAATCCAGCCCGCACTATCTCAATCGCTTTGAGCCGCTGACGATTCTCTCAGCATTGGCAGGTGCTACGTCGAACATCGGCCTCGTCGCTACCCTGACCGTAAGTTACAGCGAGCCATACAACGTCGCGCGCCAGTTCGCCTCGCTCGACCACATAAGCGGCGGCCGCGCCGGCTGGAACGTCGTCACCTCTTGGCTCGAAGGCAGCGCCTCGAACTTCAGCAAGGCGGCGCATTACGCGCACGACACGCGCTACCGGCTGGCGGCCGAATATCTCGACGTGGTGCAGGGCCTCTGGGATTCATGGGAGGACGACGCGCTTGTCCACGACAAGGCGAGCGGAAAATTCTTCGAGCCGTCGAAGCTGCATCGTCTCGACCACAAAGGCGAATTCTTCCAGGTGCGCGGGCCGTTAAATATCGCCCGCTCGCCACAGGGCCAGCCGGCCATCTTCCAGGCGGGCGCGTCTGAGGACGGCAGGAATTTCGCCGCGAGCCGCGCCGACGCGATCTTCGTCGGCCACGAAACCTTCGACGAGGCGACCGCCTACTATCACGACATCAAACGGCGGGCCGCCGGCTTCGGCCGCGACCCGGACCAGCTTTTCGTGCTGCCCGGCATCCGGCCGGTGATCGGTTCGACCGAGGAGGAGGCGGAACGAAAGTACCAGGATTTCGCCAACCTCACCTCGATCGAGAATGCGCTGTCGATGCTGGGGCGGCCGTTCAACGACTATGATTTCCTCCAGCACGACCTCGACGCGCCGTTCCCGGATGTTGCCGCACATGGCGCCAACAGCAATCGCAGTCATTCCGACCGCGTTATCGAGGCTGCCCGCAAGGACAATCTGACGCTCCGGCAGGTTGCACTGCGCTTCGCCACGCCCCGCACCGACTTTGTCGGCACGCCGGAGCGGGTCGCCGACGCCTTGGAGCGCTGGCTGGAAAACCGCGCCGCCGACGGTTTTGTCTACAACGTCTCGCTGCCGAAGGAGCTTGAGGTCTTCATCGAGGAGGTCGTCCCGATCCTGCAGAAGCGCGGCATCCACCGCAGCGAATACGAAGCTTCCACCTTCCGCGGCAATCTCGGCATCCCGGTACCGGAAAACCGCTACGCGCGGCGCGACCTCACCATCGCTGCCGAATAACCCCGTCCATCCATCCCCTTTCACGAAAGCGAGCATTGCCATGACAAAGATTTCCCGCCGTCTCTTCACGGTCGTCCTCAGCGGCCTCGCGGCGCTCACGCTTGCAGGCGCATCGCCTTCCCTGGCTGCCGAGGATCTAAGCAAAGTTGTCTTGCGCGTCGGCGACCAGACCGGCGCGACTCGCGCCAAGCTAGAGGCCGCCGGCCTTCTGAAGGACGTGCCCTATCAGATTGAATGGTCGGTCTATGCGGCGGCCGTCAACCTGCACGAAGCGCTCAAGGCCGACGCCGTCGACATCGGCAGCGCCGCCGACTCGCCGACGGTTAGC
Organism: Mesorhizobium sp. IMUNJ 23232; assembly: GCF_044326205.1. Lineage (NCBI taxonomy): Bacteria > Pseudomonadati > Pseudomonadota > Alphaproteobacteria > Hyphomicrobiales > Phyllobacteriaceae > Mesorhizobium > Mesorhizobium sp. IMUNJ 23232. Next base: position 3,415 of record NZ_JBIRCY010000112.1, read on the forward strand.
GCGATCGCCGGAGGCTCGAAAATCAAGGTGGTCGCGAGCTTTACCAATGGCGGCCTGGGCAGTTCCCTGATCGTTCCGGCCGGCAGCCCGATCAAGACGATCCAGGACCTGAAAGGCAAGACCATCTCGCCGTCGACACGTGGCAGCGTCGCGCATTTCCTTACGCTCGGCGTACTGAAGAAAGCCGGTCTGACGGCCAATGATGTGAAGCTCGCCTTCCTGACGCCGGCGGATGCCAGTGCGGCGTTCCAGTCCGGCGGCATCGATGCCTGGGGCACCTGGGGCGTCTATCTGGCGCGCTCGATCGGCACGCTGAAGGCAACCGTGCTCATCGACGGGCCTGGGATCAACACCGGCAAGGGCGTCTACAGCGCAACCGACAGCGCGCTCGCCGTTCCCGGCAAGGTCGCGGCCATCGCCGATTTCGTCGCGCGCGTCGAGCGCGGCTACGACTGGTCGCGCCAGAACAAGGACGCCTTTCTCGATTTCTACGCCGCCTTCACCAAGCAGGATCGGGCGACCGTCGAGTACCTCTATGCGAGCGAAGCCGCCTACAAACGCGAGCCGGTCGACGACACCCTTGCCGCATCCTTGCAGACCGTCTTCGAGACCTGGAAGGAAGCCGGCGTGCTCAGCGGCGACCTGAAGCTGGCGAACTTCGTCTATCGCGACCTGCCGACCAATTGAGCCTTCGGAGAAGACGAAATGAGTTCGGTCGAATCCTTCGGAACATTTCCATTGTCGCCCGCTCCGGCCAGCCGGCGCGAGGCGGCAGCTGCCACGACCCGCCCGCCAGAAGGGCTGGCCCTCGAAAAAATCAGGCCCGTCTCCGCCTCGGGCAAAAATCTGCCGCGATGGCTGCGCCGGTTGACCGGCCCGGTCCTGCTGGTTCTTGCCTGGCATCTGGCCTCCGTCAGCGGTGTGCTGCCGCCCGAGGTTCTGGCCGGACCCTCGACGGTGATCTCCAGCGCGGCCGCGCTTGTCGAAACCGGCGAGATGCAGGCTGCCATGGTCACGTCGCTCGGCCGCGCGCTCATCGGGCTCGCCATCGGCGGGACGATCGGCGTCACGCTGGCGGTGTTGGCCGGCCTGTTCCGGCTCGGCGAGGACGTGGTCGACGCGCCGATGCAGATGATGCGCACCGTGCCCTCGGTGGCGCTCATCCCGCTGCTGATCATCTGGTTCGGCATCGGCGAGGCGCCGAAGATCGCGCTGATCGCGCTCGGCACGGCCTTCCCGCTCTATCTCAACGTCTATGCCGGCATCCGCAACGTCGACCTGTCGCTGATCGAGGCAGGCCGCACGCTCGACCTGTCGCGCGCCGCGCTGATCCGCCATGTCGTGCTGCCCGGCGCGCTGCCCAACGCGCTGGTCGGCCTACGCTATTCGCTCGGCATCGCCTGGCTGGCGCTGGTCTTCGGCGAGCAGATCAACGCGACGGCCGGCATCGGCTACCTGATGGCCAATGCCCGCGAGTTCTTCCAGACCGACGTCATCGTCGTCTGCCTCGTCGTCTACGCGCTGCTCGGCCTCGGCGTCGATTTCATCGTACGCACTCTCGAACGGATTTTTCTGGCATGGCGACCGTCCTTCAGCGGAACCTGAACGTCACGCATCCCGCATCGCGGGCGGCAGCCTTCCGCCTCGGCGAGACGGCGGTGCGGGTGCGCGGCCTGTCGCGGCGCTTCGACACACGCGCCGTGCTGCGCGACCTCGATCTGGACATCGTCCGGGGCGAGTTCGTCGCGCTGCTCGGCGCCAGCGGCTGCGGCAAGAGCACGATGTTGCGCATCCTCGCCGGACTTGACCGCGACATTACCGGTGATGTCGAGGTTCCGTCCCGCCGTGCCGTCGCTTTCCAGGCGCCGCGGCTGATGCCGTGGAAGACGGTGTGGCGCAACGTGGTGCTCGGCCTGCCTGGCCGGCCAGATCGCGCGCAGGCGCTTGCCGCGCTGGAGGAAGTGGGCATCGGCCACCGCGCCGACCAGTGGCCGAAGGTGCTGTCCGGCGGCGAGGCGCAACGCACTTCGCTTGCCCGCGCGCTGGTGCGCGAGCCCGATCTTCTGCTGCTCGACGAGCCCTTCGCCGCGCTCGACGCGCTCACCCGCATCAAGGCCCAGGAACTCGTCGGCGAGCTCTGGCAGCGGCACGGCTGTGCCGTCCTGCTGGTGACACACGACGTGGAAGAGGCGGTGCTGCTAGCCGACCGGGTGCTGGTGATGAAGGACGGCATCATCGCCCATGAGAAACGCATCGATCTGCCGCGCCCGCGCGATGTCGCCGATCCGGTTTTCGCCAGGACGCGCGGCGCGCTGCTCGATTGGCTGGGCGTCCGTCACGGCAGGCCGCACGCCTATTAAAGTTAAATAAGGTCAGCCGCAGTGAAGCCAGCCACCGAAGATACTCTGGAACTCGCCGCCGATGTGCTCGTCATCGGTGGCGGGCTTGCCGGCACCTGGGCCGCTTCCGCCGCGCGCCGCGCCGGCGCCAGCGTCATCCTCGCCGACAAGGGGTATTGCGGCACCAGCGGCGTCACCGCCACCGCCGGACCGGGTCACTGGTGGATTCCGCCCGACCCGGCCTCGGCGCGCGAGAACGCCATCGCCAACCGGCGCAAGACCGGCTTCGGTCTCAACGAGCCGGACTGGATGGCGCGCATCCTGGCGCTCACCTGGGAGAGTCTGCCGACGCTCGAGGGTCTTTACGACTTCTCCACGGACGAGAACGGCGTAAAGCAATATCGCGCCTTGCGCGGCCCGGAATACATGCGCGCCCTGCGCAAGCTCGTCGACAGCCTTGGCGTCACCGTGCTCGACCACAGCCCGGCGCTCGAACTGCTGCAGCGTTCAGACGGCTCGATCAGCGGCGCCCGTGGCGTCAGGCGGCAGAAGGGCGGCGCATGGCAGATCAATGCCGGCGCCGTGGTGATCGCCACCGGCGGCACATCGTTCCTGTCGCGGCTGCTCGGCTCGCACACCAACACCGGTGACGGCTATCTGATGGCGGCCGAGGCCGGGGCCGAGCTTTCCGGAATGGAGTTCACGACCTACTACACCGCAGCGCCGGTGCGTTCGACCATGACGCGGTCGATGTCCTACGCCTTCGCCACCTACTACGACGAGGATGGCAAGGTCATTCCCATGCCGCCGGGGCCGGAAACGACACGGCCTCTGGCGCAAGCTATGCTTAAAGGCCGCGTCTTCTGCGACTTGTCGCGTACGCCTGAGGACATCAGGCTGCGCGTGCCGACCATCTCGCCCAACTTCATGCTGCCTTTCCGGCGATGGGGCATCGACCCCTACCATGATCGTTTCGAGGTCACGCTGCACGGCGAGGGAACGATCCGCGGCATAGGCGGCCTGCGTGTCGCGAGCGACGATTGCTCCACTTCCGTGCCCGGCCTGTTCGCCGCCGGCGACGCGGCGACTCGCGAACTGGTGGCCGGCGCCATTTCGGGCGGCGGCAACATCAATTCGGCGTGGGCAGTGTCGTCCGGGCAATGGGCGGGCAAGGGCGCCGCGCGGTTCTCAAGAAGCCACCATTCGACCGGAGGCGGCCGCGTGCTGGGCCAGGCCGGCCTGCGTCCGAGCGCCAGCGTCCGCGATGTCGACGTCACGGGCGCGCTTGAAGCGATCCAGTCCGAAATGCTTGCCTACGACCGCAACATCTTCCGCAGCGGGGCGAAACTGAGACGCGGCATCGCGTCGCTCGAAAGCGCGTGGGCCGAGATACGGCCGCACCTGCGCGGGAACTCGGATGCGCCGCTCAAGGCGCGCGAACTCGCCGCCATGCTTGCAACCGCACGCTGGTGCGCGGCATCCGCACTGGCCCGTGACGAAAGCCGTGGCATGCACCAGCGCGACGACCGGCCGGAAACCGATGCGGCCTTCGGCCACCGCATCCTGGTTGGCGGGCTCGACCGCATCTGGACGCGCGCCGACGTCGCCGCACCGCTGGAGCTTGCGTCATGATCGAACTGGTGATTGCCGAACGTTGCACGGCCTGCAACGCCTGCATCGAGATTTGTCCGACCAACGTGTTTGAGAGGAGCAAGGCCGGTCCGCCGACAATAGCCCGGCAAGAGGATTGCCAGACCTGCTTCATGTGCGAACTCTATTGCCGGGAAGACGCGATCTACGTCGCGCCCGACTGCGAAAATTCGACGCCGGTCGACGAGAAGATCATCCTCGCCTCCGGCCTGGTCGGCGAGTTCCGTCGCAATCACGGCTGGCACGAAAGGGAAGGCGATCCGCGCTACCCCAACGAGCACTGGCGCATGGAGAGCGTGTTCCTGCGAGCCCGTGATCTGGCAATTGTTGAAGCTGAGAATAAAGAGTCTATAGCATAGATATAGATTTATAACTGAATTATTCTTGAAAGTGTAAAACAAGTCTTCGAACACCGTTCGAAATGAGGTAAATTTGCAGTTAAATCGAGGAAGTATCCTTGATATTTACTTACAAAATTTATTCGTATACGGGGTAATATTGCTTTCCAACTTGGAATTTTCTCTATAGTTGTTAAATCTGCGCCGATACTTGTACCTGTACATTCTTGGGGTCCGATGCGCCGGCCGCCGCACAACGTTCCTCAGAGGACGATAAAGTTGTTGTTTGCAAGGGAAAGGCCTACGGCAATCGTGGCGAAGTGGACACCGGGGCCACCGGCACTGGCGTTGGCATCGTAAAACAGCTTGCCAGTGTCGGTCTCGTAGATGATGAAATCGTCGGCATCTTGCGACAGTCCGGTCAGATTGGCGCGGAATTGGCCGGATGCCAACGTCCCCAACGTTGTCAGTGCGGTAAAGACGACATCATCGAATTCGATCTTGTCGGCCGCGGCATCAAAATCCAGAATCGTATCGACGTTCCCCAGACCGGGCGTAGTTGTGAAAGCAAACGTGTCGGCGCCATCCAGCCCTTGCAAGGTGTCTACGCTGCCACCTCCATCGATCCTGTTGTCGCCCGCGTTGCCGATGATTGTCTGTGCGAACTCGTTGCCCGTCAGAGAGATGTCGGAGGTGCCGGTTGCTCCGTTGGTCGTCATGGTCTCGACGTGCACACCCGCACCAAGCGCGTAGTCCACCCCGGCCGCCACGCGGTCGGACGCGCCTTGCGCCACCCCTTCCTGTATGGTCGTGGCCGAGTTGTAGACTTGATATACGTCGTTTCCGGAAAGGCCGCGCAGCAAGTCGGCCACACCTGCCCCGTCTCTCAGCGTGTTTGTGCCGTAGTTGCCGACTATTTCCTGCGAGAATTCATTGCCAACCAGGGCCAGGGCGGTTGTTGAGGTTGATGATGTCGTCGTGAGGAACTCAACATGAACTCCCGTGTCGAGCTTGTAGCTGGCGCGCGCCATGATGCGATCGGCGATCCCGCCGGAAGCGGTTTCGATAACGACGTCGCCGAGCCCGTCGACGATAAGGACGTCGTCGTCGGCTCCGCCATTCAGAGTGTCGCTGCCCGCTCCGCCATCCAGCCTGTCGAAGCCCTTGCCTCCGTTCAGCACATCCGATCCATCATTGCCGAAAAGCTGGTTATTGCCTGCGCTGCCGGTCAATGTGTCGGCAAAGGCCGACCCGACCAGATTCTCTATCCTCGTCAATCGGTCGAGGCCCGCGCCGCCCGTGTCCTGCACGCCGGTGCTCGCCAATCCCACCGCTACACTGGACGTGGCGTCGGCGTAGGAAGCTGTGTCGATACCCCCAAGGCCGTCGAGCGTGTCATTTCCGGCGCCACCCGACAGCGTATTGCTGCCGTTGTTGCCGGTGATCACGTTGTCCAATTCGTTTCCGGTCAGGCTAAGAGCGGCCGTACTGCCCTGGGATGATGTCCGCAATTCCTCAATCGACGTTCCGGCTGCCAGCGCATAACTTCCCCTGGTGACGACCACGTCTGCACCCTGTCCGGACATTTCGACGACCACGTCCAGCATGGTGTCGACATAGTACATGTCGTTGCCGATCCCTCCGATGAGTTCGTCCGCGCCCGTCCCGCCATCGAGCACGTCGTCGCCGGCGCCGCCTGTCGCCGCGTCGTCGCCGGTACCCAGCATGACAAAATCATCGCCGCTTCCAAGCTGAGCGAAATCGACAAATCCGCCCCCGACGACATCGTCGTCCCCCGCGGTGCCTTTCAACACCTGATCGCCGGTTGCGTTCAGGCCAACAATGAGGGTCGATGTGCGAAACACGGCGACCCCTGCATTGATTTCGCTGCCGCCGGCGATCATGGCGTATTGACCATCGGCAATGCTGCCAACGTTCCAGTTTACCGTCATCGGGGTGGAAGAACTGATATAGTCGGCGTATTTATATGTTGGATCAGTTAACCCGTTCAATCTAGGCCTCGTGGACAAAGGGTAACCAAAGCTTGACTGCTGCGATGGTGACGAAGCCGAGGTAAGACTCCTTTGTCTTGTCGTATCTGGTGGCGACGCGGCGCCAGTTCTTGAGCTTGTTGAACAGCCGCTCGATCAGGTTTCGCCACTTGTATTTCTCGGCATCGTGTGGCGCG
>NZ_JBIRCY010000113.1:0-9799 GCF_044326205.1 Mesorhizobium sp. IMUNJ 23232
CTGACTTCATCCCCTCTCCATCCGCTTGCCGAAACAAACGGATGGTCGCAGATCGACTGAATGAGGGGGGTCAATTTTGGACGCCGATCCTCCCAGCTAAGGGGTCAAAATTGCACGCCGGTTCACACAGTCGCGAACTGGCTCGCTGATGGAGGCGCTCGCCAATGTAGTCGCCGGCTACATTATCGCCATAATGGTGCAGCGGCTCGTCTATCCCCAATTCGGCATCGAAACGACACTGGCCACCGACGGCATGATTGCGGCCGTCTTCACCGCGGCCTCACTTGCCCGTTCTTATGTGCTGCGGCGCTTTTTCCAACACCTCGCTGACATCGACCAGCAGCACCATCTGCAAGGTGGCGAGCGACTGAAGCATCGCCTTGCCAGGAGACCGTGATGCGTGGACGAAAGCCAAAGCCGCAGCTCTACCTCGTAGACAGCGATGACTGTCCCGGCTCGAAGGCTAAGCGCAAGCCCAAGCCGCCGACTTGTCCGGCGCATCTCAGTCCGACCGCCAAGACGGAATGGAAACGGATTGCATCAACGCTGCATCTGCGCGGCATCATCGGCGACAATGATCGCGCGGTTCTTGCTGCCTACTGCCAATCTTACGCACGCTGGGTTGAAGCCGAGCGCAAGCTTGCCGAGACGCCACCGCTGATCAAGCTGCCATCCGGCTACATCCAGCAGTCGCCGTGGCTGGCGATCGCCACGAAGCAACTGGAGATCATGCACAAATACGCTGCCGAGCTCGGCCTCTCACCGGTCTCCCGCAGCCGTGTCACCAAACTGCGCTCCCACGAGCAGAAGCCTTGGGAATTCGGCATCCGGCCTGCGGATGCTTATCTGAAGCCGAGGTAAGCGATAATGTGCGGCTAGGTATGGACTGGCGCCGACGTATCGACGGGGATCGTGCTTCCATCGATTGGAGAATCTGCGGGACGAACCGATTGCCGTTGAAGCGAGACGTGGCGCCAATAGCAGCAGCAAGGCGACCACTGCGCTCGGTTGGCGATCTGCTTGTGCCTGGGCTTACGGGAACGTCCGTCAACGATTTGAGGGCGATATTTGGTGAATAGTTAGGCTGCCACCAGTTTTTTCACCACGCTCATGTCCGCCCGAAATCGGTTGCGTTCAGCCTCCTTGTCCGCGGCATCCGGAATGCCCAGGATGTAGGAGGGGTGGATGGTGAGGAAGACCCTCAGCCCGTCCTCACGCTCGATCACCTGCCCGCGCATCTTTGTGATTGCGACCGGTTTGCCCAGCAGCGACTGGGCCGCCGTCGCGCCGAGCGCCACGACCAGTTCCGGCTTGAGGCGTCAGTTCCTTATCGAGCCACCAGCGGCAGGCCTGGACTTCGCCGGTATTCGGTTTCGCATGTATGCGGCGCTTGCCGCGCGGCTCGAATTTGAAGTGTTTCACCGCATTGGTGACATAGACCTTCGCGCGGTCGACATCGGCCTCGTCGAGGATCGCGTCAAACACTTTGCCGGCAGGACCGACAAAGGGCTTTCCGGCCAGATCCTCCTGGTCGCCGGGCTGCTCGCCGACGAAGATGACCTTCGCGTTTTCAGGCCCTTCGCCGAATACGGTCTGCGTGGCGTCCCGCCAGAGCGGACAGCGGCGGCAGGTTTCGGCAGCCGCCCGAACGTCGGCGATAGAGGCGGCATCCGCTCCGTCGTCTTCCTGGGTGGGCTCTCTGCTGGCCGGCCAGTGCCTTGCCTGGATCTTTGCATAGTGAGGAGAGGGGGCGGTCTGCATCTTCTCGATCATCTCCTTGGCCGATTGCTCGGCGCCGGCGATGAGGTCGGGGATCAGTTCGGCCTCGGGAAGATTGCGCCAATATTTCTTGGGCATTTCGGCCTGCATCGCGTTCACCTTCAACCGTGCCGGATTGAAGATGTTCTGGAAGTATGTGAGCCACAGCGCCTCGGCCGCGTCTCCCGCTGGGGCATCCTGCCGCGACGCACCCCGCCCGATTAGCAGCCTGTCGCCGTCCCAAGACGCGGAAGCATACGGCGTCAGGATCGTCCAATGCATGCCGGTGAAGCGGCGCACGAAGAACTCCGCATTGCGCTCGACGATGAAATGGTCCGGCTCGGCAACGTAGCGGGCATCCGGTCCTCGCCGACCTGCCGGAAGCGCACGAAGGCGTGCATCTTGTGCGAGTCGCGCCGCACCGCTTTTTCCATCGCCTCGAAGCGGCGAACGTCAGGGTCGGAAGCAACCTTGAGCAAATTGCGGTCTTGCTGAAGCCGCCATAACATCCGGTAGAGAAAGCCGAAGCGCCGCGGGTCGGAATGGCAGATCACGGTCTCGGCGCGATTGACGAAGTCGCACAGCACGTTGAGCGTGGCGCCTTCGGGTACGACCGGCAGGCTTGCGGCCCCATTACCGAGCAGGTCGCCGACCGCCTCGCCGACGGCCCAGGCGACGCGGTCTGGAGCAATGCCGTTTAGGACCAGCGTGCGGGCGGCGTCGCGCCAGCCGTCGAAATCGGTCTCGCCGCCCAGCCGCACGGCCATGCCGGCGGCGTCGGATTTCAGCCGGGCGTTCACCCGAACAGCTCCATCTGCTTTGCAGCAGGCGCCAGCTTCTGGCGCAAGCCCGGCCGGTCGATCAAGAGGCCGGGCGACCAGCCCTCGGCGATCAGGAACGGCCGGACCTTTGCGATGGAGGCGCAGACGCGGCCGACATCCTCCAGGCGCAGGCGATGGAACCGGCGTGTCGAAAGAATCCGGGCGACCGCCTTGGTACCGAGGCCTGGGACACGCAACAGGGCCTCGCGGTCGGCGCGGTTGACGTCCACTGGAAAGCTTCCGCGATGCCGGAGCGCCCAGGACATTTTCGGGTCAATGTCCAGGTCGAGCATACCGTCCGGCCGGCCTTCGAGGATTTCCGGCTGCGAGAACCCGTAGAAGCGCATCAGCCAGTCGGCCTGGTAGAGCCGGTGCTCGCGCATCAGCGGCGGCTTCGTCAGAGGAAGCGCGGCCGACGAATCCGGGATCGGACTGAACGCTGAATAGTAAACGCGGCGCAGATGATAGCTGCCGTATAGCTTTGCGCTGGTGTGCAGGATGCCGTTGTCCGAAGTGGCATCGGCACCGATGATCATCTGGGTCGACTGGCCGCCCGGCGCGAACCGCTCACGCTTTTGGGTGCGCAACGTGGGTTCGCGTTTCTCCTCGATCTTGGTTCGCAGCTTCGCCATGGAGAGCCGGATGGTCTCCGGCCTTTTCTCCGGTGCGAAACGCTTGACGCTCTCGTCGGTTGGAAGTTCGACATTGATCGACAGGCGGTCGGCGAAACATCCGGCCTGTTCGATCAATTCCCCGGCGCATTCCGGAATGGTTTTCAGATGGATATAACCGCCGAATTTTTCATCGATGCGCAGGCGACGCGCCACCTCTACCATTTCCCCCATCGTTTCGTCCGGCGAACGGATGACGCCCGATGACAAAAACAAACCCTCTATGTAGTTGCGCTTGTAAAAATCCATCGTCAGCCGCACCACCTCGTCGATCGTGAAGCGGGCGCGGCGGACGTTGGAGGACGACCGGTTGATGCAGTAGCTGCAATCGTAGATGCAGAAATTGGTCAACAGGATTTTCAGCAAGGAAATGCAGCGTCCGTCCGGCGCGTAGGAATGGCAGATGCCCATGCCTTCGGTGGAGCCGATGCCACGGGTCTTCATCGAGTTGCGTTTTGCGGCGCCCGACGAGGCGCAGGAGGCGTCGTATTTGGCGGCATCGGAGAGGATAGCCAGCTTTTCGCGGGTGGTGAGAATAGTCATCTGTTCATGATACGTTCTGGATGATCCAAAAGCTATAAAGAAAGACATGGAACGTTAGAAAGCCCGCTGCGCCATGGCGAGACGGGAGGTCGAGCGCAAGCTGGCCGAGACGCCACCGCTGATCAAGCTGCCCTCCGGCTCCATCCAGCAATCGCCCTGGCTGGCGATCGCCACGAAGCAACTGGAGATCATGCGCAAATATGCTGCCGCACTCGGCCTCTCCCCGGTCTCACGCGGCCGGGTCGCTGCCTTTCTCCGCTTTGGCATTGGTCGCCCAGTCATTGCATCTTTCCGCGGAGTTTGGGGGTTACTGCAATACAAGCACCAACATCCAGACCGGCAAGTCAGGTGGCGATCCTGAAACGATCGCAGCAATTCACACCGCCCTGGAGGCAGCCGGCGTTGAGTTCATTCCGGAGGCCGGCGGCTCCGCTGGTGTGAGGCTGCGGAAGGGCCCGTCCTCTCGAATTCGCGCTTGCACAAAGATTGCCCGCCCTTCAACATCGCGCATGGTTCGGCCAGTGTTATCTAACTACGACGCGAGCGAGGTAGTTGCTTCGCTCCGAGCCTTGGAACGGGTGCGCGCTCGCGTGGTCGAGCGCAAACACCAAATGAACGACGGCGATCCGGGAGCAATTGTTCGATTGCAAGTTCAGCCTGGGCGATAGACAGGGCTATTGATAAATTGGAAACTCCATCTCAAAGAAATGGCTCGCGCCAATAGTGGGTCACAATTTCGCGTGTTGCCTTCGCCAAGTCATCCCGGGCAACGGCGGTGGCGCTGGCGAGAGGTTGAGGAAGGCATAATCTTCCCACGTCGGAACGTCTTCACCACCTCCACGTTCAGCGCATGCGGCACGCTGCCGCCAACGGGAGGTTTCGATGAGCATCCGTAATGCGCCAACAGCCAACGGCAAAGAAGCTGCAAGGGGCCTAGAGAAGGCAGCAGCGAAGAATGAGCGGGAAACCGAGGCCGACATGGGGCGCCCCCTGAAGAAGGGCGAGGAGCGATTTGAAGAGCGCTCAAAAAGCTCAGACGGCAAGGGCGCCGGCGAGAAGCAGCGCTGATGGAAAACCTGGATCAGGCTGAAGACTCGATCAAGGCGAAGTTAGCTCATGAAATCTATGGGGCCGTAGGCAAGATCAATCCAGAGTCCGACCTCCTGTTTGTCCTCGGCAGCTATCGGGACACACTCAATGACGTGGAGACTTTGATGCGCTTGCGGCACTGGAACTCCACCCACGTTGCCACTCGAGGTGAAGACCCCCAGCCGGAAGCCCCTTTAATCCCGCGTGGCATAGCTTAACGGCCACGTTCCCACACCAGCTAACGTTGCGACAGTGGGGGACCAGGAATACCGATATGTCAGGCGACAAGGACGAGTTGCGCATTTCAGCCGATCAGGAACACGCCGATGACCCTCTACTTCTTCGACGTGTTTGATGGCGAGGCCATCTTACGTGATGATGCTGGAGTCGATCTTCCGACGGAGCAAGACGCCGCCAACCATGCCGTCGCAGCACTGCCAGAAATGGCGCATGACGAATTGCCAAATGGCCCTCAACGCTCATTCTGGGTGAAGGTTCGCGACGGATCAGGCGATTACTTCTTCATGGCGGACCTCAAATTCAAGCAAACATGGCTGAAGCGATAGCAAATCCCGGATCGAACAATCCCCATACCTGTGTGAGGCTGTGTAGGAGCGGGCGGCTAACGTTTTCGTGAGCCGGGAACAGGGCGTGAACGCTGGCGTTCAACCACCAAATGCTGGAGGTTCACAGCAATGCCATTCCAACGCCTCCACTATCATGATGACGCCGGCCGGCTTGCCTGGTTCGCATTGGATATCATTCTCGTCAGTTCGCTGGTCACCGGGACGGCGATCGGAATCGGATGGTTAGCGGTTCACTGACCTTCGTCAGATTGGCTCAACTCCGATCGCGCCTCTTCAGCGCCCGCATGGCGGTCTGAAAGACGCCATCGGCTTCCTCATCTATTTCCTCTTCAGTCAATCCGGCGTGCTCCGCCTCGTAGAGTAGGCGGTCGGCCAACTCACCGGCGAGAACGCTATCGGGTTTCGCGCCTTCCGGTATATTGTCGGAGAGCCAAGCCTGAAGAAATTTCCGTCCGCGTGCGCTCATGAGACCGTCCTCTGCCGACTTCCATAACGAGCGTGCGACTGAAACAGTTCAAGCCCCGCAACATGCTTTGCGCCTCAAATGGCGCGAAACCTGGCCTGGCGAAAAGCATAAGGACTTCAGCGCTTTTGACCGGTAGGTGAAGGACGACGTCGTAGGTCGTATGTATGAACTGTACCGATCGCCGATACATGGAAAGTGGTTTTGGTCGGCATTAACCGGCCGGTGCCGGCAAGTGGATATGAAAATTCAGAGCTGGCGCCCGGAACAAAGGTCGAAGCTGCTTGGTTCAGGTCTGTAGGTGAACTGCCCGAAAATGCGCCCGAAGGGAGCGTGGGTTATGCCCGGAGGCATTCCAAATGACTGACGATAAGACCAAGGCGAAAATCGCCCACGAACTCTATGAGGCGGTGCGAAAACTGGACGCCAATTCTGGCCTGCTTTGTATTATTGGTAGCTATGGGGATACGGTCGATGACGAGGAAGTGCTGGAGCGCCTAAGGCAGTGGAACCACGACAGCGAGGAAAAGGCTGTTAAGATCGAAGTCACTCGTCGCGTAGAACCGGTGCCTGCGCTGTCGTGACCGAGGCATGGCGAAGCTTCTCCTCGCTGCCGCAGGAACGTCACTTAGAGGATGCGCGGCCATCCGCATAGCGCAGTCCATTCGCCTCGTTCTTAGCAGCAATCATCACGTCTAACAGAATTCAGGTAGGTTTCGAACCTCGTGCGGGTGCGCACTTCGTGCTCTAGGTCGGTTCCAATCTCTTCCTCGCCAGCCGTGTTAGTGACTTCGAACAAATCCTGCATAAGCAGCAGTCCACTCAAGCTTTCTATGAAGTTGGTCGAATGCGAGATGCAGACCCGAAGGCGCCGAGCATATGCCTCAAGGTCTTCACGACGTGCCATGATCTCGTACCGCATTTCTCGTTCGTTTGCGCGGGATAAGGCCAGAGGCTTCAATCTGTCTTGCCGCCCAGTTTTGCTATCGCACGTCGCACGGCAGACAGATCATCCTTTGTGTCGTCAGTGTTTTCTGGAGAAGAGGATGCTCTGCGGAGATCGCTGGCCTGAGAGGCAATATCTTGCAGCCTGCGAAGCTTGTCATCGTTGGAGAGCGCCAGGTCATTCTCGATGCTGGCCACGATCATCTCATAATAAGACATTTCATTCTCGCTCTGGGGACCAAGAAAAAACCCTCCGCCATGATGACGGAGGGCAAACTTATGCTGCGTCACGTCGCGGCGGGGGATGGGCAGTGGGGGTGGCCGCGACTGCGGTCAACTCGGGAGGGGTGGAAAGGTTCCGCGCCAACCACAATCCACGCTGGCACCGGATACTGTGCACCACCCACAGAAAGCCCGCCACCGTGACAGCGGTGGCGGGCTCCGATCGCAGCTACCTGGGCACCAGGAACGCTGTTGTCATCGGATGACAACGGTTTCGCCGAGGTTGTGTTCCGTTGAAAGACAAGCCCTGCTGGTCCGGCGTGGTTGCTTTGAAGCAGATCAGCGGATATTGCCTCGCCTGGGGCGGTAATCTCATATATCCGCAAAATAATTCTGCTATGTTTTGGTGAACAAATTCTTATTGCTTTGAGTAGCCTACCGCAAGTGACGTTGCCGCCCTTCCCGCTGGTGTATGTATTGGCTCGCATGAAGGATGCAGAACTCCGCCAGAAAGTAGGGGCAATTCTAAGAGCGGTCAGAAATTGATTGGAATGAAGTCGGGCAGATGATTGCCAGCCTTCAGAGTGAGTTAGCGGCGGAACCGAAAACTAAGTGCGGGAGGTCGTTGGCCGTTTTCTCGCTGAAAAGGAAATTCGCGAGAAAAGCCAACCGTATGCCACGCTGCAGCGAGATCGCATCCGGCGATTTGTCGAGCGGGGCGAATGTTCAGAAAGCGTCCCAATTGCCTTGTGGGGTGCAGTAGTTATCATGAACGCACTAATCGTAATCGTCGTTTTGCTTTTATCGTGATGCTGGCCTAATGCCGGCTTGCTCGCCTCCCGCCCCGCGGCGTGGCGCTGTTCAGGCAGCCCGGACAATGGCATTGGCTTTTCGTCGCGCGGAGGCCATGGAAAGATGCTGGAAACCGCCGGTCTTACTTGGCCCGTTGGTTTCTCAGTCATATCCAGCATATCCGCGATGTCGCCAATCGCAACCAAGACGGCAAGTTGCCTGACCTGTCCGCTGTCAGTGACCTCGAACTCGGACACGGCGATCGCGCTTGGTTTCATGATCGCGGTCGCCGCACTAGGCGTCGGCATCATCGCGATCTTGTTCAAGCGGATATGGGCCAACTGATTTTGCCTCTAATCCCGCCAAATCACCCAAAGGCCGCTGGCTTCTTGGCGTGGCGGGCATAGCTCCTTGCTATTAGCGATTTGGCCCGCTTATTCCGCTATGTCACTCGATGCCGGCCAATCGCGCGGCCTCAAACTTTATGCTCTGGGCGAGCGCCCAGCCGGTCGGGGTCAGGTCGAACACCCGCGCCCCCGTTGGCGACCGCTGGGATACCAGCCCCTTGGTGATGCAGTGAAGGACGGTCGATAAGTTGTGTCCACGAGAGCCCATTGCCCGCCAGGGCGCACTGCCTTTAAGCGATGCAAGGGTGTTGACTACCGCCTCACGTCGGCGCTTTTTTTCAAGATTGCCAATCATAGCGCGGCCACCTCCTTTTGGCCGTAGATTTCGAATAAGCGTTGGTTCCTCGCCGGCGTCACTTTCCAAGGATTTGCTCGATATTGTGCCCCGACTCTTTGCGGTAGGCGCGCCGGGCCAATATCATTTGCTGCCAAAATGCTTGCATTGCCTCATCAGGCACGCCGTCCACAAAACGAGCCGGAATATGACTGGTTGTATCGAAATTTGTGGCGGTGGCTTCACGCAATTCGTGAAGCCTAATTCCGCGCAATCGAAGCGCAGCAAAAGTTGATGTGAGCATTATGCTCTCCCGATCTGTTCAGCCGCCGGACATGAAATATTCCGTGTATATTGCCAAGCCGCAGGCTGTAGCCAACTCAGGATTGGGTTTGTCTTGCCCCAGTGGCGTCGCCCAACCTGCCTGTTCGACCATACCCGGACGTTGGAAGGCCCTGGCTACTTTCAAGTCTGCAAGAATCTCCACCGAGCGGGGATCGGTCTTCGATCGCTCCATACAGTAAGGCGTTAAGCTCGACGCGACGGCCGCGGCCGCGGCATCTCTCACCATCAGTTTTGCGGAGCGGTCTGTAACCCAGCCACCCCAGGTGAAGCCGACGATGGCAAGGGCAAGAGCTCCCACTCCCCCGCCGAAGAGGACGGGAGCTATCCATGTTGGGGCGTGCATCTACGGATCCGATCTGACTGGAGAGGCGCACCGGTTGTGGTGCGCAAGTAGTCACCGTAGCACGATATTGACCTGCGTCGCTGACAATTCGTGTCCGCCCTGCCGAATAGCCTCGCTTTCGGATTGTTGTGCTGGTACATCGCGAATGTCGGTAGCCGTTTTCAGGGCGCTATCGATTGAGGGCGGCCATTGAGCCCTAGCCCCAACGAAAGGAGGACACCATTGTCTTCCCTCACATTACGCCAACATCCAACTTCAACCGTCACCTCGTGAATTACCTTGAGCGGGTGATTGCCGAGCCGGCGGCGTGGTTGCTGTTCATACTCGCAGTATGTGTCATCGGCGCGATCTTATATCTCGCGCTGGGAAGTATTACGTTTTGAAGCCTGCCAAGCCAATTCGAGGCGCCTTCGGAACACGCGGTACGACGCCTGACATGGTGCCGGCAGTCGGTCTGTTGTCGCGTGGGCAAGCAATGGGCAAATTGCGGTTGCTAGATTCGCGACAATGGCCGGTCGGGCTGCTGATCAAAGTCGCTG
>NZ_JBIRCY010000114.1:0-9764 GCF_044326205.1 Mesorhizobium sp. IMUNJ 23232
TTGTCCCTGGTGCTCGGGGAAGCCGCCGTCGCCCCAAGGCCGGGACGAGCCGGAAAGACCGGGAGAAACAAACCGTCTCCGGCGCTCTGCCTGCCGCGCCACCTCTACCGCGCCATTCTTCTGCTGCTGCGCCCCGCCGAATCCGCCGCCCGCCGCCTCGTCATCGCGGCGGCGCAAGGCATCGTGGTGACGCTGCCGCCGTTTCGTCCGCGAAAGCTCAAGCCAAAAATTTCCGACACGGTGGCCGCCATGCGCCGCCTCGGCCTTGCCGTCAACCTGTCGAAGGCAGACTTTGCCCGCTTTGAGGCCGAGCGGAAAGCCGCCGAACGGCGCGCCGCCAGGCCGCGTGGACAAAACCTTTCGCTGCTTGATGCACTGAAATATCCCTTCCGCATCCGCCGCAAATATGTGCCGGCACATGCTGCTCCGCGCATCCGATCGCTCGACGACGACGCGCCACGCATCCCCCTGCCGCCACCACCGTCGCAGAACGATCCGATCGGTGCGGCAAAACTGACGCTCAGGCTGGATGCGCTGGGCCGGGCGTTGGACGATCTTCCGGGGCAGGCGCAGCGTTTCGCCCGCTGGAAGGCGCGCAACGACGCAGGCCTTGCGCGGGACAAGGCGACCCGCGACGCGGCGGCAGCGCAGGGCAAGCCTAGTCCGGTCCGCTTCCGGCGTTTTTCGCCGCTGCGGCGCGGACGGCCGCCCGGCGGAAGATTGCCGCGCTTCGATCCGGATGCTCCGCGCCGCAAGAACATCCGCGAGGTCGACGAGATTCTGGCGCATGCCAATGCAATGGCGTACTACGCGCTGGAGCCGCCGAGGCGCAACTCGTCATGACGGCGCCACCCCTGACACGAAAGCCGAAGCATCGAGTGCCTGCGCGAATTTTTTCGCCGCAGGCGGCGATAGCTGTTGTCAACAAGCATCGTAAGTATTCGCTTACTCATAAAATTTGCGACACAGTCCGTCCTTCCCGCCGTCGATCGTGCTTGCGCGATATCTGCATTTCGCATGCAAAAAAGTCGCTCATGCCGCGCGGGGCGGGCTTCAACTCCCGGGGCTGATTTCACACTCACGTGAACGCTTGACAGCCTATGCGAACGGGTATTTTCTTCCCGGAAAAGAATGTTGCCTGAAAGTATAAGCGGGCGCGGGGAATCAGAGTGGTCGCAAGGGACGCGGCACGCTCTGGAAAGGGAGAGAAATGTCCGATCTCGATCATCGGATCGAGGCGATGCACCGGCAGGACGTGCGCGGTGCATGGCTTTTGATCGTGTGCCTGTGGGCGACCATCCTCTTCGTTCTGATCATGACCTGGCCGTTCATTCCGCTGGGCAGCATCCGCGTCGCGGTGCTGGTTGCTGCGGCGGTGGTCCTTGTCTTCAACACGGCGGCCATCCGCGCGATGGTCGCGCACTACGCCGAGGACAAGCACTTCATCTACGGGCTGGACATCCAGCATCTCGACGCCGCGAAACGCGACAAGCTCTGAAAAAAAGGCATTCGCAGGAGGGGACACCATGGCGAAATACGTGCCGCCCGAACAGCCGAAGGCGATGCAGATATTCGACATCGCCTTCATCGTCGTCGCCATTTTCCTGGCATTGTGGCTGCCGCTGCGGCTCGGTCTCGCCGGCGTCGCGAAGTCGATCGACAAGATCGAGAACCCGACCTGGGAGAGTCTCGGGCAGAACGCCACGATGGCGGGTTTCTGGGAGAAGCTGGGCTACGACCCTGCCACCGCCCACGACATAATCCAGAACCGCTTCCACTATGTGTTCGACATCCCGACCCTGGTGGTCATGGTCGTGGTTCTGTTGGGCTATTTCATCTTTCTCTTCCGCGCCTCCGACAAGGAGTACCGCGAGGTGATCGACGAGAAGTTCGGCGACAAGCGCTAACCCCCACGGCGACCCCGGAGCCGGCCATGTTCACCACGCTTTCCTATCTGTCCTGGGCCGTCTCGGCGGTGCTCGTCGCCTGGATGGTCTACGACTGGATCAAGACGGACGCCAGCCATTCGGAAGCCCTGCTGACCTCCTCGCGCGAAGGCGAGATCGAGGCGGCAACCGAGAAACACAGGATCTGAAGGCGCTGCCATGACCGACGCCGTCGTTTCTTCCCCCGTCGGTGCCGCCCCGGCCCAGCGCGTTTCCCTGCTCAGGGTGCTTGGCCCCGCGCATGTCTGGGCGCTCGGCGTCGGCATTGTGCTTGTCGGCGAATATACGGGCTGGAATTTTGCCGTCGACAAGGGCGGCGCGCTGGCCACGCTGATCGTCTGCTGGTTCGTGGGCGTGCTTTATACCTCCGTCGCGATGATCGATTCGGAGGTGACGTCGACCGTCGCCGCCGCCGGCGGACAGTATGCGCAGGCCAAGCATATCGTCGGTCCGCTGATGGCCTTCAACGTCGCCCTCTACCTCGTCTTCGCCTACACCATGCTCCAAGTATCCGACGCCATCCTGGTCGGCGATCTCGTCGTCACCGTCGCCGGAACCGAAGGTCTTCAACGCCACGCCTTCGTGGTGCTCACCATCGTCGTGCTCGCCTGGCTCAACTATCGCGGCGTGCTGATGACGCTCAACGTCAACTTCGTCATCACGGCAATCGCCTATGTCGCGATCGTCGTCCTGTTCTTCGCAGTGCAGCCCTGGAGCCAGGGCACGGTGCTCAAGCTCGGCGAACTGGTGACGCCGGACAATGCGCTGCCCTATGGCTGGATCGGCGTGATCGCCGCCTTCCATTTCGGCATCTGGTTCTATCTCGGCATCGAAGGCACGACGCAGGCTGCCGAGGAGGTGCGCTCGCCCGCCCGCTCGCTGCCCTACGGCACCATGGCCGGCATGATCACGCTGCTCATCGGGGCGGCCATGACCTGGTATGTCTGCGCCTCGCTGCTGCCGTGGGAATATCTCGGCTTCACCTTCTTCCCGCTCTACGATGCCGCCCGCATCACGGGATCGGGCTTCCTCGAGACGCTGATGTTCTGGGGAACCGTGCTGGCGGCGGTCGCCTCGGCCAATGGCTGCATCAACGATGCGGCGCGCGCCTGGTTCTCGCTCGGCCGCGACCGCTACCTGCCGACCTGGTTCTCGGCCGTGCACCCGAAATACCGCACACCCTACCGGTCGATCCTGTTCCTGCTGCCGATCGCGCTGGCCTTCGCCTTCATCGCCGATCTGAATCAGGCGATCACCTTCTCCATCCTGTCCGGGCTGCTCGGCTACACCTTCATGTCGATCAACATCGTCATGTTCCGCCGCAAGTGGCCGCTCGGCTCGATCCGGCGCGGTTATACGCACCCCTTCCATCCGATGCCGGCGCTGGCGCTGCTGGCGCTGTGCATCGTCACCTATTTTGCGGTCTTCCTGGGATATGGATCGCAGCTCATCGCAATGACGATCTTCTACATCATCGTCTCGGTGTGGTTCCATTTCTACCGTTACAAATATGTTCGCCGGGGCGATCAGTTCACCATGCCCTGGCCGAAGCCGGTCGGGTATTAGGAGCCGGGGAACCCCGGTAAGCGGAAATGCTGGAAGGTCTGCAGCCTCTCCTCGGTCTCGTTCTTGCCGGCGCACTCGGCCTCGTCCTGCTGCGGCAGTTCCAAAGAAATAGGGCCGCGGCCGCTGCCAGTCGTGGCCGTCTGTTCGGCGAGGTGGCGAATTTGCTCGCCGAGCCCAACTTTCAGGCGATGCCGGAACCGGACCATCCGATCCTGCACGGCCGTTTTCGCGGCCTGCCGGTGCAGCTTCGCGCCGTCGTCGACACTTTGGCGACACGCAAGCTGCCCAGCCTCTGGCTCATGGTGACGGTGCCCGTGCCGACCGGCGTCGGGGCGGTCTTCGACTTCATGATGCGGCCGGCGAGCGCCAGCACCTTCTCCAACTACGACCAACTGCCGCATATCATATCTGCCCCGGCCGGCTGGCCGCCCGACGGCATCGCCCGCAGCGACAACCCTTTGCCTCTTCCGGCGGCGGAGCGGCTCGAACCAGCGCTGAAACTTTTGGGCAACGCACGCGCCAAGGAATTCCTGGTCACGCCGCAGGGGGTCCGTTTCGTCGTGCAACTGGCCGAGGCCGATCGTGCCCGCTATGGCGTATTCCGGCAGGCGGAGTTCGGCGACGTGGTCGTCAGCAAGCCATTCCTTGCCGAAGTGCTGACAGGCATGGCTGAGGTCATCGACAATCTGAGGGCCGAACGGAAGGCAGCATGAGCACCGTCCCGCCCTTGGAGGCGAAAGAGCCGGCGAATCCCTGGCTGATCCTGCTGGCGGCCCTCGCCATTCCAGGCGCCGGGCACCTGATGCTCGGCCAACCGCAGCGCGCGCTGATATTCCTGTTTTTCATGGCGGTCTTCGGCTGGGTGACCCTGCGCCTGATGCCCGAAGACGCGTCGTTCTTCTCGCGGCACTCCGGCGCCATCCTCATCTATGGTTTTTGCGCGCTGGATGCCTACCGCATCGCCCGCGTCCGCCGCGCGCTGTGGCTGGCCGCGACCAGCCCTGCCGAACGGCCGCCGGCCCAGTTGAAATAGCGCGGCCGCCTTCCCGCGGACCTCGGACGCCGAAGGATTTGGCTTCCTGCCCGGTCCGAAATCGCTGCGTGCATTTCAATGTTCCCAACGGGCAAGCGGCGAAAGGTAAACTGCCCCGCCCGCCACCGTCTCGCGCGGAACGGCGCGAGGCCATCACTACAGGTCTTTTCCCTTCGCATCTGCACAAATTTATGCCAAATGCGACTGCGGGCGGCTAACGTCAGGGAAGAATGTCATGAGCGCCACGCAGGATATAAGGGCGTTGACGCCACCGGACGTCGCGGCGCGCAAGGGAGGCGTCCCGCTGGTCTGCCTCACCGCCTACACGACGCCGGTCGCGAAAATTGTCGATCCGCATTGCGACATCGTCCTGGTCGGCGACAGCGTCGGCATGGTGCTGCACGGACTGCCTTCAACGCTCTCGGTCTCGCTCGACATGATGATCATGCATGGACAGGCGGTTCGCCGTGGCCTTGCGCGCGCGCTGATGATCGTCGACATGCCGTTCGGGTCTTACGAGGAAAGCCCCGAGCAGGCATTTCGCAACGCCGCCCGACTGATGGCCGAGACCGGCTGCGCCGCCGTCAAACTGGAAGGCGGCGAGGGCATGGCCGGGACAATCCGGTTTCTGACTAGCCGCGGCATTCCGGTCATGGCGCATATCGGGCTGACCCCGCAGGCGGTCAACACATTTGGCGGCTACAAGGTGCAGGGCAGGGGAGAGGCCAGCGAGAGGATCGTTCGCGACGCAATCGCGATCGCCGAAGCCGGCGCGTTTTCGGTCGTGCTTGAAAAGGTGCCCGAGCAATTGGCGCGCAGGATCACCGCCGACATCGCAATTCCCACGATCGGCATAGGCGCCTCTGCCGCCTGCGACGGGCAGATCCTGGTGGTCGACGACATGCTGGGCATGTTCACCGACTTTCGCCCGAAATTCGTCAAGCGCTACGCCGAACTGGGCCAGGCAGCCAGCGTCGCCATTGCCGGATATGCAAGGGACGTGCGCGAGCGTCGCTTTCCGGCCGCCGAACATGTTTTCGGCGACATACCGAAAGCGCTGGCCGGTGGGGCCGCGGCATGAGCGTCGCCATCGTTCGGACCGTCGCGGAGCTTCGGGTGATCGTTGCGGACTGGCGCCGGCAGGGCATGAAGGTCGCCGTCGTCCCGACAATGGGCGCTCTCCATGCCGGACATCTCAGCCTCGTCCGAGCAGCGCTTGCCGAGGCCGACCGGGTAATCGTGACCCTGTTCGTCAACCCGAAGCAGTTCAACAATGCGGCCGACCTTGCCGCCTATCCCCGTACCGAGCATGAGGACGCGGCCAAGCTTGCTCCGACAGGGGCAGATGTCCTCTATGCCCCCGACGCTGGAGAAATATACCCCGACGGCTTTGCCACCACGGTTTCGGTCGGCGGCGTCAGCGAAGGACTATGCGGGGCCTACCGTCCTGGCCATTTCGACGGAGTGGCGACCGTCGTGGCGAAACTGTTTCTGCAGACGGGTGCCGATCTGGCCTTCTTCGGCGAGAAGGATTTCCAGCAGCTTCACGTGGTCCGGCGCATGGCGCGGGACCTGGATATTCCAATCACGGTAGTCGGTTGCCCGACGGTCCGCGAGACCGATGGCCTCGCCATGTCCTCCCGCAACGTCCGGCTATCCTTGGCGGAGCGGGAGGTGGCTCCGCGGCTCGCGTCGACCTTGCTGGAGGCAGCGAAAAAGCTTTCGGGCGGAGCGCCGGTTGATCAGACGCTTGCGGAAGCGCGAACGGCAATACTCACCGCCGGCTTCAAGCAGGTCGAATATCTGGAACTGCGGGCGGAGGAGGATTTGCTCCCCCTCCAGAACCTCGACCGCCCGGCCCGCCTGCTCGTCGCGGCATGGCTCGGAGAAACGCGGCTGATCGACAATTTCAAAGTACCGCCCGCAGCGGTCCCCCGCGCTCGCGCACGATTTCGGCCAGCCGCTTGAAGACGTTGCCGCTCTGGCGGATGCCGTCGTGCTCGAACTCGTTGGTGACCCAGTGGGTGAGATTGCCCACTTCTTGCGCGGTCTCCAGCGACAGGCCCGCATCGACATAGAGATCGTCGTGATAGACCACGGCGGCGACGGGCACGTCATTGGCGGCGAGCCGCGCCGGATCGTAGAGTTCGGAGTAGCTTTCCCGCGCCGCCAGCGCTTCGACGCCGGCCTTGAACGGGCGCAGCGACCGGATGTCGTTGAACATCCACGGGAACATCATCTCGCCCGTGAAAAGCAGCGGCCGGGCGGCGGGGTCGAACTCGGGATGTTCGGCGCGGACGCGCTGGGCGGCCCAGCGGGTGGCGCCGGCGCCGTGGCCGTAGATGCTCTCCTGCAACGCGGCGAACAGCGGGCCGCCGTCGTAGCTGGTGAGGCCCATGACGCTGAACAGGAAGTGATCCGACAGCCGGCCCGGCGCGGAGAAGGCCTCGTCTACCAGCCAGTGGACGTTCTCCAGCCCCGGCGCCATGCCGAGGTCGATGCCGATGGTCTGGAAACGGCTGACGCTGAGGAGGTCGCCGTCGGGAAGGCGTACCGGGTTGGCTGCGAGGTGGTCGGCGATGGCTGCGACGCGCGCCACGTCACCGGGATAGCGCTTGTAAAAACGCCTGGTCTTGCCGGCGGCGCGCGGATAGGTGCGGCGGTAGACTTCGTCGGCTGACGGCCGGAGGCTGGCGAGACCGCCCGCCACGTAGCAGGCGGCGAGCGCCGCGGGATAGCGCGAGAGATAGGTCAGCGTCAGGAAGCCGCCATAGCTCTGGCCGAGCGACTCCCAGCGCCTGCCGCCGAACAGCGTTTTGCGGGCGTGCTCCAAGTCGTCGACGATGGAGTCGGCGCGGAAGTGCGAGAGATAGTCGGCGGCGGCCTCGCCGGTTGCGAACCTAGTCATCGTGGCGGCTTCGATACGGGTCGATCGGCCGGTGCCGCGCTGGTCGGGCAGGATGACGCGGTGGGTCTTCAGCGCTTCCGCGAGCCAGGACGGGCCGCCCTGCGTCGGGCGCGGCGATTTTCCGCCCGGGCCGCCCTGAAGGAAGACCAGCAGCGGCAGGTCGGCATCGCGGCGGCTCGCATCCACCACCTCGCGCAGGAACAGCTCGATCTTCGCTCCGTCCGGCCGGCGCCAGTCGAGGGGCACGGGCAGCAGGTGGTCGCGGATATGCATGCCGGGGATAGTGTATTCTGCGATGGGCAATCGAGCCTCCTCTACCGGAGCATGTTCAGTTGCAGGACTTTTCCGGTTCGAACATGCGACAAAACAAAGTTTTACCGTACACGCGGGTCGAGCAGCACGTAGGCGATGTCGACGATGATGTTGACGACGACTATGAACAGGCCGCCCAGCAACACCACGCCGATGATGATGGGCCGGTCCTGGTTGGCGACGGCCTGCACGGCCAGCGCGCCGACGCCCTGCAGGCCGTAGACCTGCTCGATGACGATGGCGCCGCCGAGCAGCAGCGCGATGTCGGCGCCGAGCTGGGTGACCAGCGGGGTAAGTGTGGCGCGCATGCCGTGCTTCCAGACCACCTTGCGTTCCGACAGGCCCTTGGCGCGCGCCGTGCGGATATAGTCCTCGCCCATCACCTCGAGCATCTGGCCGCGCGTCAGGCGGGCGTAGACGGCGGCGGTGGTCAGCGCCAGCGTCGTCCATGGAAGGAAGAGATGCCAGGCCCAGAGCAGCGGGTTGGGCAGGAAGGGCTTGAAGCCGCCGGCGGGGAACAGCATGAAGCCGGCCTGCCGCGGCAGGAAATAGAAGATGTAGAGCGACATCATGCCGAGCACGAATGTCGGAAAGCTCAAGCCCACGAGGATGAAACCCTGGCCCAGCCGGTCGCGCAGGCCGCCGGGGTGCCTGGCCGATGTGATGCCGATGGGAATGCCGACCGCCAGCCACAGCAGCACGCCGCCGGCAAGCAGCGACAAGGTCGCCGGCATCCGGTTGAAGATGAGCTTCGCGACGGGCTGCTGGTTGCGATAGGAAAAGCCGAGATCGCCGGTCACGGCCTTGCCGAGAAAGCTCAGATACTGCTCGTGGATCGGCCGGTCGAGGCCGAGATTGGCGCGGATCTGCACAAGCTGTGCCTCGGTCGCCTTGTCGCCGGCCACCATGCGGGCCGGATCGCCCGGCGCGATGAAGAACAGGAAGAACACGAACACGCTGAGCGAGAGCAGGATCAGCGCGCCGAACAGGATGCGGCTGGACAGGAAGCGGATCATGCCGCCGCCTTGCGCTTGCGCCGCCCCGGCCGGCCTCGGGGGTCGAGCGCGTCGCGCAATCCGTCGCCCAGGATGTTGAAGGCGAGCGTGGTGAAGAGCAGCGCCAGCCCCGGGATCAGCACCAGCCACCAGGCGACGAGGTAGATCGAGTTGGCGGCGGCGTCGGCGAGCATGCCACCCCAGCTCGGGGCCGGCGGCACGATGCCCATGCCGAGGAACGACAGGGTTGCCTCGAAGACGATGGAGCCGGGGATCATCATGGTGGTGTAGACGATGATGGGCACGCTGAGATTGGGCATGATGTCGACGAACAGGATCGACAGCGGGCCGGCGCCGAGCGAGCGGCTGGCCTCGACGAACTCCTGCCGCCGCAGCGAGATCACCTGGCCGCGGATGACGCGGCCCATGGTGGTCCAACTGAAGAAGACGATGACGCCGATGCTGAGCGGCAGGCTGGGGCCGAACACCGAGACGAGGGCGAGCGCGCAGAGCAGGAAGGGCACGCTCATCACCAGGTCCATCAGCCGGCTGAGCACGGTATCCACCCAGCCGCCGAAATAGCCCGCGACCATGCCGACGACGATGCCGACCAGCGCGGCGGCGAAGGCGGCGAGGATACCGGCGGCGAGCGATACGCTGGCCCCGTAGGCGAGCCTCACCAGCACGTCGCGGCCCAGATGATCGGTGCCGAAGATGAACTCGCCATTGGGCGCCACCGGCAGGCCCATCGGCGAGAGCCCGGTCTCGCGGTATTGCTCTATCGCCGAATGGCCGGTCGCCGCGGCGATGAGCGGCGCCGACAGCGCAAAGAGGACGATAAGGACGATGAAGCAGAGCGCCGCCATGCTGGCCGGATCGCGCCGCAACCGGCGCAGCGTCAGGGCGAGCGAGCCGCGCTGGACGACGGACCTGGCGGCCTCGGCGGTCACGCGGGCACCGCCGGAACGGTGTCCACGAGCCGGCGGCCGGCGACCGGCCGGCGC
>NZ_JBIRCY010000011.1:0-169832 GCF_044326205.1 Mesorhizobium sp. IMUNJ 23232
ATGTGTATTCGCTTCTGGCTCATCCCGATTCGCCATCCATTGGGCCAACAGAATCAGCGCTTTGTGGCCAATGCGTGGTATCAACGGAACCTCACCTTCAGAGGTTTCCCGGCTATGCGTTCTCGATGGGGTTGAGGTCGGGCGAGTATTTGGGCAGGAACAGGAACCATGCACCGCACGCGGCGAGGGTCTTTGCGGCGCGCGGGCTCTTGTGGACGTTGAGGTTGTCGAGAAGCACCACCTCGCCGGGTCTCAGGCAGGGCGCCAGTTGGGTCTCGACATAGGCATCGAAAGCAGCGCCATCCATCGCCCCTTCGATGACCCAGGGGGCGATGAGTTCATCGCATCGCAAGCCCGCTATGAAGGTCTGGGTTTGCCATTTGCCGAACGGAGCATCGGCCGGTAGTCGTTCGCCACAAAGGCTGCGCCCTCGCAATGGCGTCATGTTGGTCTTCACACTGGTTTCATCGATGAAGACAAGCCGCGCCGGCTGGGCGCGCATCAAGGGCTGGCGGCGGTCCAGCCATTCGCGGCGTGCCGCCTTCACGTCACTGCGTTCTTGCTCCGAGGCCAGCAACTGTTTTTTATATGTGAAGCCCTGCCGGCACAGGAACTTGGACAGGTTCGACGGATCGACGCTCACCCCGTGCTCCGCCTCCAGCCAGATGGCGAGGTCCGGCATGGTGATGTCGGGCTTGCCCTTCACCTTGTCGACAATGGCCTCGCGGTAAGGACCAAGTTTGCCAGAGCCTTCGGGACGGCCCTGCGTGGCCGGCGCGACCGATCCGGTCGCCATGTAGCGCGCCTGGATGCGCACCGCCGTCGACGGCGCAACCTCGAACCGGACCGCCATCGCACGGCGTGATTGGCCAGCTTCCACCCCGCGCACGATACGCTCCCGCAAATCCGACGAAATCGGCTTTCCCATGGCAACTACCTCCTGCCGCCATGGAATCAGACTTTTAATACCTGCGAAACCCGCGATTCTCTCTTCTCGCCCGTCGCTCTAAGTGATCAGCTTCGCCACACCCCGAAAGCAGACATTGTCAGCACTACGCGGAGGACGCTGCGCGACGCCGTTCCTATTTCGAAGGGTACCGACCTTTTCCCGTGTTTTGCGAATAGCCCATCAATCCGCGGCTAGTCGACGGCATGATATCCGCCATCGATGTACAGGATCTGCCCGGTGATCAGCCGGGCTGCATCATGAGCAAGAAACGCTGTTGCGACACCAACATCATCGATGCTCACAAGCTCACGAGCAGGAGACTTTCTCTCCGCTTTCGCCAGAAGCTCGTCGAATTCGGGAATGCCTGACGCAGCGCGGGTTGCCAGTGGCCCCGGCGAGATGGCGTGAACGCGAATTCCCTTCGGCCCCAGTTCGGCTGCCATATAGCGAACGGCGCTTTCGAGCGCGGCCTTCGCGACGCCCATGATGTTGTAGTTCTCGACCACCTTTTGCGACCCGTAATAGGTCATGGTGAAGAGCGATCCGCCGTTCTTCATCAACGGCTCGGCCAGATGGGCCATGCGCATGAAGGACCAGCAGGAGATATCCATTGTGGTCAGAAAGCCGTCGCGGGGCACGTCAGTAACACGCCCGGCCAAGGTATCTCGCGGCGAGAAGGCGATGGAGTGGATGAGGAAATCCAGCGAACCCCACTCTGCCTCGATGCGTTCAAATACGGCCTCGAACTGACCGGGCAGAGAGACGTCCAACGGCATGAATATGCTGGCTTCCACCTGTTGCGCGAGCGGCTCAACGAACTTTTTGGCCTTGTCGTTGAGGTAAGTGATCGCGAGTTCGGCTCCGAATGCACGGAACGCGCGGGCACAGCCCCAAGCGATGGACTGATCATTGGCGACACCGACGATCAAGCCTCGGCGGCCTTCGAGAAGTTTTGCCTTCACGGAAGGAAGGGACATTAGGTTCTCCATCACGGATTTCCGACTATCGCCAGCGTGTGGCGCGCTATCATCAGTTCTTCGTTGGTCGGGATGATTAAAAGCTTGATCCGGCTCGTCGCCGTGGAGACCACCGTTGCGCCCGCCTCGTTGGCGGCGTGGTCCAGTTCCGCGCCCAGCCACGCAAGCTTTTCGGCCAGGAGAGCGCGGATGGCCGACGAATTCTCGCCAATTCCCGCAGTGAAGACGAACCCATCGATCCCGCCGAGTGCGGCCGCGAGAAGGCCGGCATTCAACCCGCAACGATGGATAAAATGATCAATCGCGAACTTGGCCCCCGGATCAGTGCTTGCCAGCAGATCACGCACGTCGTTCGAGATTCCGGACAGGCCCTTCAGCCCGGATTCGCGATACAGGAGGTCCGAGATCGCCTGCTGGCTCATTCCCTTCTGGAGGAGATAAAGAACGACGCCCGGGTCGAGTTGGCCTGGCCGGGTCCCCATCGGCACACCGTCGAGTGCTGTGAAGCCCATGGTGCTCTCAACGCTGCGTCCGTCACCGAGCGCGCACATTGACGCCCCGCTGCCGAGATGGGCAACGATCACTTTGTCCTTCGTCGGTGCAATCTCGGCCAGTCGCTCGGCAATGTATTCGTACGATAGTCCATGAAAGCCGTAACGGCGTACGCCCTGCTGGTACAGCGATCGCGGGAGCGCGTAGCAATCGGCCGTTTCCGGCCGGCCGCGATGGAACGCAGTGTCGAAGCACGCGACCTGCGGGATGCTCGGGTCGATATCCATGACCAGGCGGATGGGCGCGAGATTGTTCGGCTGATGCAGTGGCGCCAGGTTCTGGTATTCGACAAGGCGATCAAGCACCATTGCGTCGATGAGGATCGGCCGGTCGTAGTCCGGGCCGCCATGCACCACGCGATGGCCGATTGCCCGCAATGCGATACCGTCGAGGCTGGCTAGCCATTCACGCGCCTTGCCCACGGCGGTCGGGAGGTCCGCGACCTCCGCCGGCTGATAGGTCCGCTCGACCAGCACTCGTCCATCGGATGTTGCACGCAGGCGCGGCCGCACGCCGATTCCATCGAGTTGACCGCGAATACGACCTTCGGGCTTTCCATCGATGATCTCGAATATCTGAAACTTCAGGCTCGACGAACCAGCGTTGACGACGAGGATTGCGTCCATCTCAGGCAGCAACCTGCGTGGCCCGACGCCGTGCGGCAGCATAAAGAGCCGCGACGGCGCATGACGCCAAACGGGTCCGCACCGAATCTGCGCGGGAGGTGAGGATGATGGGTACGCGCGCGCCAAGAACGATCCCGGCAGCATCCGCATGCGACAGGAATGTGAGGTTCTTCGCCAGCATGTTGCCGGCTTCGAGATCGGGAACGACAAGGATCTGGGCTCGCCCGGCGACTGGTGAGTTGATCCCCTTGATCCGCGCCGCCTCGACGTCGATGGCATTGTCAAAGGCCAACGGACCCTCGAGCAGGCCGCCGGTTATCTGCCCGCGCTCGGCCATCTTGCAGAGCGCGGCGGCCTCGATGGTTGTCGGGATCTTTGTTGTCACGGTCTCGACCGCCGACAGAATGGCCACTCTCGGCTCGCCCAGACCAATGCCGGCGAAAAGATCGATGGCATTTTGAACGATATCCCGCTTGGCATCGAGGTCGGGGGAGATGTTGATGGCGGCGTCCGTTATGAACAGTGTTTCCTCGTGGCCGGGCACATCCATGACGAACACATGACTGATGCGTCGCTCGGTGCGGAGCCCGGTGGCCGATGAGGCGACCTCGCGCATCAACTCGTCGGTGTGCAGACTGCCTTTCATCAACAACTCGCCCCGGCCCTCGCGGACCAATGCGACGGCGCGCGCGGCGGAGGCGTGACTATGAGGCGTGTCCACGATCTCGTAGCTGCCGATGTCCATGTGATGCTCCGCAGCTACAGCGCGGATCCTGGCCTGTGGCCCGACCAGAACGGGAACGATCAGCCGCGCTTTGGCCGCTTCGACTGCGCCCGTAAGTGAGGTCTCGTTGCAGGGGTGCGCGACGATTGTGATGGCGGGCGTTTCGCGCTGCGCCGCTGCGATCAGCCGCTCGTATTTGGACAACTCAACGGTTCCTGCGCTCTTCAACACTTTGAGGACCATCCTCTGGCTTTCGGTTGCTGCTACGATGCCTTACGCCCGATTGGGACGATCGGGCCGGTTCGTTGGGGAACACCTTCGAAGCCCAGCAGAGTGCTCAATCGCGTCAGCCTTTCCGACTCTTGCGGCGTCAGTTGACCACGCGATTCCAACACGTCGAGCAGCTTGCCGAAGGCAGCGCTTCTCTCCTGTGGATTCTCGGGCAGCAACTGTGGGATCGCGGCAAGCGCAGTTTCTTCGTCGACGAGAAGCAGGAAGTATTGTTCGCGTATCAGCGCCTTGAATTCCGAGAGCGTCATCGCGCGCGCGGCCGGTTCGGCGGAACGAATCCTGCGGATCGCCTCCAAACCGCGCTCGTCGGCAGTACCGCTCGCGGCGCGAACATAAAGCAGCGCGCGGGCAAGACCTTCCGCCATGCCGCCACGGGTCATGCCGGCTCTCAATTCGGCAATACGCGCCTTGACCAGAGCCTCGTGCAGTAAGCTTTTGGCGGCCTTGCGGGGGCGTTTGTCATCATCGGCGCTCAAGCCCATCGCCGCCTGGAGGGCCGGCATGCTGTAAATGGCATGAAAAGTCTCTTCCGCGTATTTCTCGGCCGTCTTTCGGCAGGCTTCGAGCCCTTCGACGATCTGCTTCGACATCTGCTCCTGCAGCTTGAGAAACATGTTGTCGGGCGAAACCTGCCGACGCTCGGCGCGAACACGCTCGGCGGCGGGCGTGATCCAAGACATCCAAGGATTTTCCGGCCCGAAAATCTCATACTGAAGGCGCAGCGGATGCAGGCGCTGCATCGCCTCGGCAACCGGCGGCGATACCAGAGCCCTCACCCATGGCTGAGCCTGCGCCCGATAGATCGAAAGATTTATCTCGGAGAGACGCGCAGCGGTTGCAAAGCGGCGTTCGTCCTCAAGCGAATTGCCGCCCAGCGCCCGGATATCGTCCAAAGTGCGGGCCTCGCAGCGCATCAGCCATTCGCCGATCACCAGGTCCGGGTTCTCGATTGCCGCGCCTTTCGGTTCCAGCACCGCCTCGTAGAGTCCCGGCGGCAGGAGATCGATGAAATCGATGTTGGAAGCAAATTCGTCATGTTCCTTGCGCGCGACGCCGGCCGAAACGAAGATTCCGAGGTGGCCGACCTTCTCGTGAATGCAATAGACGATGGTCTGGCCATGCGCGCGGATTTCCGCAACGTCGTCGTAGAGATCGAGGACCCAGTCCAGCGCCTGTTGCGGCGGCGTGATGTTGTCACCCTTTGAGCAAAAAACGAGGATGGGAGAACGGATGTTGCGCAGATCGACGGCCGTTCCGTTCGAGGTCCTGATCTCGCCTGCGGCCAGCTTGTTGCCCACGAACAGTTCATCGACGATGAACTGCATCTCCTCAGCGTTGAGTGTCACATGCCCGCCCCACCAGCGCTCGAAGGCGAGGTATCGTTCCGCTTCGGTGTCGATCTTGGAGTAGAGGTTGTACTGCTTGGTCCACAGCGTGTTTGCAGGGTTCTGGTTCTCGAAGTTCTGCACCAGCCAGGCGCCGTCGAACTTGCCCGCTCCGAGATCGCCGGCAAGCGCGGTCAGCCAACTGCCGCCGAGCAGACCGCCGGTGTAGCGCATCGGGAATTGGCCCCTGACGCCGGCCCAGTAGGACAGCGGGGTGCCCGCGATGATGATCGGCCCGAACAGTTCCGGACGCAGCGACGCCAGGATCATCACCGCCCATCCCGCCTGACAGTTGCCGATGACGCAAGGTTTGCCGTCCGCATCGGGATGCCGCGCAATGACTTTCTCGAGAAACACGGCTTCGGCGGTCGCAATATCCTCGATCGTCTGTCCGGGCTGTGGGTCCGGCAGGAAGCCGATGAAATAGCAGGCGTGCCCCGCTTTCATGGCTACACCGATCTCGCTGTCCGCCTTGAAGCCGCCAATGCCGGGACCGTGGCCTGCCCTCGGATCAACGACGACGAAAGGACGCTTCCGCGGATCGATCGAGATGCCGATGGGCGGTACGATACGAACAAGGGCATAGTTCACGGACCGGAGTAACGTCCGTCCGTCAGAGATCAGTTCAGCGTCGTAATCCAGCACGTGGGGCGCGGTTTTCGCGGCATGTTCGCCATACTGAACGGCGCGCTTCTGCATCGTGTCGAGGAAAAGGATACAGCGCTGCCAGGCGTCAACGGCATAGGAAAAGGCGTCGGAATCCATTGGACCCTCCACAACAGCTTCGGCGCCGTCAACCTTCGGCGGCATTGCAGCGAACTGCGGCGACCGAGTGCATTGCTGGCCAGCTTGGACGGCAATAGGTGACAGCTTCGTGTCAGTCTACCGCAGTGCACAAAACAAGGCGTAAATTACAGTATGACCTATTGCCAGCTTGCTAGATGTTGTCCCCTTCGGTGGATGTCTTGCGTGAGCGGCCGGCCTTCTTGCTCAGGGCCCACTGCCAGCCGCTGATCTCCGGCATGTCGTCGCCATGCTTTTCGATGTAATTGCGGTGATCGATCAGCTTCTCGTGGATCGCCTGTTTGAGATAGGCGGCGCGCGGCCCCAGTTGCGGCAGTCGGTCGATGACGTCCTCCACCAGATGAAAGCGGTCGAGGTCGTTGAGCACCACCATGTCGAACGGCGTCGTCGTCGTTCCGATCTCCTTGTAGCCGCGCACGTGCAGATTGCCGTGATTGGTACGGCGATAGGTCAGCCGATGGATGAGCCAGGGATAGCCGTGGAACGCAAAGATGATGGGTTTGTCCCTGGTGAAGAGCGCATCGAAATCGCGATCCGAGAGCCCATGCGGATGTTCGCTCTGCGGCTGCAGTTTCATCAGATTGACGACGTTGATCACGCGCACCTTCAGTTCCGGAAGATGCTTGCGGATCAGTTCCACGGCGGCGAGGGTCTCCAGGGTGGGAACGTCGCCGCAACACGCCATGACAACGTCCGGTTCGGCGCCCTTGTCGTTGCTCGCCCATTCCCAGATGCCGAGGCCCGCCGCGCAGTGCTTGACCGCCTGGTCCATGGTCAGCCACTGCGGTGCGGGTTGCTTGCCGGCCACCACGACGTTCACATAATTGCGGCTGCGCAGGCAGTGATCAGTCACCGACAACAGCGTGTTGGCGTCCGGCGGCAGGTAGATGCGGATAACCTCAGCCCGTTTGTTGGCGACGTGGTCGATGAAGCCCGGATCCTGGTGGCTGAAGCCGTTGTGGTCCTGGCGCCAGACATGGGAACTGAGGAAGTAGTTCAGCGACGCGATCGGCCGCCGCCACGGAATGTGATTGCACACCTTCAGCCATTTGGCGTGCTGGTTGAACATCGAATCGATGATGTGGATGAAGGCTTCGTAGCACGAGAAGAAGCCGTGCCGGCCGGTCAGCAGGTATCCTTCCAGCCAGCCCTGGCATTGATGTTCGCTCAGCACCTCCATAATCCGGCCGTCGGGAGAGAGGTGGTCGTCCTCCGGGTAGATCTCGGCCATGTAACAGCGATTGGTGACCTCGAGCACGTCCTGCCAGCGATTGGAATTGTTCTCGTCGGGACTGAACAGCCGGAAGTTCCGGGCCCCAAGATTGAGCTTCATGACGTCGCGCAAATAGGTACCCATGACCCGCGCCGCTTCGACGGAAACGGAGCCGGGGCTTGGCACGTCCGCGGCATAGTCGCGAAAGTCGGGCAGACGTAGGTCGCGCAGCAGCAGGCCGCCATTGGCATGCGGGTTGTCGCTCATGCGACGGTGGCCCTTCGGCGCAAGGGCGGCGAGTTCCGGATCGAACCGGCCGGTCTCGTCGAACAGCTCTTCCGGCCGGTAACTCTTCATCCAGCCTTCGAGCACCCGGATATGCTCAGGCCTGTCCATGTCGCCCATCGGCACCTGGTGCGAGCGCCAATAATCTTCGCATTTCTTGCCGTCGATCTCCGCCGGGCAGGTCCACCCCTTCGGGGTGCGAAAGACGATCATAGGCCAGGCAGGTCGCGTCAGATCGCCCTTTTCGCGTGCATTTGCCTGGATCCGTTTGATGTCCGCGACCGCGGCGTCAAGCACACCGGCAAGCTGCTGATGGACATCGGCCGGGTCATGGCCTTCGACGAAGTATGGCGCATAGCCCATGCCCTCGAAGAATTTCCGCAGTTCCTCCCTCGGAATGCGCGCCAGGAAGCACGGGTTGGCGATCTTGTAGCCATTGAGATGCAGGATCGGCAGCACGCACCCGTCGCGGGCCGGGTTCAGGAACTTGTTGCCGTGCCATCCCGTCGCAAGAGGCCCTGTCTCGGCCTCGCCGTCCCCGACGACACAGGCAACGATCAGGTTGGGATTGTCGAAGGCAGCGCCGTAAGCGTGGCTGAGCGCATAGCCGAGTTCGCCGCCCTCGTGGATACTGCCGGGCGTCTCCGGCGCGACGTGGCTGGGTATGCCGCCCGGAAAGCTGAACTGCTTGAACAGCCGCCCCATGCCTTCCGTATCCTGGCTGACGTTCGGATAGACCTCGCTGTAGGTGCCCTCGAGATATGCGTGGGCGACAAGCGACGGGCCTCCGTGGCCCGGTCCGATGATGTAGATCATGTCGACGTCATCGCGCTTGATGACCCGGTTGAGGTGGACGTAGAGCATGTTCAGCCCCGGAGACGTCCCCCAATGACCCAGGAGGCGCGGTTTGATGTGCTCGCGCTTCAGCGGTTTTTTCAGAAGCGGATTGTCGAGCAGATAAATCTGGCCAACCGAGAGGTAGTTGGACGCACGCCAGTAGGCATCGAGCTTTTGCAGCTCAGACTCTGACAAGGGACCGTCTGCGGTCGAAGATTGTTTCTGGTTCCGCTTCGTCGCTGCTGTCTTTGCCATGACCGCTTCCTCCGAACCTGATTGAACATTTACATCTTCTGGCGGTATGGGATACCCGAGGCGCGGACGATGTCGTCAGCGTTCTCGAAGCCATAGTCGCCAAGCAATTGCACCAAACCTCGTCGCACCGTCCGGGATTCTGCGCACGGCCCGAGGATAATGCGCTCGAGCGATAGCCTGTCGGGGGTCCAACCGGCGTCGCACGGCAGGATGATCGGCAGCTTGTAGACGATCTGCGGGATTCCGCCCCAAACGACAGCCTCACGTCGCGCATTCATCTCCGCACTGGGAAAATCCGTCACATAGACAAAGCGCCACTCCCGCTCTTCGGCAAAACCCGGATGTTTGATCGAGACCGCAAAATTGACTGCGTCGGCAAGTGCCAGTTGCTCGATGAGATCGGGTGACAGATCACGGAAGGCGCCGGCATGTCGGCAAAGCGCAGCAGCCTTGCCCCCAAGCTCCCTGCCGACGTCGTGAACATCTCCGTAGAGGCACGCCGTCAAGAAAACTCCGGCCTCCGCCATCGGCGCAACGGCGCCAGGCCTTGCGACAAGTGCGACCCGAAGGTCGCCTGTGCCGTAGGCCCGCCACATGGACAGGAGACCGTCGTCGTCCGCCGCCAAGTGCTCCGACACCGAAATGATGAAGCAATCGTCCATCACCTTGCCAGCCCACTCCGCGATCAGTTGAGGGAGGCGTTCACCAAGCCGCGGCTCAACGGATGACCAAGCCGCCTTGTATTGCGATCCCCCGTCTGTCTCGCTCACGGCGGTGAGGACCATCTGGAAGCCGTGAGAGACCTCCGAATGGTCGTTCATCAGACGCGAGTTGCGCATGTAGAACCCGCGCGAGTCCAGAACCTTCTTGACGGTGTCGGCTGAAGTGTAGTGAGCGAAAAACCGATCGTGATCCGAGAAGAACTCTTGCCTGGCCGCTTGGCGGTTGCCGGCGCGTATGGCCGCAAGAGCGCTTAGCAGCTCGGGGGCCCAGTCAGCGTGTGCGATCACCGCCTCCCAAATCAATCGAGGAGCAACGTGTGCATTCGGAGCGCGGAAGCGGCGCGCCAACCCGAAATGCACGGGAGTTCGTCGCGTCGCGCATTTAAAAATCAGC
Source organism: Mesorhizobium sp. IMUNJ 23232 (assembly GCF_044326205.1). Lineage (NCBI taxonomy): Bacteria > Pseudomonadati > Pseudomonadota > Alphaproteobacteria > Hyphomicrobiales > Phyllobacteriaceae > Mesorhizobium > Mesorhizobium sp. IMUNJ 23232. The sequence goes on from NZ_JBIRCY010000011.1 coordinate 10,015, forward strand.
GGCGAGCGGTAATCAATCGTGCCGGGGTAAGTTACCGTAGTGTTCTTTACTGCGTCGCGCGTTCAGCCTAACAAGTTAGGTTCGTCGCATCCATGCCGTTGAATGGTTGCAAGCCTCTACTGCGGCAAGGACGGACAGTGTTCAAGAGCGATCCATGTCCGATGCCGTCTCGACGGACCTCGATCTCAATCGGTTGCCAACCGATCAGGACCTTGCTCGCCTGCAGTTCACGACGCTGCTGTACTATCTGCACGGGACCAATCCGGACAACGGACTTGTACGCGACAAGACGGCATCGGATTCACCCGCAAGCATCGCGGCAATTGGAATGGCACTCGCCACACTCCCGGTCGTAGTGGAGCGCGGCGTCATTATCCGGGAATTCGCTGCCAAGATCGCCCGCAAACGTCTGCGCTTCTTGATGGAATGTCCGCAGGGAGCGGAACCGGACGCTTCCGGCTACAAGGGGTTCTTCTACCATTTCCTCGACATCGAAACCGGACGTCGGGTCTTGGATTGTGAGTTGTCCACGATAGACACCGCCTTCCTGCTCGCAGGTGCCCTTACGGTCGCAACCTACTTTGACAAGAACACGCCCGACGAAGCCGAGATTCGGTGGCTGGCGCACGGCCTGTACGAACGCACGGATTGGACCTGGGCTTGCGATGGGGAGCCCACTCTGACGCATGGCTGGATTCCGGAAAAGGGCTTCATTCCGTATCGTTGGCGAGGCTACGACGAAGGTTTGTTGCTCTACTTCCTTGGCCTGGGATCGCCGACGCACCCGCTCGAGCCGGAAAGCTACACGGCATATACCGCCACCTACGATTGGAAGACCATCTACGGTCGCGACCTGCTCTATTCCGGGCCGCTGTTCACCCATCAGCTTTCGCATATGTGGGTGGACTTCCGGGGCATCCGGGACGCTTTCATGCGAAAGCATGACTCCGACTATTTTCAGAACAGCCGGCAAGCCACATTCGTTCAGCAGGAATACGCAATTCGCAACCCGATGAACCATATCGGCTATGGAAGATATTGCTGGGGTTTCACGGCATGTGATGGCCCCGGTTGGGCAAAGCGAGAGGTAGGCGGCACCGAGTGCGAGTTCTTCGATTACGTCGCCAGGGGCGCGCCCTATGGTCCGGACGATGGAACCGTAGCCCCATGGGTCGTTATCGCTTCGCTGCCGTTCGCCCCCGAGATCGTCATTCCAACGGTACGCAACTTTGCCCGCATGAATCTCGGCATGACCCGACTCTATGGATTTAAGCCGTCGTTCAATCAGTCGTTTGAAATTACCGAGAGTCCGATTGGATGGTGGGTATCACCCTATCATTTTGGCATCGACCAAGGGCCGGTAGTCCTTATGATCGAAAATTACCGCACTGGTCTATTGTGGAACATCATGCGCGACTGCGTCCCACTGGTAACCGGTTTGTGCAGAGCCGGCTTTTCGGGAGGCTGGCTGTCAGCCAAATCTGAGAACGTCTAGTTCCTTCCGACATCCGGGTTCAATTGTCCCCAGCCATGCGTGCTGGCGCGAGACTGACCACAAACCCTGCGGCTCGACCTCTGCGACCGTCTTGCGAAGCCAAAAGCTGCCGATCCGCTTGCGGCCCCATCGCAGAGCGTGCTGAAATCTGACGATGAGGCGGTCATCCGATGCATCGCGGATGACCGTTTTCAACGACCAAGATTCGTTGCTGTTCTACCTATCTTGAGGTGGGAAGCGGTCGTGTGCCTAGTGTTCAGGAAAGACGGCACTACGGCCGGAACCGGTCGTTTGATGTTCCGCCTCTCGCAGCAGGCCCTCGAGGCGGGTCGCCCATTCCTTGTTGCCATCTCTGAACGAACCAAGCGCATCGCCAGCAGGCTCCGGGAGATCGCCTGCAGCGGCGGAGAAGCGGCGAGCCTCCTGACTATGTCCCAAGGCCGTGTGGCAGCACGCCTGAATGCGGAGCAGCGCCGGCCAGTCAGGCCGCGCCTTCAGCGCCGCACGCCCCGTGTCGAGCGCGCCCTCGACGTCGCCCGAAAAGAACAGCGCAAGCATCAAGAGGCTGAACCAGACCGCATTCTGCGGATCGTGGGGGTTGAGTTCGAGGCCGCGAGCCAGCGGCTTTCGCGCGCCGGCCGCGTCGCCCGCGAAAAGACGGGCCATGCCGAGGACGAGATGCCCCAAGACGAAGCTCGGACCGAGTTCGATGGATCGTTCCGCTGCGAGGATCGCCTGGTCAGCCCTGCCTGTGTAGGCCGACACAATCGCCAGTGCATAGTGCGCATACGGATTTCGGGCGTCGAGATATATCGCCCGCAGGGCCGCATCGAGTCCTTCCCTCCCGTCGGCAGCGGAATTTTCCGTCCAGCCATAGGCGATGAGACCTGCGTTGACCCACGCCCGCCATATCTGCGCCTCTGGAAGCATGGGATCGAGCTCCGCGGCCTCTCGGAAGAATCGCCGTGCGAGAAGGTGGGTTGGCTGCGTTACCTTGTGAAAATTGAATGTGCCTTGCCGCACAAGGTCCCAGGCGGTCACGTTGCCGGTGTGCGGAGCAACCGGAAGTCCATGCTGCAACAGGAACTCGGGCTCGACCGCCGCTGCGATCCGCTCGGCGATGGCGTCCTGCACCGCAAATATCTTGGCCACCTGAAGCTCGTAATGTTCGGACCAGATGGCGCTGCCCTTCATTGCGTCGGCGAGGTGCACCGATATCCGCATCCGATCGCCGGTATCCCGGATGGCTCCATCCACCAAAAAATCGACGCCAAGTTCGTGCGCGAGAGACTTCGGATCCCTCGGACCGTTCCTCCTTGCGAAACTCGCCCCACGCGACGCGACGCGGAACCATCGGAACCGAGCGAGCGCCATGATCAGATCGTCGGCGATACCGTCGGCCAGATATTGTCGCTCGGCATCGCCGCCGAGATTCTCGAAAGGCATTACTGCAATCGCAGGGCTGGATTTTACCTCCGCATGCCCTTCGCTACCGGGCCTGTCGGTCCGGCTCTCCACCGGGCCTGAAAATCTGTATCCGACCCGTGGGACCGTGACGATCCAGTCGCCGCCGTCTGATGCCGGGTCGAGCAGCTTGCGAAGGACAGCAATCTGAACGGAAAGATTACTCTCCTCGACGACGAGGCCCGGCCAAACGGCATCCATCAGTGCCGACTTGGTGACGACACGCCCATCTGCCGCGAGCAGAAGGGCAAGCAGCGAAGCACCGCGAGCGCCGATGGCGACAGGCCGATTGTCACGGAGAAGGCATCCGTTCGCGGTAATGAACTCGAAGGGCCCGAATGCAAGGTGCTGGGTGTTCATGATTGGGAATGATACGCCCGATTTCGCAGTTTTTCGGAATTTTTCGGCCCTCGTTTCAGGACTTGCGCCGGCTTCGCGCGTACATTCAGCTCCATGCAGCAGTTGAGGTGGTGGGAACGATGAAGAACGAAGCAATGCAACCGAAAAATGCTGATGCACCAACCGCGAAAATCGTAAGCGGGAGTGACAGCTATGTCGCCGAGCAGGGATCTGTCTATCGTTCGGGAGTTTCGGCGGAGAGCGTCGGATCCAGCATGCTGTGGCTTGGGATGATCTCGCTACCCGCAGGGAGACGAACCAGCGCCCATCGCCATCAGGGGCACGAGACGGCCCTTCTTTTGGCCGCGGGCAAAGAGATCGAGATTTGGTCGGGAGCCGGGCTCGAACGGTGCGAAAAGGTCCTCCCCGGCAACTACCTGTTCATTCCAGCCGGCGTTCCGCATGTGGCCGTCAATCGCAGCACGGAAAACGCCGAGTTCCTCGGTGCCCGCAATGACCCCGCAGCGAACGAGAGCGTCGTGCTGATGCCGGAGCTCGACGACATCGTACCCTAGTCAAGCCGGGAGGTGCGCTATGGCCATCATCGAACAACGTCTGGCCGCTATGGGTCTGGAACTGCCCGAGCCTCTGAAAGTTCGCGAGGGGCTGCGTATGCCTTTCCTCTGGGTCCGAGTGCGCGGTACCCGCGCCCACATTTCGGGTCACGTCGCGTGCAACTAGGATGGGACATTGGCAAAACCCCTCGGCAAGGTCGGGACCGAGGTTTCGCCAGAGCAGGGTTACGCGTCTGCGCGGCTCGTTGCCCTGGCTCATCTCGCGAGCCTCAAGCGGGCTGTCGGAAACCTCGATCGGGTCACGGCTTGGCTGCGCGTCTTCGCCATGGTGAATGTTGCTCCGGGTTTCAACGAGACCCCGCTGGTCACAAACGGTTATTCCGATTTGATACTGGAGCTGTACGGCCCTGACGCTGGCGCCCACGCCCGCTCGTCCATCGGCATGGCCATCCCTTTGAATGCGCCCGTAAACTGCGAAGCGGAAGTGGAAATTGACGGGTGACTGCTTAGGGGTTGGATGCCGAACGTCAGCTATTCGTCGGATTTTTACGATAGCCGACGGTCCACTCTCGGCCCCAAGGCGCCGGACAGAATGGGCCGCATTTCGGACGTTGTGAAGCAATTTGCCGCCTGCCGGCAACAGATCGTTTGGCGACGACATCAGTGATTGCTGAGCGCATCAGACAACGCAGCCTTGAAGTCTAGCGAAGTTGACCGCACGCTTCATCAACCGTCGACTCACGCCTCGTCGCTGAGCATCCGAGCACCCCTACCCCCAAAGGTGCAGCGACGTTTTTTCGATGCTGCTATTCCGAAATCCGACGAGGTTCCCGGCTTGCATTGACTACGACCCAACTGGCATCAGCGAGATCAATTTCGCGGATCGTTCGACACAAAGGTCCTCACCGTCAGCCGAATGAGCCAGACCCGGCAGTGTTCGGAAGTGAACGTCGGCGGAATTCTCAACGGAAGGTTGACGTCAGCGACCGTTGCGGGATGGATGTTAATGGATAGCAGGTTAGCATTTGTGCAGGGTTAGACTACGCTATTTTTCCCTGATTTTACCTTTGAACGGCGAACCTCATGAGCATAACGACGCGAAGTGCGACCTCTACGGACGCGAGCCATATTGACCGTCTCCTGAGAGCGTTGGCGGAGTTCGAAGGGGTCACTGCCGACTTGACCTTCACGCTTGCGGACCTTGAGCGCGCATTGTCTGAGTCGGGGCAATTTCATGCAGTCGTGGCGGAGAGCGACGATCAAATAGCCGGTTGCGTAACATACACTTGGGATTTCGCCATATGGTCTGGTGGTCCGATACTTCGCGTTGATGATCTTGTTGTCGACGAGCGGTATCGTGGCCTTGGTGTAGGGACCGCGTTGATGCAGGCACTGGCCGAGCGGGCGCTCGAGCGCGGAGCCAACATGCGCTGGGAAGTTGAGCCGAACAACGAGAACGCCCTGAAATTCTATGCCCGCCTTGGCGTGTCGCTACGGAACAAAATCGTCGCGCGTTGGTCGCCGACGAAAGGTTGAACGGCCAATCAGCTACGGCCGTTCGTTGGTCGATATCGTAGGCGTTGGCTGCGAGCAGTTGTGTAGCCGTCATTTCACCGTCGACGTGACCGATTGAATGACCTCCGTGGCCATGCCGAATTCCTTGGCACGGTTCATGATGCCGTGGCGCTTGGCGATCCAGTCGAAATCCGTATAGGCCGCGTAAACGGCGCCGTCGGCGTCCTGATAGACCAGCACGCGCACCGGCCAGTCGAGACCGGCGGTCGGGTTGGCGGTGATAAAGGTGGTGCCCAGCGCCGGATTGCCGAACATGACGAGCCGCGACGGACGAACGTCGTTTCCAGCAGCGTTGCCGAGTTTCGCCTGGTCGATGACGCCGAAGAAGGTGATGCCTTTCTTCGCTACGTCGCGCTTTATGCGCTTGACGGTTTCCGACACGGAATATTTGCTTTTCACGGTGACGATGCCGTTGCCGGCATCGGCGTGGGCGACAGCGGCGGGAAGTGCGATTGCGGCCGCAAGCAACGACTTGGCCAGCAGCGATTTCATGGTCTTGATCATGTGGGTCTCTCCTTGTTGAAAGCCCGTCCTTGGGCCGGGCTGTCTCGACGATGCGGCGGCGGCCGTCCGATTGATAATGCCGATTCCTGCGGGTTTTCATGTGCCACGCTTATGGCCGGCGATTGGCTGCGGCGCCCGCAGTCCAACCGAAAGCAGCATCGCCACAACAAGCGCCGCGACCAGCACCGCGACTGCCGCCGTCCAGCCGACCGTGTCGTAGACCTGACCGAGGACGAAGCTGCCGACCAGCCCGCCGCAATAGTAGGAAGCGAGATAGATGCCGCTGGCCGATGCCTTATCGGCGAGGGCAACACGCCCGACATGGCCGGTAGCGATCGCCTGCGCCAAGAAAGTGCCGACGGCGACGAGCACCATGCCGGCGAGCACGGTCGCAAGGTTGGTCGACAGCAGGCACATCAATCCCGCCACGGCCACGGCAAGAGAGATGGCGACGCCGGCGCCCGGGCCGAAAATCCGCGAAACCTTGCCGGCGAACGGCGTGGTCAGCAGCGACGGCAGGAAGACGAAATAGACCAGCCCGAGACCCATCGGCGACAGGCCGAGCGGTGGCGCCGTCAACTCGAAATTCACGTAGGTGTAGGTGCCGATGAAGACGAACAGGATGAGGAAACCGATTGCGAAGGCGTGACGCAGTTGACGGTTGCCGAGATGCGCCGCCCAGCCGCGCATCGTCGGCATGCCGCCGGTCGCCATCATCGGTTGGGCCTTGCGCAACGTGAACCAGACCAGCAGCGCACCGGCAAGGTTCAGTCCGGCGAAGGTGAGGAAATTGCCTTCCAGTCCGATTGTGTCGGCGACAGCCGCCGAAAGTATGCGGCCGAAAAAATTACTGGCAACATTGCCGGTGACGTAGGCGGCCAGCGCCCCGGCAGCCTCGGCCGGCGAAAAATGCTCGGCGAGATAGGCCATGGTGAGCGTGAAGGCAGTCGCCATGCACAGGCCCTGGACAACCCGCAGCAGGGCAAAGACGGTTATGTCGTCGGTGAAGGCGAGCAGCGTCGTCGGAACGGCCAGCACGGCCAGGCTGATCCAGATGCCGTTGCGGCGGTCGAGGTTTTTGCCGAACAGCGCGACGGCGATGCCGGCCACCGCCATGCCGAAGGTGCTGGCGTTGACGGCAAATCCCATGGCGGCGCGGCTGACGTGGAATTTTTGAACCAGCGAGGGCAGGATCGCCTGGGCGGCGAACAGGTCGACGAGGGTCAGGAAGGCGATCAGCGCGATGATTGCGAAGCGAAAACTGTCGGCGGCGGCGAGACGCAGCCTTCCCGGCGCGGCGTGGTCGGCGGCGGACATGGCAGATCCTTTCATGCCAAACGACGTTCCGGGCCGGCGGGCCGGGAACGTCGTCCGGTCGATGTTGCGGTGGGGAAGCGCTGATTACATCGAGCCCGACGCGTCGGCCTCGGGCGAAAGAATGTCGGCGGAATAGAGCACGGCCGGCACGCTGCCGTTGTTCTTCCACCAGTGGGCGAGCTGGCCGAATTCGGCGGTGACGTCGCCGGCAACATGCTCGATCGGCACCTTGCAGGTGCTGCGGTATTCGGTAATGGCGCCTTCGGTGATCAGGATGTTGGCGGGACGGGCTTCATGAGAATGCCACGGTACGACGCCGCCGGGCTGGACGACGAGTTTGCGCATGCGCAACTGGCTGCCTTTCCAGGCATCGCCCTTGGACGACAGGTCGATCGCCGAGATCACATCGTCGGTGACGTCCTTGGGCGCCGTCGCGCCGGCCTCCATGGCGTTGTCGGCAACCTGGTCGGCCGGGCATTCGCCCGCGAAAGCCGATCCGGTGTAAATCATGCTAGCGCCCGCCAGCAGGCCGAGCGCCATCAGGGCGCGAAGCGGCTTGCGCGTCGCGGTCATCATCGAAGTCATTGTGCGGTTCTCCTTGTTCGCGCCCGGCGTGGAGGATTCCCGCGGGGCATGAATGGCAGAGTGGCCGGGACCACTTTCCAAGAGAAATGCCGGGTGTTTTTGATTTCGATAGCGCCGGCGCATGGCGCGACAGGCCTGCTCACGATCCGAGGGCGGCCGCCGAACGCTCCCGTGCGGAACTGGGTGGCGAGCGGGATGCAGCCGAGGCAGCGCCACGGGCTGCACAGCCGCCCTCGCGATCACGTTCAATGCGCGTCGATGTGGATGTAGCTCGCGCCCGTTATGCCGCCGGCCGCCGCAGCGTTGCCGGGCCCGGACCGTCCGCCCAGCCATAGGACTTCACCGCGCCGACAAAGGTGGCGACGGCCGGCGAGAACCGGCGTCCGGCGACGGTGACAAGGCAGACCTCACGGAAAACTTCGGGATCGGCGACGGGACGGACCTGGAGGCCGGGCACCACGGCGCTGTATTCCGGGATGAAGCAGATGCCCAGCCCGCCGGCGACAAGGTTCTGGATCCAGTCCTCGCGCTCACTCGAATAGGAGTCCAGGGTCTTGACCCCGCGCTCGTCGCAGAGCTGCGAAAGATAGTCCCAATATTCGCAGTTGACCCGCTTCAGATAGACCTCGCCGTCGATGGCCTTGATCGGGACCGCGTCATAATTGCCGAGCCGGTGGCCGGCGGGGAAGGCCAGCATGAAACGCTCGCGGAAGAGCGATGTAACGTCGAAACGCTCCGGGAAGCTTTCTGAAGTGGACATGATGGCGACGTCGATATCCCCGGCCTCCAGCAGTTGCGAAAGTTTTGCCGGCACGCCTTCGATCAGTTCCAGTTGGATGCCCCTGTGGCGCATGTTGAAGTCGGTCAGCAGCCCGGTGAAGCGGCGCGGCCCGATCGTGCACATGATGCCGACCTTGAGGTGCGCCTGATCGAGACAGAGGAAGCGCGAAGCTTCCTGGCGAACGCCCATCAGTTCGTCGAGCACCTGCTGGAAGCGGGGCCTCAGCAGCGCGCCGAGGTCGGTGATATGGGTCAGGTTGCGTTCGCGCCTGAACAGCAGGCCGCCGACCTCGTCCTCAAGTTGCTGGATGGCGCGTGAGAGTGCCGGCTGCGTGACGTTACATTTCTCGGCCGCACGCGTGAAATTGCGGGTCTCGCACACGGCGAGAAAATACCGGATGTGATGAATGTCCATTCCCGTCTCCAAGGCGGCCGGCAGCCGATAGCGTGACGTTCTCGCGCGACGGCAAGGCAAGACGCCAATGCAAACCGCATATCGAAACCATAGCGCAGCGGCATTTCAAATCGGATCCGCCGTCGAGCACAGTTCGCGACGATAACACGGAACGTTACCTCGCAACGGAGAAGATCATGCTGAAAATCGTCGAAACCGGCGCGGAAGCCATGAGCGGCCGCCGGCCGCTGGAAGGCCGCACCGCGATCGTCACCGGCTCCACCAGCGGCATCGGCCTCGGCATCGCCAAGGCGCTGATTGAGGCCGGCGCCGCGGTGATGCTCAACGGTTTTGGCGATGCGGTCGAGATCGAGTCACTGAGAGCTTCCCTTTCGGTCGCGAATGACGTCGACGTCGCTTACGACAGCGCCGACATGTCGGACCGCGCGGCGATCCACATGATGGTCGAACGCGCCGCCATGCGCTTCGGGCAGATTGACATCGTCGTCAACAATGCAGGCATCCAGCATGTCGCACCGATCGGCGAATTTCCGCCGGAGAAGTGGGACGCAATCCTGTCCATTAACCTCTCGGCTGCCTTCCATCTCATCCAGGCGACGTTCGATGGCATGCGCGGTCGCGGTTATGGCCGCATCATCAACATATCGTCGGCGCACGGCCTGATCGCCTCGCCTTTCAAGGCCGCCTATGTCGCCGCCAAGCACGGCGTAGTCGGCCTCACCAAGGTGGTTGCGCTGGAGGGCGCCGAATTCGGCGTGACGGCCAATGCCATCTGTCCAGGCTATGTGTGGACGCCGCTGGTCGAGAAGCAGATCGACGGCCAGGCGAAGTCGCACAACATCCCGCGCGACGCCGTGATCCGCGACGTTTTCCTGAAGGATCAGCCGACCAAGCGCTTCGCCACCGTTGAGGAGATGGGCGCGCTCGCGGTCTTCCTCTGCACCGATGCGGCCGCCTCGATCACCGGCACGGCGCTGCCGGTCGACGGCGGCTGGACCGCCCATTGATGCTCCTGCCGAGCCCCAAAATATGAGGGAACGACCATGAACCAGCATGCGACAATCGAATCGGCCGATAATGCGGCCCCCCCTATGGCGCCGGCCGCACTCCGCGAGCCGCGGACGCTCAATCTCGCCCTGCAGGGCGGCGGCGCGCACGGCGCCTTCACCTGGGGCGTGCTGGACCGGTTGCTCGAGGAGCCCAGTCTCTCCTTCGAAGGCGTGGTGGCGACCAGCGCCGGTGCCATGAACGCCGCCGTGCTCGCCTATGGGTTGGCCGAGGGCGGACGGCGCGGCGCACAAAAGGCGCTCGCCAATTTCTGGCGGCGTGTCAGCCATGCCGCAGCCTTCGGGCCGCTGCAGCCAAGCCTGCTCGACCGGGCCACCGGCTCGCGGGCGCTCGAATATTCGCCGGCCTTCGTTCTGTTCGACATGGTGACGCGGCTAATGTCGCCCTACCAGTTCAATCCGCTGAACTTCAATCCGCTGCGCAAGGTGCTGGAACAGTCGATCGACCTCGACGCGATCCGCATGGCGCGCTGCCCTGTCAAGGTCAACATCTGCGCTACCAATGTGCGCACCGGCAAGGTCAAAGTATTTTCCAACGATGAGCTGTCGATCGATGCGATCATGGCCTCGGCCTGCCTGCCGTTCCTGTTCCAGGCGGTCGAGATCGATGGCGAGGCCTATTGGGACGGTGGCTACATGGGCAACCCGGCGATCTTCCCGCTGATCTACTCCTGCGAAACACCGGATGTGCTGATCGTCCACATCAACCCGATCGAACGCCCCGAGCTGCCGCGCACGGCCATGGAGATCCTGAACCGCATCAACGAGATCAGCTTCAACTCCTCGCTGCTCAGGGAAATGCGGGCGATCGCCTTCGTCACCCAGCTTATCGAGTCCGAAGCGGGAAGCATGCTCGACCTCAAGCGCATGCATATCCACGGAATATCCGACGACGAGGCGATGAAGAAGCTGAGCGTGTCCTCGAAACTCAACGCCGACTGGGGCGCGCTGATCGATTTGCGCGACCGAGGCCGCGAGCGAGCCGACGAGTGGCTGGAAGCCAGTTACGACGACATCGGCAAGCGGTCGACCGTGGACATCCGCGAGAAATACCTCTGACCCGGCCGCTCGCGAGCGCCGCGTCAAAAGAATCTCTATCGGCGGGTGCTCCCCTCCACCCGCCGCCGGGCTGCGTTCCGCCCCCGTTCGCGGCCCAGAAAACCCTCCGGCGCCCACCGGAGGGTTTTCCGTCTGTGCCGCCGGTTGCCGCGTAACGAATAGCGCCGCGCTATCGAAACCATGCCGAGACAGCATTTCAGACGATCGCACGGATCGGCGAATGTCGTCTCGGACAGGCAGAGAGCCGGTCAGAACGCAACCTCACAGGAAGGGACTTTTCCATGATCAACACCCGCACCCTCATCGGCTCGGCGCTTGCCGCGGCCACGTCGCTCGCCGCTTCCGGCGCCTTCGCCGGCCCCGCCGCCCAGCCCGATTTCTCGTTCGAGAAGTGCTACGGCGTGGTCAAGGCCGGCCAGAACGACTGTCAGACGGCGACGCATTCCTGCGCCGGAACCTCGACCGCCGACAACCAGGGCGACGCCTGGATTTATGTGCCGGCCGGCACCTGCGGCAAGATTTCCGGCGGCAGCAACGAACCCAAGGCCTGACCCCTGGGCGACGAAAAACGGCGGAGGAGCCAAGCGATGTCCGACATTTTCCCTTCCCTTACCATCCCGAAGGCGGCGGGCATCGGTCTTCGCTCCCGTCATATCGCCGAGATGCTGGCCCGCCGCCCCGCGGCGGGCTGGCTGGAAGTTCATGCCGAGAACTACATGGGCGAATCGGCCCAGGTCTCGGCCCTCGAGAAACTGCGCGAAACCTACGCGCTCTCCGTTCACGGCGTCGGCCTGTCGCTCGGCAGCGCCGGCGGGCTCGATGCCGACCACCTGGGGCGGCTGCGAAAAGTCTGCCAGCGTTTTCAGCCCGACCTCGTCTCCGAGCACCTTGCCTGGAGCGTCGCCGATGGCGCCTACCTCAACGATTTGCTGCCGCTGCGATACGACGACCAGGCGCTGGCCATCGTGGCGCACAATATCGACCGGCTGCAGGAAACGCTGAAGCGGCGAGTGCTGATCGAGAACCTGTCGGCCTATATCGCCTTCGCCGGTTCTACGATGACCGAGGCCGAGTTCCTCGCGGGGCTGGTGAAGCGCACGGGCTGCGGCCTGCTGCTCGACGTCAACAACGTCTTCGTTTCGGCTCATAATCTGGGTTTCAATGCCGCGGATTTCATGGCGACGCTGCCGGCTGAAGCGGTCGGCGAGATCCATCTCGCCGGGCACGCCATCAACCATGTCGGAGAAGATACCATCCTCATCGACGACCACGGCTCGCGCGTGCCGGCCGCCGTCTGGTCGCTTTACGCCGATGCCCTGAAGACGATCGGCCCGCGCCCGACGCTGATCGAATGGGACACGGAAGTGCCCGAACTCGACGTTCTGCTCGGAGAGGCAATGTGGGCCGACATGCTGTCGGCGTCGATCGCCTTCGGCCGCCGCACCGGAGCTGCGCCGTCAAAGCCAGACAGCCGCTTCTCCAGCGTCGTCGTGCCTTTCGAGCGCAGGCCCAACCGTGGGCGCATGCCGGCGCTTGCTGCCTTCGAGGCGCTGCGTCCTGCACCTGTGACCAATCCGCAAACCGGGAGCCGTCGCCATGCTGTCGCTTGAAGCCTTGCAGAAGACGATCGCCCGCTCGGTGCTCAGCGGCAACAGTTTCGGGCTTGCACCGCTGCTGGAGGCCGGACAGTTCGATCCCTATGGCAGGCTGCGCGTCTACCAGAACAACACGCGGGCCTCGCTCAGCGCGACCCTGATGGCGGTGTTCCCGGTGACGGTCAAACTCGTCGACGAGCGCTTCTTCCGTTACGCTGCCAGCGAGTTTGTCCGCCGCAATCCGCCGCGCGAGCCGCGGCTCAGCCGTTACGGCGCGGACTTTCCGGCTTTCCTGAGGACTTTCGACGGGCTCGAAGACATGCCCTTCGTCGCCGAGACGGCGCGACTCGAATGGGCAATTGCCGAGGCGCTCGACACCGCCGCGCGACCGGCCCGAACCCTGGCGGATCTCGACAGAGCAGATGCCGAGGCGACGCCGGACCTCATCCTGCAGCCGTCGCTGCGCATGCTCGTCTCGCATTGGCCGGTTCTGTCGATCTGGTCGGCGCACCAAGATGGCGGCGAGCCCGTGCATGTCGATGCCTCGCGGCGCCGCCCCGAGCGCATCGCGCTCTGGCGCAGCGGCGAAAGAGTGCGTTTCGCCCGGTTGCCCGCCGCGCAGTTCGCCTTCCGCTGTTCGCTCAAGGGTGGGCTCGGCCTGGAAAAGGCCGTCTCCCGCGCCCTTGCCCACGATCCGACGTTCGACGTGCTCGGTGCGCTGGTCGGCCTGTTCGGCGACGGCCTCGTCGCGCATGTCCGTTTCGACACAACCCCAAAAAATTGATGGAGCCTCCCGTGACCATGACCCATTCGATGCCCCTGCCGCACCGGTGCGGCTGGACAGGCCGCGTGCGCGGCCTGATCCGGATCGCCGACGCCTTTCCGCTGTCGCTGGTGCAACTTGCCAGCCGCGTGGCGGTCGCCCACGTCTTCTGGCAGTCGGCGCAGACCAAACTCGCCTCCTGGCCGGTGACGCTGCAGCTTTTCGCATATGAATACCGGCTGCCGATCCTGCCGCCCGACATCGCCGCGCCCATGGCGACCGCGGCGGAGCTTTCCGGCGCGGTGCTGATCGCGCTCGGCCTGTTCTCGCGTCTTGCGGCGCTGATGCTGCTCGGCGTCGTCGCGACGATCCAGATTTTCGTCTATCCCGACCACTGGGCCGAACATCTGATGTGGGCGTCGCTGCTGCTGCTCATCTTCGCGCGCGGCGCTGGCGTTATCTCGCTCGATCACCTTGTCGCCCGCTTGTTCCGCGGCAGGGGCTGACCCATGTTGCGGCAAGCGATCGGAGAGATGACGATGGACGCCGTGATCGAAGACATCCGGGCCGATGGAACCGAAATCTCCGGGCGGCGGCCACACGTCGTCATCCTCGGTGCCGGCTTCGGCGGCCTCAATGCGGCAATCGGTCTGCGCAACGCGCCCGTCGACGTCACCGTCATCGACCGCCGCAATTATCACCTGTTCCAGCCGCTGCTCTACCAGGTGGCGACCGCCGGCCTGTCGCCCGCGCAGATCGCCATGCCGATCCGCCGCATCCTGTCGCGCCAGAAGAACGCAACGGTGCTGATGGAGAAAGTGGAAGGCGTCGATACGGCCTCGCGCGAAGTCGTCACCGAGAACCGCCGGATCCCCTACGATTTCCTGGTGGTCGCTACCGGCGCGCGCCATGCCTATTTCGGTCATGACGATTGGGAACCCGTCGCGCCGGGGCTGAAGACCATTCCCGACGCCACTGAGATCCGCGGCCGTATCCTTGCCGCCTTCGAGCGGGCGGAGGCTACACAAGATGCCAACTTGCGTGCCGACCTGCTGACCTTCGTGGTGGTCGGCGGCGGGCCGACCGGCGTCGAGCTGGCGGGCGCCATCGTCGAACTCGCCCGCCATGCGCTCGTGCGCGATTTCCGCCACATCGAGTCGGCCACAGCCCGGGTCATCCTTGTCGAGGCCGGCGACCGCATCCTGCCGACCTTCCCCGAAGAGCTTTCCGCGAAGGCCAAGAAGCAACTGCAAAGGCTGGGGGTAGAGGTGCGGCTTGGTGCGGCGGTTACCCGCTGTGACCGCGACGGCGTCAGCCTGGCAAACGGGCACGAAATCGCCGCCGCCTCGGTCCTGTGGGCCGCGGGTGTCATGGCTTCGCGCGCCGCCAAGTGGCTCGACGTGCCGGCAGATCGCGCCGGGAGGGTAGTCGTAGATGAGCGGCTTCACGTTCCCGGCCGCGGCGGCGTCTACGTCATTGGCGATACAGCGGCAGTTAAGGGAGCCGACGGACGGTCGGTGCCGGGTGTTGCGCCGGCGGCGAAACAGATGGGCAGATACGTCGCCCGGCTCATCAAAGCGCGGCTGGCCGGATCCGACATCGAGCCTTTCCGCTATCGCGACTACGGCAACCTCGCAACCATAGGCCGCAAGGCGGCGGTGGCTGATTTCGGATGGCTGCGGCTTTCCGGATTTCCGGCCTGGCTGCTCTGGTGCTTCGCCCACCTGTTTTACCTGGTTGGCTTCCGCAACCGCATCATCGTCTTCCTCGATTGGGCCTGGGCCTATGTCACCTTCGATCGCGGCGCGCGGCTCATCACCGACCGCAATGACCGGTAGCGCGGCGCAAGCGACATCATCGCCAGGCTGGTCGTTACCGCGCGTCCGGCTGGGCCGGGCGGTGACGGGGCTGCTGCTGCTCGCCGTGCTGTCGACAGCCGCCTTCGTGCACGTCATCTGGCAACGCACCGCCAGCGCCAATGTCGAAAAGGTCGTCGCCAGCCTCGATGCGCAGAGTGTTGGCGCGGTGCGCGGCGAACTGACCTCGACGCTGGCGCTGGTCGCTTCCACCGCCGAGATCGTGCGTTCGATCCTGTTTCAGGGGGCGATCAAGGCAGATGATGAGGTCAAACGCGAATTTCTTTTCCTTTCGCTGCTGCGCGAGCAGCCGGCGATTGCCTGGATCGGCTTCGGATTTCCCGACGGCCGGTTTTTCGGCTCGCACGCGACATCCGACGGCAAGATCGAGATGCTGGAGATCGGCGCCGGTGAGCCTGGCGCTTCACGGCCGCTGCGCCGCGACATCTACCACCCAATTCCCGGCGACATTTTCTTCGAACAGCGTCTGCTCGGCAAGACCGCCTATATCCCGCTTGGCGCGCCCTGGTTCCGGCTGGGCAAGGATGCCGTCGAGCCCGTATGGACCGTAGCCGACATTCTCCCCGCAGGGTTCGAGCCATCGATCGTCGTCTCCAAACGGGTCGAGATCTTTGGAAAATTCCAGGGCGTGGTCATGGTGGCCGTCAGCCTACGCCGGCTTTCGCAAACCCTGGAAGGCCTTGATATGGCCGAGGGAAGCAAGGCCTTCGTGCTTGGCGAGCATGGCATGGTGCTCGCCACCTCGAGCCCGGACGACGGCATCATGGCCGCGCGGCTCGCCGATTACCCACGTTCCGACGCGCTGGCCGCCGCCGTCGCCAAAGCCGATGCCGAGCAGCCGGGCGGCGAATATCGCACGCTCGCCGGGAGCGACACTCTCGGGCCGGTCTTCGTTTCCTCGACGCCCCTGCCGTTCCAGCAATGGCGGCTGGTTACGGCGATCCCACGCTCGGTCTTTGCCGGCGAGATCGACCGCAACACCCGGCGCGTGCTGTTCGTCATCGTCGGCATGGCCCTGCTGGCGGCGGCCAGCGCGGTGGTGTTCGCCAACCTCCTCTTCGCGCGGCCGCTCAAGCGGCTTGCAGGCCAACTGCGGGCGGTCGAACATTTCGAGTTGGATGCAGTTCGCCACACGCCGACCTTTCTCGTTGAACTCAACGATCTGTCGCAGGCGCTGAAGCGCATGGCAGGAGGACTCTCGGCCTTTGGCCGCTATCTGCCGCTGGATGTCGTGCGCCCGCTGGTCGAAGGCGACATCGAGCCGAAGCCGGGCGGCGAACTCACCGAGATCACCGTGCTGTTTGCAGATCTGCCCGGCTTCACCGAACTGACGGAACAGCTTGGGCCGGGCGTCGAGCCGCACCTTACCAGCTTTTTGACGCTGGCGGTGGATGCGATCCACGCCGAGGGGGGGACGGTCGACAAATTCATCGGCGACGCGGTGATGGCCATCTGGAACGCGCCCAATGAGGTCCTAGACCATGCGGCGCGAGCCTGCCGGGCGGCTGCCGCGATCCGCGCCGCCATGCATGCGCGGCCGGCGATTTCGCCTGACCGTGACAAGATCCGGGTTCGGATCGGCATCAACACGGGAACTGCCCTGGTCGGCAATGTCGGTTCGGCTGAACGGCTGAGCTACACGGCGATCGGCGATACGGTGAATCTCGCCAGCCGCCTGGTCGGCGTCGCCAAGGAACATGGCGTGGAGATCGTTGTCAGCGGCGCGACGCTGCGGGCTGCCGCCGGCGTCGCCGCGTCATGTCCGCTCGGCATCACCATGGTGCGCGGCAAGGCGGTGCCGGTGGAGATCCACGCCTTGGCCTGATCGGCGACATTGCTATCGCCATGCGAGCGGGAGCAATGTTGCTTGTCGTCCTCAAGTCCTTTTGCAAATCCTTTGCCCTTGTGCTGCAAACCTGTTCCCGAAGGGTTGCTCGCTCGTATTGCGTGCGCTGGACGTCATCGAATAGGCTCCCTTGAGAGGGAGTCGGCTGCGCATGGAGATGCAGCAGGTCCGCTGCTTTCTGGCGTTATCCAGGACTCTCAATTTCACGAGAGCGGCGGAGGAGTGTCGTGTCAGCCAGCCAGCGCTCACCCGGTCGATCAAACAGCTTGAGGATGAGTTGGGCGGCGCTTTGATCCGCCGGGAGAGAGGGCACTCCCATTTGACGGAACTTGGCCGTCGGATGCTTCCTACGCTGCAGCAATGCTACGATGCGGCTGTGTCGGCGAAGGCGATAGCGCGGGCTGTGAATGACAGCGACGTCGCATCGATCAATATCGCCGTCGCCAACTGCGTGAACATGACCGTGCTGGCGCAATCCATCGCCGAGCTTGCACGATCCTTTCCAGCCGTCGAGCTGAGGATTCGGCGGGGGGCGGCATCCACCGTACTTGAGGCTCTGAAGGACGGAGAGGTCGACATCGCGATCGCCGGGCCGCTGGACCCTCGGGAACGATTGAATATCTGGCCCCTCTTTCGCGAGCAGGTCCTGGTCGCGGTCAATGTCGATCACCGATTTGGCACGCGCATGCCGCCCGATATTGCGGTGGAAGAACTCGCGGGCGAGGTCTTCTTGCGTCGCGCCGATTGCGAAATCAGGAATGACCCGAGCGGGCCGTCAGAGCGTTTTACGCCTTCGATGGAACATCAGGTCGAGACGGATCATGATCTTGTGGCTTTGCTTGACGCCAACGCCGGCGTCGCGTTCCTGTCGGCAACGGGGCCTCAATCCGCGAAGGTACGTCTGCTCAGGCTCGTGGATGTCGAGTTCTCCCGGACGATCTCCGTCTATGCGGTCGCCGGCCGCATGAGTTCGGCCGCGGTTGGATTGCTTTTGACCCTTCTGCGCGCGGCAGACTGGTCGCCGTTGGGTGTCAGCGAGCCTGCCTGACTGCCGCGAGCATCTCCTCGATCTCCATGCGACGCCTGTGATCGGGATCCACGTAGCGGGCAACGATGATGCCGTCGCTGCCGACCACAAACGTTGCCGGGATGGGCAATAGCCATGCGGAATTGCCTTGGTAGCGCGGGAGATCGATGCCGGCTTCCGCCATGATCCTTTCCATTTCCAGTCCGATCCAGATGACCAGATCCAGGGACAGCGCGTATCCGTTGGCGGCATCGGTTAGAAAGGGAAAACGCGCCTTCGCACTCGCCTTCAAAATTCTGGAATATTTCGCATGCTCTGGAACGATTGCAACGAGCTGTGCGCCCAATCCCTCGATTTCGTCCTGCACTGCGGCGACGCTTACCGCGGTCAATCGGCAATAGGGACACCAATGCCCACGCTGGAAGGTGACGACGAGCGGTCCTCGTCGCAGCAGATCCGCGAGCCTGACCACCTTGCCGTTCTCGTCGGGCAGCACGAAGCCGGGCAGCATCTGCCCCACTTCAGGCGTGGAATGTCCGACGTCATTGTTCTTCAGGCGTGTCACAAGCCGGCCGATCGCCTCCGCCTGTTGCGGACGAAAGCGCTGGACCGCATCGGCGATCAATCCCAGACGATGCTGCAGCGGCGCATCGAGTTCGATGGCCGCCTGCACCGCTTGCGCCAACGGCGGCATCCCCTGTTCCAGTGTCAACCCCGCGATCCTTTTCGCCTGACGCAGAAGTACCATGGTACAGCCTTGCCACTTCTCGCAAGCGTGGGCACGACGGATAAGCTCGGCGCATCGCTGCCGGGCAAGCCCCGGTCGCTCCGCAGCGCATCGGGACTATCTTGGTTTGGAAGCATTCCGGTTCCCCTGGCGTCCCGGTGCGCATCCGCGCGCTGCCCTGCTTCGCCAAGCGGCCTGTCGATGCGAGTAGACGAAAAAGACGGCGTTGGCCTTCCGGTCGAAGGCAGATTGTCATCGGGCATCCCATCCTCCCTCGGCGATTGCACCGCTTTCAGCTCGCTCTGGAAGATGCTCGACACCCGTCCAGCGATAAAATGCCATCCTGCTATCGAAACCATGCGGTCTTGGTATTGGCCGGTGTGGCCTCTCGCGGAATAAAACAGCGGTGTCCAATAAGGGCTGGAGGGCGCCATGGACATTCATCACATCCGCTATTTCCTGGCCGTTTGCGAGACGCGCAACTTCACGTGGGCGGCCAAGCGATGCAATGTCACGCAGCCTGCGCTGTCCCGCGCCGTTCAACAGCTCGAGGACGAAGTCGGCGGCCTCCTCTTCCGACGCGAGCGCAATCTCAGACGTATCACCGACCTGGGCGCCTTGCTTCGTCCGCGGTTCCAGCAGATCGTCGACGAACTGACGAGCGTCCGTAACGAAGCTTCGCAATTCCTCTGCCTGGACGATGCTCACCTGAAGGTTGGCGTCATGTGCGCGATCGGCCCCCGGCGGTTCACTGGCCTTCTCACCGATTTCAACCGCCGGCACGGCGGCATCCGACTGCAGCTCATCGAAGGCGTTCCCGACAAGCTCTCGGCCATGATCGAGGCGGGGGATATTGACGTCGCCACTATGTCGACAAGCGGTTCCTTGATGCGGCAGGTTTGCCTCGTCACGGTCGCGGGGCGGCGTTTTTGCCGGCGGTCCTGACATTCGTCAACGCCGTCAAATCATATGGTTGGGCGGAGGGAAACGCTGTTCAAGTTCCACAACGCTCAGCGGCGAAAAAATCCGGGCTAGATACTGACACACACTGCTAGCCAGCACTGGCAAACCGCCGGTTCGCAGGTCGACTGGTAGGAGAATCCGCAGATCGATAGCCCATCTTGCTCAGTATTCCTCTACGGAATATTGCTGTCCCGACTACATCAGTCGTCCTGCTCTTAACCTAGAAAGAGTTCACAAGTCGCCTATTCAGATTGGAAAACGCCAGAATTCCTTAGCCCAGTCGGCTGTGCCAATGTCCGCTTGCAAACCTAAGATACCAAAAGTTGACAGTCCGCAATCCGCCCGAAACTGTGGGAAAACGCTACGCCTCATCGAGAAAACAGAATATTATTCTCGACGAGCGCTTTAAAGCACCCGAATGATAGTTCCGTTCTCGGTCTGGGCCGATCCGGGAATTGCATTCTTCATCTATGACTTAACCTCGAGTTCCCACACAGGCTGCGCCCCATTGCGGACGCAATACCTGCCCGACTTTCATACGGCCTTCACCAGTCGCATCGTCTTTGGTGCACGAAAACCATGCTGAGCCGCGACTTTTTCTCGTGTGAATCTTGCAGATGCCGGCTCGGAAATTACGCTGCCTGGTTTTCATCGATATCCCGGAACAGGCTCAGCCACACCCAATGGCCTATTGGGTAAAGCCACCGAGCAGATCGGGCGCAGCGCTGGGGCCAAGACGGCACCCATGCGAATAACACTCGTAAATTCAAATTGTTGATAGGTTACGCTGGCGGAGAGGGGGGGATTCGAACCCCCGATACCCTTGCGAGTATGCCGCATTTCGAGTGCGGTGCATTCAACCACTCTGCCACCTCTCCAAGTCCTTGAGAACGTTCACAAAATCGGAAAGGCGACTGTGGTTGAAATCGCCGGTTGCTACCGAATTGCTACCGAACGTCCTTGGACGCGCGCCTCTCTAGCGCGACCTGTAGGGCGTCGTCAACGCGCGATGCGGCATCTTCCTGCATTCCAGGCAGCACATGGCTGTAAAGATCGAGCGTGATCCCGACACGCGAATGCCCGAGCCGTTCCGACGCCACCTTCGGGTGCACGCCGTTGACAAGCATATGGGTGGCGTGGGCGTGCCGCAGATCATGGAACCGCACGCGCGGCAGTTCCATCTTGCCGACCGCCTTCATCCAGTACTGTGTCAGGCTGCGGGGCTGCAACGGCTCGCCATCCTCGCGGGCATAGACGAAGTTCGCTTCCGTCTGCCGGATGCCGATCCGCAAAAGCTCCTCCGCCTGGCGCAGACGGTGCACGCGCAGTTCCTCCAGCACGGTAGGCGAAAGGGCCACCGCGCGCCCCTTGCCCGACTTCGGCGGCTTGTACCGCACGCCCTCCTTTGTCTGCTCGGCGCTTTCAACGATCGAAAGGCTCCCTTTGTCGAAGTCGACGTTGCGCCATCGCAGCGCGACGATCTCGCCGCGTCGAAGTCCGCACAGGACGCCGAGCACGATCGGGATAAGCATCCGGGTTCCGCGAACGCTCTCGACCAATTCGGCCGTCTGGGGCATGTCGTAGGTGTTCATGGTGCCGCGCTCGACCTTTGGCGGGCTCACGGCATCGGCCGGGTTGCGGTTGAGCAGTTCCCATTTCACGGCCTGCGCCAACGCGTGCTTGATCAGCCGGTGCATATAGACCACCGTTGTCGGCGCCAGACCCCCCTCCCCTTTGCGTCGACCCGACGCCAAAGCAGTCGCGTAGGCGTCGGAAATCTTCGCTGGTTTCAGCTTGGTGAGAATGACTGAACCGATCAGCGGCACGATGTTCTTACGCACGATCTCCGAATAGCGCTCGTGCGTGCGCGGGGAGACCTGTGATTTCATATGAGTGAGCCAGCGCTCCAGATACTCCCCGAAAGCGAGCTTGCTCGGCTCGAGGTAGTTGCCGCCGCGAATTTCGGCGATCAGCCTGGCGCACTCTTCTTCGGCCTTGCGGCGGGATTTCGTTTCAAAGGTGTGCCACTTGCGTTTGCGCTTGCCGTTCTCGTCGTAGACATCGAGTACGATTGCCCATTTGCCGGGGCTGCGCTCGAAAACGTGACCTTTCATTTCTCGCCTCCCTTTTCGCGTCGCTTCGCATCCGCCGCTTGGGCAATCCTCTCCATTGCTTCTGGCGACTCTCTAAATGTTTCAAAGAGGGATCGGCCGTTCAGAAAATCGGAGACCTTTTTCGCCCAAGTCATCTGTTCTTCGAAACTTGTTTCGCCGTCTGACATAGCCCCAGATTTAAGAGTTACCTCCACGATCTTGTCATATAAATTGTAGAAATCTATGAATAACTGCCGACCAAGATGACGCAACTCTTCTATTTCATCCGGGTCTCTCGGCCTTTCAACAAGTGTTTCATCGGCCATAAGCGTGACACTGTCCAGAAGTGACTTCATCCGCTCTGTGATCTCGGGCTTCGCCTGTTCCTGAAATAATGCGAGCGCACAAAGCCGCCTGATGGCCTCGGATTTCGAGGGCACGCGATTTTGGTACCGCCAAGCGTCGATCGCTTCGAGTTCCTCCTTCGTGATGACCATCTGGAGGCGCTCACTGTCGCTTTTGCCAAGTTTCGGTCGCGGCATCCCGTTGCGTCCCTTCCTTTCCGAATGATGTGAAAATTACACACGAAACCGTTGCACGCAAGAAAATTCATGCTAGCGTGTGTAAGTTACACATTAAACGGGACTACTTGCTTTGACGGTAGATGAAGCCCTCACCCATGCGACCCTGCCAGTTCAGACGGCAGGCCACGTGTTTTTCGGATTGGCGCGAAACGCGTCCTACGAGGCCGCCAAACGTGGCGACTTCGAAACCATCAAGATAGGCGGGAAGATCGTGGTTCCGGTGGCACCGATCGCCGCCCGCCTCGGGCTTCAGATGAAAATCGGTACCCGCGCAGCATGATCCGCCGGTTCCGCCGCACCTGTACCGAAGACGGCACATGGATCGTGGTTGATCCGGCGACCGGACTTTCCACCTCGGCCCGTCATCTGCTCGACGCCATTGCCGATCTGCGCCGCCATGCGCTCGCGCGGGGCGCGCAACACGCGCGTGCACGCGAGGCGCATCCGATAAATGTTTCCATGCCGACAACGTTTGCGGGATGGAAACACTTATGAGCCGGGGACTTGGACGCATCGAACGGGCCGTGGCCGCCGTCTTTGAAGCTGAACTTGACGACGCCTTCTCCGTGGAAGATTTGGTCGACCGTGTCTTCCACGGCGTCAATCGCGTCGAGAAGAAACATCGGGTCTCTCTCATCCGCGCTGCGAAAAGGACCTGCGCGCGGCTGGATTGGACTTGGTGGAAAGCTGAAACAGCCGGCGGCACGCTGGTGTTTTTCAACCGCTACAGCGTCATGTCGTATGGCACAGCGCGGTTGAAAGCCGACGTGCATCAATACTACCGGACGAATGATCCACGCCTCCGGCACATGGCTTGGCTGATCGCGACGCCGAAGAGCATTCGTGAACGACTGGAGCCGGGCGGCAAGAGCAATCACCTCGTGGTCGAAGGTGGACCTTGGTGGCGGCATGTCCAGATCAACATTGCTGACCGCGACGGCGACCAGTCCGAACGGGCGGTGCGGCTGAGAGAGGAGCAAGCCCGCGTCCACGCGGCTTACAAAGCCGATGCCGCTCGACTCGCGACGGTGCTGGCGGGCAGGAGGCGCGCGGCATGAGGCGCGACGAAGAGATACAGGCCGCGCTCGATGCCTGGGAAGCGTGGCGACGCTGCAAGGCGAAATCCGACACCACGATGTCCTTCGCCGACTGCCACGACACGGCACAGGCGTGGGTTCGCTTTCAGAACCTCTACCTCGGCGGCAATAGCAAGCTGACGGCAGTGCCGACACCTTCGGCGACGATCCTACCGTTTGGAGGCTCGGCGTGAAGGCAAAGGCGCGGCGCGTCGACTACTACCCTGATGAGTACATAGCGGGAGTAGGCGGCGCCCTGGATGCGGTGGAACAGGGTGTCTATTGGATGATCTGCTCGCTGATAATGTCGGAAGGAGGCGCGATCGAACAGAACGATCGGAGGCTTGCCGGCCTGTGTCGCATGCGTCCCGCCGATATCCGACGGACCGTCGAACGTCTTCTGGAGCGCGGCAAAATCCACCGGGGCGACGACGGCAAACTGTTCCAGAAACGTGCGCAAAGTGAAGTCGAAAAGAGTCTAAACCGTATTCAAACTGCAATCGAAAACGGTTCAAACGGTGGGCGACCAGCGAAAAAAGGCAAACGTTTTCAACAAAAACACGAACCAAACGGTTCTTTTTCTGCGGAAGCTAACCACCAACCACCAACCACCAACCTATCAGAAGATGATTTCGCTAAAGCTCAATCATCCACGCGACGATCATCAAAAACCAAGCCAGCAACCGAATCGGCGAAGTCAATCGACGCGCCAGTCGGGAGCGGCAACGGGTCAGCGGAAGATCGGTTCTGGTCGATGGCTGCCGAAATGGAAGCCAAGGGCATCGGGCGGACGGTGCTCGGGAAGCTGGCGACCCTGTACGGCGGCGACTTCACGTCGGCGATAGGTGCTCTGGAAAGTGCGAGGCTAGCGAAGGTGCCTCGGGCCTACCTCGGGAAGGTCATCAACAATCTGGAAAAGGCGAACGGACCTGCCGGGACCGGCGGAATTCCGGCGTGGGTCTTGGAAGCTCGCGCGGCAGGGTACCCGGTCGACCGCGAAGACGGCCGCTGGCGATTTTGCGGCGGGCTCTACGATGACCAGAAGCAGCAAGTCGGGATGTGATGCGTGAGCTACGAGAACTCGGAATCAACGTCCCCGATCGGCTCGGCGAACACCGGACAACCTGCCCGGCCTGCTCTCCCCGGCGGAAGAAAAAACGGGACCGATGCCTCGCCGTCAAGGTCGAGCGCGACGGGGCAACGTTCTTCTGCCACCACTGCGGGCACAGCGGCGGGGTTCGCGCCGGGCAAGCTGACGGCGGACGCGCTGGCCTTCGCGGAAAAGGTCAGGAAGATCGACGCGGAGACTTTGGCGCTGCTCGGCGCCGCCTCCGGTACGGCATACTTCCCTCGTAGGCTCGAACGCAAAAGCTCGGCGATCTTCTTCCCCTACATGCTCGACGGGAAGGTCGTGAACTGGAAGGCGTGTGCCTATCCGGAGAAGGATTTCATCGGGCAGAAGGGCGGCAAGCTTTGCTTCCTGAACCTTGACCGGGTGCTCGCCGCGCCGCCGGGCGATGTCTACATCGTCGAAGGCGAATGGGACATGGCCGCGCTCGTCCAGGCCGGCATTTCGATCGATTATGTGATGTCTGTTCCGAACGGCGGTCGAGATCGTCACCGCGACGACGGCGAGGAAAAGCCTGAAGACGAGAAGCCGGCCGGATACGGCTATGTCGAGGAAGCGTTCAAGCTCGGTCTCGGCAAGCACAAGCGTTTCATCTGGTGCGGCGACGCGGACGAAACCGGCTATGCGCTGCGGCAGGACATGGCGAAGCTCTTCGGCCCCGCCAAGTTCTGGTTCATCGGCTGGCCGGACGGCTGCAAAGACGCCAACGACATGCTGCGCACGGACGGCGCTGACGATCTCCTGGATCGCGTCCAGTTCGGTGCGCAGCCGTGGCCGGTCGACGGGCTCTTCGCACTGTCGGAACTGCCGGAGATGACGCCGATCCGTCCTTGGACGGTTCCGAAGCTTCCGGGCTGGAATGGGAAAATCCTGCTCGCGCCGTCGACCATGAGCGTTGTCACGGGGCATCCGGGCCACGGCAAGACTGCGTTGATGGCGCAAGTCTGGGCGGACATCGCCGACATGTACGGGCTGGTCGTGGCGGTGGCGACATTCGAAACGCGGGCGAAGCCGCATTACCGGCGCATCCTGCGGACGCTGCACAGCGGTCGGCGTGAAGTCGAAATGTCGGCGGAAGAGAAATCCCGCGCCGATCATTGGATCAACGATCATTACCGCTTCATGGTCCATCCGGATCAGAAGCCGACGCTCGACTGGTTGCTCGACATGGCCGAAGTCGCCGTCGTGCGCCACGGCGCGAAGGTTATCCAGCTCGATCCGTGGAACCGGCTGGAAAGCAGCCGCGACCATCGTGAGACCGAAACCGAATACATTGGCCGCTGCCTGACCGCGATCTACAAGTTCGCGCAGGACATGGGCGTCCATTTTCAGGTGCTCGCGCATCCGGCGAAGATGGACGGGCCGCGCAAGGGTAGCGCGCCGGAACTCGACGATATCGCCGGTTCCAAGCATTGGGATAACCGGGTCGATCAGGGTTTCGTCGTGCATCGCCCGAAACTGTTCGATCAGGGCCAGCGCTGCACCGACGCGGTGATCTACCACAAGAAAACCCGGTTCGAAGAACTCGGCCACCCCTGCAAGCTGCACGTCAATCTCAACCTCCAGAGCGGGAGGTTCGAAGATGCAGTCTGACTCCCGTTTCACGCATGCCGAAATGGCCGAAGAGCTGGAAAAGCTGCTTTGGTCGAAAGCGACCTGGCTGGCCGATTTCGAGGGCGGCAAGGCCAAACGTCCGGATTGGGAAATAGAGATACGGCGGCACGAACACGCCGTCTTGAAACAGGCGGCAGCCGATTATCGGCGCGCGATTGAAAGGAGATCAGCATGATGGAACAAGACATCGTCGACTTCTGCAACGAAGCCCACAAGCTGGAAAGGATGGCAGAGGGCTACCTTGCAAAAATGTCGGCGGGAACGTTGGCGCGGCTTCGCGGCTTCATTCGCAGCGAATTCGAAACTCCCCATGCAGACATCGCACCCGGCCAAAAGTTCTTGGCCGAAATGATCGACATTGAGATCGCGGCTCGGGAACACAACCCAACATGGAACTTCGAAAATGCGATCTCGACATACCTTGTAGAGGCGGGCAAAGCGCAGGGCCAGCTAGTCGATACGCTGATAGCGATGCCGGCGGAAGATTGGGATCGCGCGGCGGAGATCATCAGCAACTGGATTGAGCGTGGTTCCTCGGAAGCAACGAGCTACGTGCGTGTCCTCGAAGAGGTGGCTTACGAGCGAGGGCGCATAGCTGCAAATTCCATGTCCATTGGCCGCACCGATGACGTGGAGCTACCGTTCTGATGACCACGCCAGCGAATCCTATCCGCCGCATAGAGCCGGTGTCGATCTCCGGCCTGAAGCCGCACAAGCCGACGACGGGCATACCGATCGTCGAATACGTCAATCCGCGCTCGCTCTATGTCGATCCGGCCTATCAGCGGTCGATCGGTGAGCGCGGCCTTCGGCAAATCAGGAACATCATCGAGGCGTTCGACTGGTCGAAATTCAAACTGCCGACGTGCGCCTATGGCTCGAACTTCGCCGGGGAGACGGTCCTGTTCGTCCTGGACGGGCAGCACACCGCGATAGCCTGCGCGTCACATCCGGATATCGACACGATCCCGGTGGCGATCGTCGAAGCGCCCATGACGGTCGAGGCGCAAGCGGATGCCTTCATCGGCATCAACCGCGATCGACTCAACGTCACGCCGCTCCAGTTGCACGTCGCGGCGGTCGCGGCCGGCAAAGATGATGCCGTCGCCATTGAGCGGACTTGCCAGCGTGCCGGCGTTGAACTGCTGCGCGGCACGCCTGGCAGCGGCCGGTTCAAGGAACGGCAGACAATCGCGATCACCGCCATAGGCCAGCTTATCGGCCGGCGTGGCGAAAACGGCGCGGTCGCCGCGCTCTCGTTGCTACGCATGACGGGTCTGGCGCCGATCGCCGCGCACCACATCAAGGCGGTCGATATGCTGCTCTACGACAAGGAGTTCTGTGAGCAGATTGCCTCTGACGATCTGGTCGACGCCATCGATGACGGCATTGAGGCGCTGATCGAGGATGAGGCGCGGCTGTCGGCGAAGACGCATCGCGTGCCGTTCTGGAAGGCCCTCGGCAGCGCGTGGTTCCGCAAGTGCCGGAAGCGTCGAGGTCGCCAACATGGGTTGCCGGAAAACCCAAGTTCTGAAACCGGGTCGCGATCGGACCCGGTAAGGGTTTCGGAAAAACCCATTGGTGCGCCGCAGGTCGCCGCCGGACCCACGGCCACGAAGCACCGAACCATCGTTCCGTTCGCGCCGGCCTCGCCGCAGCGCAACGTCACAGCCGCCGTGATGGGCGATCCTGAGCCGGGACGGTCGGCGCTCGATGAACGGAGGCCGGCTTGATGTACTTTACGAGACTCTCAGGCGTGGCTAGCACGACCGCTCAAAACAGCCGGCGGAACGAAGTCATCCTCGATCAGGATGTCCTTCTTCCGGGCAAACGCAGCGAAAACACCCCGTGCGGTTTTAGCTTCGATGTCGCCGAGAAGTGCGGCCTTACAGGCGCGGGTTGCTGCCCGCTGCTCGGGACAGTCGCCGGGATAATCGAGCAGGAATTGGTACGCGTCGACGACGCTGTTCAACTGACGGGGAAAGCCAAGTCCGACGAAAACACGGATGGGCTTTTCGAAATCGTTCGCGAGCACTTTGACCTCCTTGTCTCTTGGGCCGGTGACCCGGCACGGGCGCGCCGCTTGATTGCGGCGTGGCAAAAATTTGCGGTCAAAGTTTTCAGTTTTCAAGAGGCCAAAAACGCATGAAGATCACAATTCCCGGCTGCGCTACGATCACGGTGGCGGACCGTCGCTGGTTCGTCCTGCGCATGATGACGACGTTTGATCTGAGCTTGCGCGCCGGCACAACCGATCTGGTGTTCGCAGACCTCAAGGCGCTCGGCTATGACGCCTATGTGCCGCGCCGCCGGCTGGACAAATGGAATCGGCAGAAACGGGTCATGGCCGAATGGTCCGAACCGTTGATGCCCGGATATCTGTTCATCGTCCATCCTCGGCCTGGGAAGGCGGTCGACGACTGGTCGGAGGTTCGCGGCATCAAGGGCGTCCTCGGCCCGCTCGGCGATAGCGACAAGCCGCTGCTGATCCCGTCCAAGGTGGTCGAGGTTATGATGTCGGAGGAATTCGCGAGCACCTATGACGAGACGACGGCGGGGCGGCGCGTGCGCGGCGAAACCGATCGGCAGCGACTGGAAAAGCGCTTTGCGCCGGGCAAGCGGTTCATGATCGATGACGGGCCGTTCGCCAGCTTCGTCACGGAAATCGAAGAGATGACGCACGAGAACCGCGTCAAGGCGCTGGTGAAAATCTTCGGGCGCCTGGTGGTGGTCGATCTGGAGATCGGACAACTCGGCGAAGAGAAGCCGAACGCTGCGTGATAGCGCATTTGTGCACAGCCGCACGAAGCCGTTGCGCGATTCTTGCAAATCGCTTATATGTGCTCGCGGACGATCACGCTTGACCGATTGGGGGCCTTTAGGGCACTTCCAGCGAAGCGAACCCAGCCCGGCAAATCTGCACGGGCGCAATGGGTTTGCATGTCCAGAAAGCAGACATGACTGACATCGAAATCGCGCCGGAAGCCGCCGCGCTCGCACAGGTCAACCCGACCGTGGCGAAGATGATCCGGTCGGGTGAATTTGATGCCTGGCCGAACGTGCAGGGTGCTCTGAACGCTATTCGGCTCGCACAAGGCGACGATGCCGGACGAAAGAGGTCTAGTCCTTCGGCCTGATCTTGGCCCCGTTCCAAACCATTTCTTCATCTGCAAGGTGGTCCAGCCCGTAGAAAGCGGCGATGCAGGCGAGAGCAACAGTCTTCGGTATCTCGACAGCACGGTCATCTTCACGGCGGGAACCGCGCTCGTAGTTCTCAACGGAGCCGCGCGACACGCCGATCGTCTCAGCGGCCTTGGTCTGGCTGAAACCCATGTGCTTGCGCCATGTTCTGAAATCTTCTGATGTCATGGTTCGAATCGTCCTCCCGCGCCCAGATTAAGCGGTGCGATTAGTTGATGTGTGGTCCCCTGGGGACATGTGTTGACGCCAGGCTCTCGATCTCGCGCACCATATCGACGAGGGTGCGATTGTTACCGGTGATGCGGCTGAGTCGCTCCGCCTCAGCGAGCGCATAGTAGACGATGTTCACCAGATCGGCGGAGTAGTCGCCGGGATGCATCTTCGGTTTGATCCCGTCGACCAGTTTTCTGATGGGTTCGATGTTTGTGGCGATGGGCTTCACAGGTGGAACTTCATTGACCGGGTCGGCGCAGCGGTGGAGCGTACCAAATCGTGCAGATGCTGGTCCGGTTGTTGATGCCGCCGTAGAACGCCGACGAAATCTTCCGGGAGCCAACTCGCTTCGCCAAGCGGGCTCTCTCACCCATATAGACCGAGTCTCCGACAGCCCACATCCAATCAACTCGCGGTTTGTTTGGAACCCACTTGATCTTAACCAGATGCGTCGGAGGTCCTGGAGGCCCGTAGTCCAGGCGGCAGTTGATCGCAGCCGGCCTCATTGCATTCGCTTTCATCTGACGAGTTTCACGCTCAGCAGTACCAATAGGTACCCATGAGCCTGCATCATCGTTGGCGTAGTCAGACATACAACCTGCCAAAAGAATTCCGAAGAGTGGCAGGAAAGCGGCTCCAGCTAGCCGGCGGCGTTTGAACACGGCATCCCCCCTTGCCAATAGGCTGAGCATCGCATCGCCGCCCATGCCCCACAAGTCACGAGCCCACCGTCCGCATCCCCGTAGCCCTGAAGCCGCGGCCTACCGCGCACTCTACAAAGATCCCCGTTGGTGCGGCGAGCACGGCGTCCGTCGGCAAGCCTTCGTCCGAGACTTGTTCACCTGTCAGCGCTGCAAGTGCATCGTCATCGAGGGCAATCGGCATCATCCGCAAGCCGCTGTCGCGCACCACAAAATCAAGCATCGGGGCGACCCGAAACTGTTCTTCGACCTGGACAACGTCGAGACAGTCTGCAAGCTCGACCACGACACGCTGATCCAGCGCGAGGAAGCGCGCGGCTACGTCATAGGGTCAGACATCAATGGTCGACCGCTTGATCCCGGTCATCCTTGGAATAGATGACCGAACGGTGCCGCGCAGCTATGCGTGGTCAACGGATAGAACCGCTACCACGGACCGGTTTATTGAGCTCGATGATAGGCCCCGTAGGTTGTCTCGAAATAGTTTTCCGGGAGTTCTAGTCCGACGGTTTTCGCCATTTCGACCAGCATTTGAGAGCGGAAATTAAGAGCCTTGCAAGAGCCTCCAAAATACCACCACCATCCCGCTTGAGCGGAACCATAGGTATACCGCGTTTGCGTGAAGCCGCCGGGGGCTATAGTGCCCCAATGTGCACGGCTCTCATTCAAGCTGTCCGGATTTGAGTCGCTTGGTTCATTTCTTTTCGGCGTGAGTCGTATTGTGGCGGGTCCGCAATCCAACGGTATCTGCGACGAATTCTTAAGCGTGAACAGAACCTCATTTGGTCCAACCTCCACGCGATCTTCGACCGTTGGATGCGACCGCTCAATAAGCACCACCACTTGCTCCCGAGCGGAGAACTCCTCGGACTGCATGGTCCTTGCCCGTACCTGATCTGTCAGGGTTCGGAAGGCTAATTCCGTTTCACCCAAGCGTTGGTTTACCTTTCAATCTCGGATCGAACCGTAAGGGTAATCAATATTCCAACGAGAGGAATGACAACGACGTTGCATATCGACAGTGCAACCTCGACCTTTTTGAAGAAATCGGCGCGCGCCACGTCAGCCCCCAAGATGCCCGTAAACACGCGCGACCTTTAGCACCCAACATTTGTGGCGGGTAGACGGGAGGGGGAGGGTCGACCGCAATACGGCTTCGTTTCCCGGACCCGTGTGTCCCCTGCCTGTGCACCAAGAGCAATTTTGAAGAGGGGGGTTTCCGAAAAGAGGTGCATCGGAAACCGTTTAATGCTATGTTTTCACTAGGTTTTTCGGGGTGACGACATGGAAAAAGTGGTGCGCGGAAAGTATGGGGTTTCGCGTCCGGTGACCAAGCGGACTGTGACGCGGGCATTCGGCGGCGAGACGGCCTTGCATGCGCTTCGCGATGCGGGCTGGGGTCAAGGCCGTGAGTGCTTCGGCTTCAATAAAGGTCAATTCAGTTTCATCGACCTGATCGAGGCGGCGGGGCACTGGACCGGGCCGGCGCACGCGACAATCGCGACCTGGACGGCGGCGACCGCCGATATGTCGAGAATCGAAGCCTGGATGAAGCGGCAAGCGTTGCTGTCGGTCACATGGCTGGTCGACTATTCGTTTGAAACCCGGCAGCCGGCCTTCTGCGCGCAGCTCCGCGAAACCTTCGGCGACGACTGCATCCGAACGACGGCGTCGCACGCGAAGTTCGTGCTTATGAAGGCGGACGGGTGGCGCGTGGTCGTCCAGTCGAGCATGAACCTCAATCAGAATAAGCGACTCGAAAACTTCTGGATCGCCGACGATCCGGACCTGTTCGATGCGTATAGCGGCCTCGTCTCGGAAGTGTTCGCGGTGCAGGGACCGGGCGATGGGTTCGGCGAAAAGCCGGCGGTTCGCCGTGCTGAATTCGGCGCGCTCGGCGAGGGTCGCAAGTCGTCTTTCTTCGAAGTCACCAAGGGAACGGACCTCCTCCTATGAGCGATGACCTCGGCGAGATCGGCAAGGCAAAGCTCGCCGAAGTGAAAAAGTCATGGGGCCGCGATTGCGAAGGGTCTGAGACCGACGCGCTGATCGACTATTGCCGGCTGTTCGAACGGAAGGCGAAGGCGGACGACAAGCTCCGGGAGCATGGCGAACTGGTCGCCGGCCCCAATGGCTTCCCCGTCGAAAGCCCGTGGCTGGCGGTCTCGATGAAATGCGGGACTGAGATGCGCCGCATCGCAAAGGAACTCGGCGGATGACGATGACCGTGATCGATGGCGGCGATGGAACGCCACCGGAGCCGGATTGGAGCAAGATCTTCTCCGACGGCATGGACGTCGCCCTGGCACGCGAACATTGGATCAACGTCGTAGGCGAATTGCGGTCTGCGGGCACGCTGGCGGTGGCAAACGGGCATTCGATCAAGCGTCTGGTCGAGTTCCGGTTCCAATATGAGCGTGCATCGCAGCAAGTCGCGGAAGTCGGGCCGGTGATCCGGGCAAAGCGGACGAAAGTGCCGCAGTATAATCCGCATTGGATCGTCATGCGGCAGGCCGACCAGTCGATAACCTATCTCGAAGCTGAGCTGGGTATTTCGCCGACGCGTCGCGGCAAGGCGGTAAAGGTGCAGCGTGGCAGATCAACGACCCGGGCGTCGGCCGCGTATCTCAAATCAATACCCAAATGATCCGACCAGTCAGTACGCGGCGGGCGTCCTGGCTGGCAAGATCGTCGCCGGAGAGCATCACGTTGCCGCTGCCGAGCGCCACCTTAAAGATTTGCGGGACGGACCGTCGCGGGGTTTGCACTGGCGGCCGGAACTCGCCGACCACGCGCTGAACTTCCCGCCCTCGGTACTGACGATCACGGCCGGCGCTATGGAAGGGCAGCCGTTTCGGCTGTTGCCGTGGCATGTGTTCTGCACGGGGTCTCTATTCGGGTGGCGTCTGGCGAGCGGCCGGATGCGGTTTCGCAAGGCATGGGTCGAGACCGGAAAGGGCCAGGCGAAGTCGCCATGGATGGCCGCGATCGGCCTGTATATGGGCGGCTGGTATGGCATCGCTCGATCGGAAGTCTATTCGATTGGGCAGGACAAAAAGACCGCCAACGTCCTCTTCAAGGATGCGGTCGCCATGTGCCGGGCAACCCTTCCGGATGCAGAGGAAGGCGACACGGAATCGCTCGAAAGCCTCGGCGAGGTGATCATCCGGGGCGAATTCGACAACGCCCACAAGATTGAATTCCCTGACAGCGGGAGCAAATTTCAATCGCTGGCCAACGGGGAATCGATTTCCGGGCCTCGGCCGACGCTGGTTGCAGCGGACGAAATTCACGAGTTCAAGGCGAACGACGCAATCGAGACCTGGATGCGGGCCATCGCCAAGATGCCCGGCGATGCGCTCATGCTCTTGGGCACGAACACGCCGGCCTCGACGCAATTGGTCGGGACCGACTATTCTGAGTTCTACCAGAGGGTCTCCACCGGCGAGGTCAGGGATGATGAGGCGTTCGGCTTCATCTGCCGCGTCGACAAGGCTGACCGCGATACGGTGTTCGACAACGAAGTCTGCTGGCGGAAGGCGCTGCCGGCGCTGGGGATAACCTTCCCGGTCGAGAACATCCGGGGCGAGGTCAACACGGCCCGCGTACTGCTGTCGACTGCCTTTTCGGTCAAGCGGCTCTATTTCGGTGTCCCGTTCGGCACGGTCGGCTTCTGGATCAAGGAAGAGGCGTGGGCGAAGGTCCAGCGCAAGGTCGACCACAAGGCGCTTCGCAAGCGGCGCTGCTGGCTCTCTCTGGACCTGTCGAAGAAGAACGACCTCACCGCTATGTCGGCGGCGTGGGAGGCTGGACCGGATAAAGACCCGGCCGCCCGGCTTGCGGTCAAGACCTGGTACTGGACGACGCAGGAAGGGCTTGCGGACCGGGCGCTCGCCGACAATGCCAAGTATGTCGAGTGGGCGGCTGATCCTACGGTGGACTTCACCGCCGTTCCCGGCGCCGTGATCGACAAGACCTTCGTGGCGATGGAGCTGAAAAAGTTCTGCGCGGAAAACGAAGGGGTCGAGTTTTTGGCCTTCGATCCCGCCGGCATGGAGGACTTCATCGCCGCGTGTGAGACGATCGGCTTCCCGGTGTGGAAGTACGAGGGTCCGGATGAGCCGGAGGGCTTCGGCCTGAAGCTGGTCCGGCACGGGCAGGGCAAGCGCATCACCTTCGAAGAGCGCGCGCTGAACATGCCGCGCTCGATCGAAAAGCTGGAAGATCGCATCCTCGCCGACACGGTCGATATCGACAGTTCGCAAGTCACGTACATGTGCGCCGGCAACGCGATCCTCGATGCCGACGGCATGAGCAACCGCTGCTTCGACAAGAAAAAGTCACGCGGTCGCATCGATGGCATGGTGACGGTCGCCATGGTTGTCGGCGCGGCCGACAATGAGATGGGCGGCACGGAAGAGACATCCCCCTGGGACGATCCGGCCTTCAAATATCAGGCGGCATGATGGGCATTTTCGCACCAAGCGCGGCGGACATCGGTTCTGCCGTAGCCACCGCCGTGGCTGCGGAACTGGACAAGCGTTCGTCCATCGAAGACCCGAAGGTTCCGATCTCCGACGCCAGGATCGTCGAGTTCCTTGGCCTGCAAGGCATTTCGGCGACGGGCATTTCGGTCACCATCGAAAAGGCGCTCGGCGTCCCGGCGATCTGGGCGGCCGTCAACTTCCTCTCGGGATCGCTCGCGCACCCGCCGTTCAACCTGTTCAAAAAGGATTCGAAGGGAGGGCGGGAGAAAGTCCGCGGTGGTTTGGCAACCATCCTGCACGACGCGGTCAACGATGAAACCTCGTCGTTTGACTGGCGGAAGCTGCACTTCGATAGCGTCTTCACGGGTGGCCGGGCCTTCACCTTCATCGAAAAGAATGCAGTCCAGAAGGTGTCGAACCTCTGGCCGCTCGATCCGGACCGCACGACGGTCAAGCGGGTGGACGGGCGCAAAGTCTATGAACACCGGGATGGAAAGAAGACGCATACCTACGTCGCCTCGGAGATCATCGACCAGGCGTTCATGCTGAAAAGTGACGGGCTGCGGCATCGCTCGCCGATCATGGCGAACCGCGACGCGATCGGTCTCATGATCGCCGCGACACAGTATGCGTCGAAGTTTTTCCAGAATGGCGGTGTGCCGCCGTTCGTGCTGACCGGACCGTTCAAGTCGCCGGGCTCGCTGGAACGGTCGGCGACCGACATGGAGACGGCGGTCAAGGAAGCCGCCGAAAAGCGCAAGCTTGCGATCTCGCTGCCGAGCGGCCATGACCTGAAGCCCGTCGGTGCGAACCCGGAGGATTCTCAGCTCGTCGAGCTACAGCGGTTTTGCATCGAACAGGCCGCGCGGATTTGGGGCCTCCCGCCGATCTTCCTCCAGGACTTGACGCACGCGACGCTCAACAACTCGGAACAGCAGGACTTGCACCTGGTCAAGCATGTGTTGACGCGGTGGGCAAAGCAGTTCGAACAGGAATGTAACCTCAAACTGTTCGGCCGAATGAATACCCGGCAGTACGCAGAAATGAATCTGGACGGCATCCTACGCGGCGACTTCAAGACGCGCATGGAAGGCAACGCCCGCGCGATCTCGTCGGGCCAGATTACCCCGGACGAAGCCCGTGAGATGGAAAACCGTCCGCCCCACGGCGGACCGGCCGCCAAGCTGCACATGCAGGGCGCAATGATGCCGATCGACAAGCTCGGCACGAAGCCGGCTCCGGCCGCCGGCGATGGAAATGGCCTCCCCGCCGACGGTAACGAAGAGACAGGAAAGCAGGACGATGGACCGTGAGATTCGCGGCGGCATCCCCGCCGAAATTCGTGCCGATGCCGGCGGTGTCAAAGTGTCGGGTTATGCGGCGGTGTTCAACCAGCCCGCCGACATAGGCGGGTGGTTCCGGGAGATCATTCATCTCGGTGCCTTTCGTTCGGCGATCGGCCGCGACGATGTGCCGTTCCTGATCAATCACGATGGCTTGCCGCTGGCGCGCACGCGGTCGGGCACTCTGATCCTGGCCGAAGACGACAAGGGCCTGAAGATGGACAGCACACTTGATGCGGCTGACCCGGATGTCATGCGCATCGTTCCGAAGATGCAGCGCGGCGATCTTGACAAGATGTCCTTCGCCTTCAGGGCAACCCGGCAGGAGTGGGATGAGACGGGTGAAATTCCGGTGCGACATGTCTACGAATGTGACCTGTTCGACGTGTCGATCGTCACCGACCCGGCCTATTCCGGGACCGAAATCGGCCTTCGCAACCTCGAAAAGCATCGTGAGGCTGCCCGCAAGGCAACGAACTTTCATGCCGCACGCAATCGGCTGCGCATGAAGCTGAACCTGGCTCTGAGCGAGCGAGAGAACGGCCGGTAGCGCCTGCTGCCCGCCCATCAACCCGAAACCCACAAGGATATTCACCATGACCGTCCAGCTCAAAGAGCTGCGCGAGCAGCAGGCCCGTATTGCGACCAACGCCCGGGCGAAGCTCGAAGAAATAAAGGACGACACGCCGACCGAACGCGCCGCCGAAATCGAGCGCGAGTTCGACGCCATGATGGTCGAGTATGACAAGCTCGGCGAGAAGGCGGAGCGTTTCAGCCGCCTGGAGGATGCGGAGAAGCGCACCAACGCCCCCGATCCGCGCCGGCCCAAGGGTGACAACGGCGAACAGCGTGGTGTCGAGACCGGCGCCGATGGCGAGCCCGACTACAAAGACGTGTTCGCAAAAACCGTTCGCTTCGGAGCGACGGTGTTGAATTCCGAGGAACGCAGCGTGTTGATGGCACATCGCGATGACCTTCCTGCGGAAGTGCGCGCACAGGCGGTGGGGACTGACGCCGCTGGTGGCTATACCGTCCCGGAAGGCTTTTCCGGCGAGATCGACAAGGCGATGAAAGCCTGGGGCCCGATGTGGGACGCCAATATCGTCCGCGAACTCGTCACGTCAGGCGGCAATCCCCTACCCTGGCCGACCGTTGACGACACTTCGCAAACCGGCGCGCTCAAGGCCGAAAACGCGTCGGTCGTTGACGATGGAACCGGTGACGTGGTGTTCGGCGAGAAAAGGCTGGACGCCTACATCTATTCCACAAAGCTGGTGCGGATGCCGATCGAACTTCTGCAGGATTCGGCGTTCGATATGGAATCACTCCTCAACGACCTCTTTGGCGAGCGCCTCGGTCGTCTGTCCAACTCCATCCTGACGACAGGCACGGGATCGAACCAGCCGAACGGCATCGTGACGGCATCTTCACTCGGCAAGACGGCCGCATCAGCCACGGCAATCGCCTCTGACGAATTGATAGATCTCCTGCATTCGGTGGACCCGGCGTACCGATCCTCGCCGAAATGCCGGTGGCAGTTCAACGACAGCACGTTGGCGGCGATCCGGAAGCTGAAAGATGGCCAGGGCAATTACCTCTGGCAAATGGGGGACGTGACAAAGAGCGAACCGGATCGGCTCCTGGCGCATCCGTACTCGATCAATCAGGCGATGGCGAACATCGCCACGGGTCAGAAGTCGATCATCTTCGGCGACCACGGCAGGTACATCGTTCGCAAGGTGCGCGGCTTCACCGTGCTCACTCTGCGCGAGCGCTTTGCCGAGAATTTCCAGGTCGGCATGGTCGGCTTCAAGCGGTTCGACGGCGAGTTGCTGAACACCGCTGCGGTCAAGCACCTGGTCCAGGCGTAAGCCGGACGGTCCGGACGGGCAGCTCCGGTCGCCCGTTCCTCCTCCCACTACACGGAAGCCGATCATGAAAATCGTCTATCGCACGAGCATGTCCGGTCCAGCCGGCGCCACGAAGCCCGGCGATGTTGCCGAAGTCGACAAGGACGAAGGCCAGCGTCTTATCGATGCCGGCTTTGCCGACCTTTTCCGCGAAGAGCCGGAGAAGGAGAAGGCCGTCCGCAAGCCAGCCCCCGAAAAGGCGGTGCAGGGTTGATCCCATGTGGAGCAGGATCGAGCGCGTTGACCAGCCAACTGCTGAGGCCCTGCTGCTGGCGGAGGTCAAAGAGCAACTGCGCATCGATGCCGTTGTTATCGATGACGATGCTTTCCTGAACCGCTGCATCCGGGCGGCGCGGGAGATGGTCGAGGGGCCAGACGGGCGCGGCCTGGCGATCATGGCGGCCGACTGGCGTCTGACCCTGGATTGCTTTCCGAAAGAGGTCCGCATCCCCATGGGGCCGGTCCTCTCGATCGTCAGCATCGTCTATGTCGACGGCGCTGGCGTCGCGCAGACGCTCGATCCCGCCGATTACCAGTGGCGGCCCGGCCGCTACGAAGCCCGTATCCAGCCCGCCTACGGCAAGGCGTGGCCCGCGCCGCGTAGTCAGTTCGACGCGGTCACAATCATCTTCAAGGCCGGCTTCAAGGGCACTGAGGAAGATCCGATCGAGCTTGGCAACATCCCGGAGCCGCTGCGCGCCGCGATGCGCATGCTGATCGCGCACTGGTTCAAGCATCGCGAAACGACGGTCGTGGGTGTCGTGCCGACCGAAATCCAGCACGGCTTCGAAGACATCATGAACATGTTTGCTGTCGGGCGCGTCGCCTGACGATTTGAACGGAGAACCATCATGGCCGACGTAA
Source organism: Mesorhizobium sp. IMUNJ 23232 (assembly GCF_044326205.1). Lineage (NCBI taxonomy): Bacteria > Pseudomonadati > Pseudomonadota > Alphaproteobacteria > Hyphomicrobiales > Phyllobacteriaceae > Mesorhizobium > Mesorhizobium sp. IMUNJ 23232. The sequence continues at coordinate 49,203 of NZ_JBIRCY010000011.1, forward strand.
CCATTACCGCCGCCAATGTCCTGGCCGGCGCGGACGCTGAGATCGAACACGGTATCGCCGGGGCGACCGAAACCGCCGGACAAGCCGTCTACCGCGACGACGCCGACCGCAAGTATAAGCTCGGCGACAACAACGGCGCGGCGGCGCTGCGCAACGTGCGCGGCCTCACGCTCAACGGCGGCGCGAACGGCCAGCCGATGGCGATCCTGAAACGTGGCGACATCACGATCGGCGGCACGTTGGTCCCCGGCACGACGTACTGTTTGAGCGCGACGCCGGGCGGCATCTGCCCGCAGGCCGATGTCGCATCGGGTTCCGATGTCGTCGTCATCGGCGTGGCGGAATCGACCAGCGTCCTTCACGTCGACATTCAGCATTCGGGCGTCACGCTCGCGTAATGGCCTGGGTTCGCTTCACCGCGGACTTCGACTTCAAGCCGAAGCCGTCTGTCACCCTTGCCTTCCTTGCCGGGCAGGAACGCAGCGTGACGCGCGAGTGCGCCGCGCTGGCGGTCGAGCGCGGCAAGGCCGTCCGGCTGCGCAAGCCGTCGAAAGACGCGAAGCCTGTAGAGGTCGACGATGATCCCGGCCGGCGACAAGAATGACCGCATCGCCTTCGAATGTCGCGGAAAGGCTACGGGGCCGGACAGCGGGAACAGCGAAGGCGAGTTCGCGGAACAGTTTACCCTTTGGGCTCGTATGATCTTTCTGCGGGGCAGCGAGAGCGTCATCGCATCGCGCTTGCAAGGTCGGCAGCCCGTCATCTTCACGGTCGAAGCAAATTCGCTGACGCGGCAAATCACCAACGAATGGCAGGCGCGCGACAAGCGGACCGGCATTGCTTACGCGATCCTCGGCGTCTCGCCTTCGGAGGATCGGGCCGATTTCGACATCCTCGGCGAAAGCGGGCGCGCGTCATGACCCTTATCGAAATCTGTCTCGGCATCATGGCGTTCAACCTGACGGTGATCGCCGTGCTTATGGTGCTTCGCACCCGCCGATGACCAAAATCCTCGGGCTGGAAAAGCTCCAGCGAAAGCTTGGCCGGCTGGCGCAAGCGGCGGTCGCGCCGATCGAACAGGCGATGGAAGCGCAGGCGGACGCCATCGTCGCGATGATGAAGTCGCTCGTGCCGGAAGACAGCGGTGCGCTTCGTGACAGCATCGCTTGGACGTGGGGCGAAGTGCCGAAGTATGCGCAGACGGGCAAGCGCCGGAGCGGCAGCCAAAAGCGAGCGCGCCGGAACGCTCTGCGCACCGGCTACGCTTCGACGGACAAGATCACGATCACGATCTACGCCGGCAGCGACTTCGTCCGATATGCGCACCTGGTCGAGTGGGGCGCGGCTCCGCATATCGCGGGCGGCAAGTTTGCCGGTGCGCAGCATCCCGGCGCGACGGCTCAACCGTTCTTCTTCGTATCCTGGCGGGCAAACAAGCGGGGCGCCGGTCGGGCCGTCGTCGCCGCTGTCAAGCAATCCGTCCGGCAGGTAGCACGCTCATGAGCGACGATCCGTCACTCGAACTGCAGATTGCCATCGTCGGACTGCTGAAGGGCGATGCGCCACTTACCGGCCTGATTGACCAGCGCGTCTATGACAGCGTGCCTCGCTCCAGCGACGGCAAGCTGGTCACGGCGAAGTTCCCCTATGTCGCCTTCGGGGAAGAGCAAACCGTACCGGTGGACGTGTCCTGCATCATCGGTTCGGAAATCTACGTCACCCTGCATGCCTGGTCGCGTGCGGTCGGGTTTCCGGAGGTCAAGAAAATCTGCGGCCGCATCCGGACCGTGCTGCACGACGCTGAAATCGAGTTGCCGACGACCGGCCTCGTATCCCTCGCCTTCGATGGTCGCCGCATCTTCCGCGACCCTGACGGCGTCACCTCTCACGGTGTTCTGACCTTCCTCGCGATCGTCGAGCACGATTAACCCCGGCAACCCGCCGGACTGCAAGCGTCCCGCGCGTGAGCGGGCGCTCACCCTGCCACTATGGAGAAACCATCATGGCCGTAAAGCCAACGACTACGAAGGGCGGCAAGGTGCGCGTCCTGCTCGATCTTGCACGCAACGGCACCTATGCGGAGCCATGCGGCTTCCTCTCGAAGAGCGTGACGCTCACGAAGAACCTCGAAGACTTCAAGCTTCCGTTCTGCGACGATCCGACGAAGGTTCCGTGGCTCGGCCGCGACGCTGACAGCCTCGCCATGGGTGTCAGCGGCGACGGCGTGCTGGCGTCGGAATCGGTCGAGACCTGGCTTGATGCCGTTGAGAGCGACGAGAGCATCCCCGCGAAGGTCGAGTGGGAATTCCCCGCGAAGACGATCACCTGGACCGGCCTGATGCATGTCGGGACGTTCACGGCCGGCGCGCCTAACCTGACGGGCCGCGTCACCTCCAACGTCGAGCTGTCCAGCGACGGCGAGATGGTCCGGACCTCCGCATAATGAGCCGGAGCGCTGCAATCACGCTTCCCTGGGCGGATGGTGAATACACCTTCCGCCTGGGCTTTGCGCAGCTCATCGAACTCCAGGAAGAGATCGATGCCGGCCCGTATGTGATCCTCGATCGGCTTCGCGACCGAAAGCGCCGGCCGAAGGAAGAGGATCGTCCGGACGACGACGACCGGGAGGGCGACGACGAAGAGGATGTCCCGCTGCCGCCGCGCTGCGGTGTACGGGAGATCAGGGCCGTGATCCGTCTCGGCCTGCTCGGCGGCGGGCTCGATGCGAAGAAGGTCGGCAAGCTGATCCGGACATGCGTCGAAGCGCGTGTGCCGGAGGAAAACCGGCTGGTCGCCTGGACCGCGCTGCTGATCGCCCTGCACGGCGCTCCGGAAGAGGAAGTCGGTAAAAAAAAAGGGCCAGTGACGGAGGCGATGAACTCGACGACCTCCCCAACGGAAAGGTCCGATTCGGACTGATCTATGGGAAGGGCGCCGTCATGGGCTTCACGCCCCAACAGGTGAACGAGATGTCCATCTGGCAGTTCATGGCGGCGTGGGACGGCTACGTCGAGGCCAACGATCCCGAAGCCGGCGCGCGGATGTCTGAGGCTGAGGCCGAAGACGTGTGGCGCTGGATGCAAGGCAAAGATTAGTTGACGTGCAAGCCGGTCGCGTCGACCGTCAGCTTTGATTCCCGAAACTCGTTCACCAGCGTAGCGCACTCGGAAGCCTTGAATTGCAAGCTTGCGGGACCGGTATTCTTCGGAAGCGGCCCGCCGTCTCGTCTGAACTTTTGGTACTTCAGCAGTGTCTCGACGCACGCTTGCACGCTCGCAACCCGATCGCGGCGCTTCTGCTCCTCTCGCGCCTGGTACTCGCCCCAAAAGAAGTAAGCCACGAACGCGATGTTCGCGACGCAGGCTGCTGCAATTAGCGGTTTCATATGGCCACTGACCTCGAAAAACTGGTCGTCCAGCTATCGGCGGACATCAAGACCTATGAACGCGAGATGCGCAAGGCTCGCGGCGTGTCGGAGCGCGAGTCACGCGCGGTCATCAAGAATTGGGATTCCGCCAACAAGCGCCTGAACGTCATCGGCAAGGGTATGGCGCAAGGGCTGGTTGCGCCGTTGACCGGCATTGCCGGCGCGCTGACCGTCCGGGAGGTGCTGCGGTACGCGGACGCATGGACGCGGGCGAAGAACTCGCTGTCGATCGCCGGTGTCCAGGGTACGAACCAGAAGCGGGTTCTGGATGAGCTCTTTCGCTCGGCACAGGCCAACGCCGCGCCTATTGAGGCGTTGACCGGCCTCTATGGCAAGGCCGCACAAGCTGGCGATGTGCTCGGCGCTAGCCAAGAACAGCTTATCGAATTCTCCGATGGTGTCGCGATCGCGCTTAAGGTCGCCGGCACCGGCGCGAATGAAGCGCGCGGCGCACTCACCCAGCTCGGGCAGTTGCTTGGCTCGACGCGGGTCCAGGCCGAAGAGTTCAATTCGGTCAACGAAGGGGCGCGTCCTATCCTCCAGGCCGTCGCCAACGGTCTCGACAAAGCCGGCGGTTCGGTCTCGAAACTGAAGCAACTGGTCAACGACGGCGAGGTCTCCGGTCGAGATTTCTTCAATGCCTTCCTGCGCGGCTTGCCGCAACTTCGGCAGCAGGCGGCCGGCGCAACGCAGACGATCGAACAGGGCTATACGAAGATCGAAAACGCTCTGACCCGGTACATCGGTCAGACCGATTCCTCTCTCGGAGCATCGCAGCGTCTCGTCCAGGGCCTCAACGCTCTCGCTGACAATTTCGACGAGACGGCGGACACGGCTCTTCAACTCGCCTCGATCATCGCGGGCGCGCTGGTCGGCCGCTCGCTCGCCGGCATGATCGCCAAAATAGGACTAAGCGGCGCTGCTCTTGTCCGCTTCACGAGGCTCTTGCGGACCGCTCAAACGGTGGCGCGGACCGGCATCGCACTCAATGGACTTGCCGCTGCCGCCGGACCGATCGGCGTTGCCCTCGGCGTCGCGGCAACCGCGGCGTTTCTGTTCGCCGACAGTTCGGACGCGGCGGGCGCGTCGACCGAGAGTGCTGCCGAAAAGGCAGAACGCTATGCGGCTGCCCTGAAGCGGGTGAAGGGTGCGGCCGATGAAGCCGGCCCGGCGGTCGAGGCGAGCGCCAACAAATTCAAGGAAACGGAAGAGCGTCGGCTGAAGGATCGGCTTGGCGATGACGTGAAGGAGTATCAGGCCGCAGCCGGAGAAATACGGCAGTTGGTCCAGGACTTCCTATCCCGGCTAAAAGAGACGGAGGCTACGGACCGCGACAATCCGGAATATCAAAAGCAGGTGGCTGGATTGAAGGCCGTCCTCGCTGGACTGGACGGCACGGTCGACGGCGCTGTGCGGTCGCGGGAGGCTTTGGAGGAACTGGCGAATACCGGCGACGGTGCGATCCTCGCCATCGCTCGCGCACTGGACAAGGTCTACGACAAGCTGATCGGCGTGGCGCAGGCCACGAAAGAAGGCGCCGAAGAACTCCAGAATTACGGTCGTGCTGCCGACGGTATCACCACCTTCATGCCGCGTGAGGGTGTGCAGGAAGAGACGCGCCGTCGTGGCGCTGAACGTTTCCTGACCGAACAGCAGGCGCTCGAACTGCGCAGCCAAAAAGAGAAGGAGATCGCGACCCTCACCGAAAAGCTGCTGAAGGACGCGAAAGAAGCCGGGATTGCGATCTCGGAAGCGGAGGCAGCAGCGTCGGCACGCGCGACCATCGAAAAGCAGGAAGCGGCGGAAGGCAGCGGCTCCGCCCTGTCCGGCTATGTCGACCGGACGATCGGCGCCGAGAGCGGCGGCAATCGGTTCGCCAAAAATCCGCGGTCGTCGGCGGAAGGTCTCGGGCAATTCATAGACAGCACGTGGCTGGACCTTTTCCGTCGCTATTTCCCCGGCGAGGCTGCGCAGCTTTCGCAGGCTGCAATCCTGGCGATGAAGACGGATGCTGCCAAGTCGAAGGCGCTGATCGAAGCCTACGGCAAGGAAAACTCGGCAGCCCTGCGCGCTGCGGGTATCTCGGTCGCCGACGCTGCGGACGAATACAAACTTCACCTGGCGCACTTCCTCGGGCCGCAGGGCGCGATCAACGTCCTGAAAGCCGCGCCCGGCACGCCACTTCGCAACATCCTCGGCGCTGATCAAATCGCGGCCAATCCGGAAGTGCTCGGCGGCAACCGGACGGTGGAAGACGCCATCGCCTACGGGCAGAAGCGCGCCGGCATGTCGACGGCGGGCACGCAACGACTGGAAAGCCGGGAGACGTTCGCCCTCAGTCTCGAGGAATACAAACAGCAGATTGCTTTCCTGAAAGAGGAAACCGGTCTGCGGGCCAGCCTCAACCCGCTTATCGAGGATTATGGTCGCGGCCTGTCGACGCTCCAGGCGGCGCAAGAACTGCTCAATATGGCGCAAGAGGAAGGCACGGCGGCCGGCCGTGAGCTTTCCAGTGCGCAGCAGCTTCTCACAGGCGACCTGTCCGGCCTGACGCCGGAAGCCCGCGAACAGGCTCTCGCGATGCGGGAACTGGCGGAAGCGTCGGGCACCGCACAGGCGGCGAGCAACCAGCTCGACGAAACGCAAGGTCAACTGCGGGACAACCTCGGCGAGGTCGCGGCGGTCGGCAAAGACATTCTGAGTGGCTTTATTCAGGACTTGCGGAGCGGCAAGAGCGCGACGGAAGCGCTCGGCAACGCGCTGGGCCGGCTTGGCGATAAGCTCCTCGATGCAGGGCTCGATCTTCTATTCGACGGTGCGAAACCGGGTTCCGGTGGCGGCATCCTCGGCTCGCTTCTGGGCAGCCTCGGCGGCATCTTCGGCTTCGCGGATGGTGGGTGGCCCGGCGGTCGCGTGCGCGGTCCCGGTGGTCCGCGTGGCGACAAAATCCCGATCATGGTGTCGGATGGCGAGCACATCACCAACGCGCGGTCGGCGAAGAAGTACGGCCCGCTGCTCGATGCCATCAACAACGACACGCTGGCGCGCATGGCGGACGGCGGGTGGCCGATGCGAGCGCCGGTCATGGCCTCGATGGCCGCCCCTGCCGCTCGCGGCAGCAGTCACGACACGGTCGACATCCGATTGCAGGACGATAGCGGCCGGATGGCCGAAATCGCCGACCAGCGCATCGTCAGCCGCTCCGGAACCATCATCAACGTCGCGGTGCAGCGCGCCAACAAAGGCGTCATGCCGGCGATCGCCAAACATCAATCGGAGCGCGCTAGCTCCGACTGGCGAACTGGCTGACGGGTGGTGTCGATGTCCTTCCTGTACTGGCCGACATGCACTCTTAACCCGCGCGAGACGCCCGCGAACCTCGTGCCGTTCACGCGCGGCGGCGGCAAGGTGCTGAACGGCATGGAGCGCGCCACGCGTACCGACAAGGGTTCGTGGGTGGTCGAACTTCAGGGCATTTCGATCGGCGGTCTCGACTACGGCAAGAAACGGACCTGGAACGCGCTGCGGGTCGGTCTCGGCGGTCGCGCTGGACTGATCGTCGTGCCGGTCCGGTCGTGGGATACGGCTCCCTACGCTTCCGGCAAATTTGAGCGGAAGATCATGCTCCCGCATGACGACGGTACGCCTTTCGATGACGGTACGCTCTATTCGCAAGGCGCGATCGATATCGTCATGGAAGAGACGGCTACGATCAGCGCGAACATCGTTACGCTGCGACGGGTCCAGGCTGCCGACAATCTCGCCGGCATCCGCTTTTCCTACCAGCATGCGCTTTATGAGACTGGCCCGGCGATCGATGTCGATGGCGACCTGTGGACGCTTCCGATCTTCCCATCGATCCGCGCAACGATCCCGGCCGGCGCACCACTGGAATGTGACGAGCCGACTTGCCTCGTCCACCTCGCCGACGATCGCGGCATGGATATCGCACAGGGCAAGCGTGAACGGCAGGAAGTGTCGGTCGCCTTCGTCGAGGCGGTCGATTACTGGAACGACCTGGCGGGGGCGTGAATGGCTATCCGCTCCCTCAAGATCCTTTTCATCTTCTACTTTCCGACCGGCACCGTCCGGCTCTGGGTCGGGTCCGGGCCGTACCTCGATCTCGACGGGGAAATCTGGAAGGGCGTTACGGTCACCGACAGTCTCGACGTGATCGAAGCGGCGATGAACGGCGAGTCCAATCGCCTGACCATGGGCGTGTCAGGCGTCGCGCCGGTGCTGGCGAACACCGCATGGCGAGAGGTCAACGAAGACGACGTGATCGGCTCGAAGATGCAGATCATCGTCCAGCCCTGCAATGAGTATGACGATCCTGTCGGTGTGCGGAAAGTCCGCTTCACCGGCACGGTCGACGACGTGATCTTCGGCGATGATGTCCAGGGCGATGCAGTATCGTCGACCGTCATCCTCGAACTGGTCAATCGTTTCGATCTTCGGACGCTAGCCTCGCAAGTCGTGATCTCGAATACCGATCAGCAGGCACGTTCGGCGATCCTCAATCCCGGTGCCAATCCGGACCGCATCGCCGAACGGCTGCCGCGTCTCAACGACAAGTCGATCCCATGGCCTGTTCGCCGCTGATCCTCGGTCAGTTCATGGCCGACTATGCTTTCCGGCCCTGGCGCTGGTCGCACGTTGATTGCTGCATGGCGATTGCCGCCCTGTCGATCGCCTACGGCACGGATGATCCGGCTGCCGATCTGCATGACACCTATTCGACCGAAGACGAGTGTCACGCCGTCATGGAGGCGGCGGGCGGGCTGATCCCCTTCGGCGACCGTCTCGTGCGCGTCGGCTGGCGGGTCGCGGAAACGCCGTCCGAAGGCTGCGTCGCTGTCATCGGCAGCCTGACCTCGGCAACCCGGCAATGGGCAGCGATCCGGCACGAAGGCAAATGGAAGGTGCGCATGGACGAAGGCTGGATCGTCTTCACAGCGCGCCCCCTCATACTCTGGGAATTCTAATGCCTCAATTCATAGCGGCGCTTGTGCTGCCGCTCATCGTCAACAGCCCGGTATGGTTGCTTGGCCCGGCCGCCGTGAGCGCGACCGCGACCGGCATCGGCTATCTTGCGACCGCTGCCGGCCTCTATGGCCTGCAAATGGCGCTCACTGAAAAGCCGGATGTGCCGAAGGCTGAAGACGGCAAGTTCAACGTGCGCCAGCCTGTGCCGCCGCCGACCTACGTGCTTGGCCGGGTGAAGAAATCGGCGGATTACCTTGCGCTGGAGCAGGCTGGCAACAACGCTTTTCACGTCTTCAGCCCGGCGGGCCACCGCATCAACCGGCATGTCCGGTTCTACGCCCATGACGAGGAACTGACACTTGATCCGGTGACGGGCGTCGTCACGGCGCCTGGTCACTTCGACAACAATGTCGTGATCCGCCATCGCGTCGGTCTCAATGCCGAAACCGCGTTCGCGGAAATGGTCGCGGCGATGCCGACGATCTGGACGCCGGACCATCGTGGCGATGGCATGGCGACGGTCCTGATGTCCTGCCGATCGTCCGATATCGAAAAACAGCAGAAGCGGTTTCCGAACGGCATGCCCCTCCTCACTGAGGAGCTGGAAGGCATGCTGCTCTATGACGACCGCAAACCGGCACACGATCCTGCCGACCCCGACACCTGGGAATATTCCGAAAACCTGGCGCTGCAACGCGCCTGGCACCTCACGCATCCGGTCGGCTCAAAGATCAAAATGGAGGATATGCACTGGCCTGACTGGAACCACGCGGCCGATGTCTGCGACCAGGAGGTGACGAACAAGGCCGGCGATGATGAGCCGCGTTACCACGGCGGTTTCTGGTTCAAGGCGAATACCGATCCGGTCGAGGTCGGCCGCACGCTCGACGAAGCTGCGGAACTGGTCATCTATGAGACCGCCGAAGGCAAGGTCGGGGTCCATGCCGGCGAATTCGTCGAGCCGGATATCAGGCTGACGGAAGCCGATCTTCGAAGCGTGACATTCGATGTCAACAAGCGCCGCAACTCGACGGTGCTTGCGGTGCGCGGGCGTTTCATCGATCCGACGAAACGCTTCAACGAGGTCGACGCTGCGATCGTCGGAAATCCGTACATTCCGGGCGACAACACTGAGCGGACGCGCACGATAAACAATGCCGCTGTCCAGCGGCACAATCATATCCAGCGGATGCAAACCCTTGCCCTGATCCGGGCAAATGCTCCCCGTGTGCGCTTCATCGCCGATTATGAGCCTGCACAAGACGTTCCGGAGCGCCGATACATCCGCGTCCATTACCCCCCGAAGCTGGATGAAGCGATCATCGAAATTGTTGGCGACCGTCCAAAGCTGTCGCTCGCCAATCTGACCTATGAATTCGAGGGCATCGTCATCCCGGCGACGCTGTTCAACTTCACTGCGGCGACCGATGAAGGCAACCCGCCGCCGCCGATCGATGAACTGGAGGATAGCGGTATTCCGATCCCCGGCTCTTTCGATGTCACGATCGAAACTGAAGTCGTCGGCGGAGGCCAAAGCGCAGCGTTCGGCCTGGCAACCTGGAACACGGTGTCGGCGGACGATCTTGTCACCGAAGTTGAATGGGAGAAGGTCGGCAGCGGGCAGCCATTGTCGAGCCGGGCGCAAGCCGGGTTTGATGAGCATCGAACCGGCTATCTCGCGGACGGTGAGAACTACCGGTTCCGGGCGCGGCATTGGTCGGGCGGCACGCCTGGCGACTGGACCAGTTACATCGTGTTGATGGCCGTCGCCAATCCGACGCCTCCGGACGTGCCGACGCTGTTTTCGGCGCTGCCATCCGGTGCCGATGTCGATCTGTCGGCGAAGGCGCCGAACACGGCTATTCACAAGGCGTTGCACTTCTGGCGCGCGGACGAGGCGACCGCTTTCGGGTCCGCCTCCGATCTCGGGCCTGTGTACGGGCCTCCGAACGGTGTCCAGACGGATGAGGACACGCCGGGCGACGGCTCTTGGCAGTATTGGGCTACAGCGGAAAACCTATCCGGCGTTCATTCGTCGCCCACCGCTCCCGCTATCATCCGCCTTGGCCTCGAAACGGAGACGGAAGACTATCTGGATGCGATGGCGACGAAGCCTGGCAACGTCATCGTGCTGGCGATTGATGCGCTGGTCGAGGGCCTGAAGTCTAACAGCCTGTGGTCAAAGCACGACTGGCTCTCGCTGTTCTGCCTGCATAACTCACAGGCCGCATTGCTTAATCTCGTCAACCCGGCACAGGCGGGCGTCGCTCATGGTGGCCTGACCTTCACAGCCGGCGCCGGCTTCGGCGGCGACGGTTCCTCCGGCTACATCGGGACTGGGCTCAACGCGAACGCTCTGACGCAACTGACGACGAACAGCATCCACCTCGGCGGCTGGTTCAACGGCGGCTCCGGTACTGGCCTCGCGCAAACTTGTCTTGTCGGGACATCCAGCAGCGCGTTCTTCCTCTCGGCGCGCTCCGGCTCGACGATGTCCTCGCGCGCCAACGCCACGGTATCGCTCGCGTCGACTATCAGCCCGCAAAGCCCGGCCGGCTATAGCATCGCCAATCGCTCCGGCGCGTCGGCGCGGGAGAACTATAAGAACGGCTCTTCGGTCGGCTCCGACACGCAAGCGGCATCATCGCTGCCGGCGGTGGAAGTCTGGTTCATGCGGAACTCCAGCGGCTATGCGGCGTCCGGTCATGTGATGTCGGTCGGTCAATTCGGCGGCTCCTTCTCTGGTGCCAACGTTACGGCAGAGAACTCGCTTCTATCGACCTTCCGCACGGCTATCGGCCTCTAAACCTTTCGAAATTCAGGAGACTGAGACATGGCGCTTATTGGCGACCTGGTCGGCTTTGCGTGGCGCAAATGGGTCACGCCGAATGTGCCGTCGTCGGGTGAGAACAATCCGAGGAAGGCGGACATTCTGCCGATCGGTCCGGCGATCGACGCGGCGATCTCGACGATGATCGCGGCGCTGGTGCTCGGCAACGCTGTCGGAAAACAGACGCGCGCAAACCTCTATGCCGATCTCGCGCATGACGCCGACACCTTCGGCATCGTCGTCAATGACAGCACGCCCGAATATAACGGCCTCTATATCAAGAGCGGCGCGTCGGGCACCGGCTCGTGGGCGATCACGGCCAACGTGCTGCTGCCGGCCTCGTTCGCGTCGACGTTCGCCGCCCTTATCGCCGACAAGCAGGACGGCGCGCCGAACCTCGATGCGCTCGCCGACCTGGTGCTTGCGAACAACAAGCTCCTCTATGTCAACGGCACGGGCGACTGGACGCTGGCCGACCTGACTGCGGCCGGTCTCGCCCTGGCCGCTGCGGCGGATGCTCCTGCGCAGCGGACCGCGCTCGGCCTCGGCGCACTTGCGGTTTTGGCGTCCGTTAACACCGCGAACCTCACGGATGGCGCTGTCACCAACGCCAAGGCCGCGACCATGGCGACCGCCCGGCTGAAAGGCCGCGTGACGGCTGGCACGGGTGTGCAGGAAGACCTTACCGCCGCACAGGTGCGGGCGCTGCTCAACGTCGCCGATGGGGCGACCGCCAACTCTGCCGATGCAACCTTGCTGGCACGCGGCAATCACACCGGGACGCAAACGGCCGACACGATCACCGATGGTGTGACCAACAAAGTCTTCACCGGGACCGAGAAGACGAAGTTGGCGGGCATCGCCAGCGGCGCAACGGCGAATTCCGCCGACGCTGCACTGGTCGCGCGCGCCAACCATACCGGGACGCAAGCTATCGCGACCGTCGACGGCCTCAATGATGCACTGAACGCGAAGGCGGCCGATGCCGATCTGACGGCTGCTGTCGATCGGCTCGTCGTCCAGGAGACCACGTCGGAATCGCTGGCGAGTAGCGTACTGCGGCCCGGCGATGCACCGGACCTGTTCACTTCGGCACTGACCGGCCGATCTTCGGCTCGGGCTCCTATCGGCATCGGCAGCCGCTACCAAAGTGATGTCTACGGCTCCATGTGGCGCATCAACGGCGCCGACATCCCGGAAGACCCCGGCTATATCGACGTCTATACGCGATACGAAATCCCGCTCGGCTCGGCGGACAAGTATGCCGTGCGGTGGGCGGTCGAGCGGATCACGGCGACCGGCGACCCGCTCGGCGATGGCGTCGAACTCCGTATCCAGAACCTCAACAAGAACCTCGCCGGAGTGAGCAACATCCGCTTCGGCGGGCCGGAAGTCGACGGGCATATCGTTTCGGGTGGCGACGCCTATCCTCTGCCGGATGCGTTCGACGCGGTTGACGAGACGATAGTGATCAGCCGCACGGTGGCGGACGATGTCCACTACGTCGTGCCGGCGACCACGCGCTATGTGTCGATCGGCGTGAGGCTCTACAAATCGACCGGCGACACCGGCATCGCCGAACTTCTTCCGGCCAACATCACGCTTGCAACGACGGTAGCGGGCGATGCGGCAGCCGTGGCGAGCGATCTGGCGAATGAGGTCGCGGCGCGTGGTGCTGCGGACGCGGCGCTGGCGTCCGACATTGGCGGCAAACAGGCAACTGCAGAAAAGGGCGCGGCGGACGGCTATGCGCCGCTCGGCCCTGATCAGAAGGTGCCGGAAGCGAACCAGTCTGGTATCACGGCCCGGCAAGAGGTCGATGGCGCCGGTCGGACGATCAAGACGGGCGCCGACAACCGCATGGCTTTCGACCTCCTGCCGGCGCCGTTCAAGTCCAGGAGCGGCCTTCTGACGCCCTTGTGGGCGCTCGGCGGCAAGGGCCTTGGCCTTTTCGCGCTGTATGCCGATGGCACGATCAAGAACCCGATGCTGAACGCCATGCGCCGGGCGACGGCGCCCTTGAAAGCGCGCACCAAGCCCGGCGGGCTGATGTGGTCTGTTGGCGGCAAGGGCAAGGCGCTGCTCGGCATGCGCGATGACGGCGAGTTGGTCAACAAGACCATCAGCCGGATCGAGGCCCAGGCCAAGGCCGCACAGGTCTGCATCGATGTCTGGCCGGAGGGTGACAGCCGCTCCGATCTCGGCATCAATCCGGGCCGCACCACGGCTCAAGGTTGGCAGTGGTGGACCCAGCTCTACACCGGCGGGCGCGTGCGGTTTCAAGACCGCATGTTCGGTCAGGGCGGCGACAACTCCCAGCAAATCCTTGAAAGCGCCGGTTCCCTGTGGGGCGCCAAGCCGGGATGGGTTGTTTGCTGGATTTCGATAAACGATCCGCCCGAAGGCAACGGCCCGGCATGGACGTTGGAACGCATCCTTGCCTACCGGGACCGCGTCCTCAAGATGGGCCATCGCGTCGTCTTCATCGCGGAGACGCCGAAGGGCGACCCGAACGCCGCTGGCACCTATTTCGCCGGCTTCACTGGGGCAGAACTTCGCCATCATCTGTCCGACCGCGCCGCGCTGCTACAGCAGGCGGCGATCGCTGGCTGCTATGTGATCGATGTTTGGCCGGACTTCATCGATCCTTTGAGCGCAAATGCCAAGGCGAAGGCTGGTCTGCTACGCGAAGGTCTCCACAAGGGACCGCCAGGCGCTCGTGTCGCCGGCATGAAGATCGCGCAGTTCTTCAACCAGATGGTGCCGCCGCGCAGCTTCCTGCCTACCACGGTCGCGGACCTGTTTCATGCCACGGAATACGTCCAGGGTTCGCTCAGCCTCAACCCGCTGTTCCTGACGACTGGCGGGACCGGCATCGTCGGCGCGAACTGCATCGGAACCGTGGCGGACGGATGGGAAGCTGTCGCCGGCAGCGGCCTTACCGGTGACTGCTCGGTCGGCGCGGCTGCCAGCGGTTTCGGCAACCATCAACAGATCGTCGTCGCGGGCGCCGGCCCTACCAGTGTCGAAACCACTGACACGGCCGGCAACCTCGATCCGCGCCCGATCTCGGTCGTCTTGCAGCAAACGATCATGGACACGACGCTGGGCGTCCCGCTGAACCCCGGCTACGTGGTCGAGGGCGATTCCTTCCAGGCCATGTGTTACCTCGAAGCCGATGCCGGCATCGCCGATGTGCGCGGCTGCGGTCTCTATGCCTGGTACACCACGGCGGCCGGAACCTTCATCAGCGCTGCCGGCGAACCCGCCGTGACCCGCCCTGCCGGCCAAATCAACCTCGCCCTGCCAAACGTCGCTTTCTCTGGGCCGATGATCACCCCTGAGACGAAGCCGATCGTAGGGACGCCGACGAAGGCCGGTCTCTTCTGGGCTCTGACCGGGGTCAAGTACGCCTCCGGAGTTGCGATCCCGGCGAGCGGCACGTTCCGCATCAGCCAGTGCAAAACCCAAAAAGTCATCAACGGCAACCCGCTCTGAGGAGACCGCCCGAATGGTCGAGACCCGTGTTTATTTCGATACCGATGTCGATATCAGCGAGACGGAAGGGGCTTTCGTGCCCTTCCCCCCGTGGGAGTTCGGAGACGATCTTTTTGCGGCGCACATGATCGGCACCGGCTATGCGGCGCTATCTCCCGATGATGAAGCTGAAGCGTATGGCGCGCTCTACGACTGGTCCGGCAACGGCAATCATTTGAACGCCCTCAACGATCTTGCATCCCTTCTCGGAGAATGGGGGGTGACCGCTGCTGTTGTGGGCAATGAAGCAAATACAACCTATACCTTGGCGCAGATTTGGGCGGCTTGCGATGGCGGGTTTAGCATCATCGCGCTGGCAACTGCTGCTGCTACCGCGAAAACTGTCGCTCTGGTGCGTAGTGGAACCGATGTCACCGACCCGTCCATCGGCCTCACGCTCGGGCTTAACGGCAGCAACGACATGCGCGTGCAGGCGACAGGCGGCGGCGCGGCACAGACGGCGCAGATCGGAGACCTCACCACGGAACTCGGCAACCACGCCTACTACTGTGGCGTCTATACGACCGCTGAACGGCGAGGCTACTCAAAGCGCAAGGGCGAAGCGACAAAGGTCGCAGCGCCTAGCGCGGTTGCGGTCACGGCATTGAATGCAAACGTTCCGCTCGAGTTTGCTGACGAAGCCGGTTCGGGCACAGGCGCGACGGTGATGTCGAGTTTCTGCATCGTGCTGCGGCCGATCACTCAGGAAGAGTTCGAAGCCGCCGTCGACGGCAACATCGAATGGCATGCCGTCGCCGGCACGGGCCTCGACGCGTAGCCCGCGAAAACCTCCCCTCTCAACAGGATCTTCAACATGGACAAAACCGTTCCTCCGGGCGCGGCGAAGCTGCTCGTCTTCATCTACGAAACCGAGACCAAGCTATCGCCGCCTGACTGTTATGACGTGATTTTCGGCCATCGCGAAAGCCGGCTGCCGAAGCGCCTCACCTCCATGACGCTCGGAGAGGTGATCGACGCGCAAAAGAACTGGTCTAGCAAGGCGTGGGTGAAGACGAATTGGGGCTATGGCTCGGCTTCGTCCGCGTCCGGCGCCGCTCAATTCATGCGCGACACCCTGATCGACCTGTCCAAGAAATTTTTCCTCCAAGGTGATCAGCCCTTCGACTGTGACTTTCAGGACCGCATGGCCTTCGAACTGCTGAAGCGGCGCGGCTACAACGATTTCATCGCCGGCAAGATCAGCCGGACCGCGTTCGGCAACCGGCTGGCGATGGAATGGGCGTCCTTCCCTGTCCTGACTGCGATCCAGGGCGGACACCGCAAGGTCGGTCGTGGCGAGACGTTCTATGCCGGCGACGGGCTGAACAAGGCGCTTGTGGCCCCGGAGAAGGTCGAGGCGGTGCTTGATGCCGTCAAGGCTCTTGTGGATGCCCCAGAGCCGGCAGCGCCGCCCACTGGGCCTATCCCGCCCGACTATCCCGTCGAACCTCCCGCACCTCAACCGCCCGCCGAACAGCCGAAGCCGGCCTTCGATCTCTTCGCCTGGTTCCTCTCGTGGTTCCGGCGCTGACCTTCAACCTGCAACCCAAAGGAAATCCCAATGAATTCGAACGCGATTCACAACATCCTCAACATCATCATCTGGGGCTTTGGTCTGCTCGGCGTCATCGCCGCCTATGCCGGCTGCACAGCCTTGCCCGATGGTTCGTTCGACTGCACCACGTCGACCATCATCCCGGCGTCCTGGCTGCCGACCGTCGTGAAGATCACCACCGGCGCCGCGCTCATGAAGACGGCTATCAACTTCTTCCGCGACGGATTCGGCGGCATGTGGAAACCACAGCCGAAGATCAAGTAGAACTGGCGTGTCCGGCATGATCAACGACCTTCTCGACGCGCTCGGCATCAAGGGCTCGATCCTTGTTGCCGGGCTTGCCGGCGGCCTTCTGCGCGCGCTGTCTCGCCGACGCTTCAAGTTTCGGGAGATGGCGGCCTCGCCGATCTGCGGCACGCTGGCGGCCGGCTATCTGACCGTGCCGGCTCTTCACTACATCAAGTCGATCGGGTTGCCCTTGCCACCCGACGACATTGCGAGTGCACATGCTGCGGCTTTTCTGATCGGCGTCTGCGCCATGTGGATCGCCGATATCTTGTTCGAGATCATCGTTCGTTGGGTCAAGCCGAAAGCCGCGCCGGAGTGACCCCCGCGCGGTCCGCTGCTACGCTCTGGCCGCAACCGATGGATAACAACTCGCTCCGCTGGCTTCGGCCGGCGGGGCTTTTCCTTTTCAGAGTCCTAGCTCGACGCGAGCGCGACGACTAGCTCACTCGAAATATGGCCTTTAGTCCAATTTTCCATCGTTGATCCAAGAGGCAAGTGGCGTCGTAGGCTTGGGTGAGGATTGTGACTGTGATATGGAGCGAACCACCCCTAGCCGTTTGAAGTACGTTCACCAACTGTTGCGAGAACCGCGCGACATTGCTGCTGCGGAGCGATGCGATCTGCTCTGTCATCTCTTGGAAATGGCGTATGTCGAGTCGGGCGACCAACTTCGAGCTAGAATTGAAAAGCCTAGGCTCGTTAGTAACAAGTCCGGCGAGCAGAGTAGATAGCGGGCGATTTTCGAGCCCGCCTCACCTTCGCTTCCAGCACGAAATGGCATGCGTCGTGTTGACACCAGCGAGCACCCGCGTATGGTGCGGCGCTCCCGAAACCCTCCCGTGGAGGCTATCGCGATGGACTCCAAAACACGTATAGGCCTTGAATTGAGTAAGGCCTTCTTTGAAAATGGCGGCGACGGCCTACTAGCCGCTTTGGGCGATTGTGTCCGTAGGGGCGAAGTCACCGTCAGCGAATTTGCCGTCGTGGGGCTTCTTGAGACAGTTAAACGTCCGCACGCGAATGACAGCACCGATCCGACCCGAGGTGCGGGGGCATCCTGATTCAACGGAACGTCGTTCCGGGCAATTCATTGTTGTCCATCTCAGCGGCTTATCTGGTGCCCAGCTAGAGCTGTGATCGAAGCCCGTCATCGCTGTCACGGTGGCGGGCTTTTTATTTGACGGAATCGTTCCGCCCGAATATCGGGTTTCGCAGAGGGGTGCGGCGATGAGAGGTCGGAAAGAGGTCGAGGGTTTCAGTCCTTGGGACCTCGACAATCTCCAGGAATGCTTCGATACGATCCTCGCAGCGCGGCATCTGACCAAGGGAAGCGAGGAAGCAGAAAACATAGCCCGTGCTCTGATTGTGGCCTACCAGCGAGGCGTCCGCGATCGGGATGAACTTATTCGGCTTGCTAACCCCCGCGAGAGGCGCTGACCCTCAAACGCTCTCGGCGCGGCAGGCTTTTAGAAGCCCGGCTGCCCGCCGGATCGGAAGCTACTCAGCCGGTCCTTTCCGCGCCTCGGCCTCGTCTTCGGCAACGGTCGACACGACGACGTGCTCAAATGGTGCGACGAGCGACCAGCGCAGATGTCCAGGGGAGCGGTCGAGTATGGCACTCCCACTCAATCCTTGTGGCGCCACACGCTTTAGCACAGTCGTTCCAAACCCTGCCCGGTCGTCCGATTTGCCGTTCCCATAGGGGATCGAGGTCTCGTCCCAATTCAAAAAGAATTCGCGACGGCCAGCCACGTTGGTTTTTACCTCCCAATTTACGGCAACACGGCCGACATCGCTGGCAAGCGCGCCGTATTTGGCGGAGTTGGTGCCAAGCTCGTGCAAGGCCATGCCAATGTTCTGGACGGCATTGGGCAGAAGGGCCAGCAAAGGCCCGGATAGCAAGATTTGGTTCTCATGCCCGAAAGGCTTGAGATGTTCCTGGATCACATCGAATAGGCTGGACCCCGACCATTCCGCTGTCACCAAGAGATCGTGCGAGCGCGATAAGGCCATGATGCGCTCGCTTACGCGACCTTCGAATTCGCTCGGACTGATGGAATGTTTGATTGTCTCGCGGATGATCGCCAGGATCACCGCGAATTGATTTTTGACGCGGTGATTAACCTCCCGCATCAGAAGACGAATGCGCCGCTCGCTTTCCTTAGCGGTGGTGATGTCCCTGGCGATCTTTGAGGCGCCAACGATTTCCCCAGCAGAGTTGGTTATGGGGGAAACGGTGAGGGACACATTGACGAGCCTGCCGTCTTTGCGCCGTCGAATTGTCTCATAACTGGAAACCCGCTCGCCGCGTCGAACGCGCGTAATGATGTCCGTCTCTTCGCTGCGAAGATGCTCAGGGATCAAAATAAGGATGGATTGCCCTATCGCTTCTTCGGCGGTGTAACCGAACAGGCGTTCAGCGGCCAGGTTCCATGTCTGAATGACGCTGTTCAGATCCTTGCTGACAATCGCGTCAAATGAGGAATCGACGATTGCAGCGAGCCGGGAATTAACGTCCGCCTGTTCCCGGGAGTTCATGCTGACGATCTTAGCCATCGGTGACCTTCACAGACTGAGTTCGACGCCGCAATATCATTTGACGCGCTCGAAAGTTGAACGGCTCAACTACGGCGCATCCCGATCCGCCTGCCGCGAAGTCCCTCCACGCAGCTCGCCTTTGTCAAAATCACTTTGGGGCGCTTTGCGTATTTTGGTCGCCCTTGGGCGCGCCGTTCACCGTACCCTCTGGCGTGGCGGTCTGCTGGGTTCCACCCGTCCCGGTGTCGGGCGTAGGGTCGGCGTCGATGGTAGCCGCTGTGTCTGCGGGAGGCGCTGTTTCGACCGTTTTGGCGTCGTCCGAAGCATCACACCCCGCCATCACGAGAAGCGACAAGACCATTGCGAACGCGGTTTTCATCGATCGCTCCTACTCGCTGGGTGCTTTTTGACGGTCAGGTGTCTCACAGGTCGAACCGGGCGACGCGCAGTTCGTTGGCCAGATCGAACCCGTCGTCTGCCGATCCATCTGGCAGCCGGCTGCCGACAGGGTTGCCCCTGCAAGAATAATCATCGCTATTTTTCGCATCGTGTCGGTCATGGCTTGCTCTTGGTCGGATGCTTCCGAACCACGAAGCAGCAACATGGTTCCCGATCTGCGATCTACACAAGGGCACAGATCCAAGTCACCTTCGGCAACGGCGCACAATGGCTGCGCTCCTGGAGCGGAGTCGGCTGCAGGCTGCGGCCGTAAGGCGGGCTGAGGCGAGGGTTCACCGCATCACGGTTGACGGGCAGGAATACGACGCGCTGCCGCACGAGATTATCTTGCTTGATGCTGGTCGATCGCCAGACGATCTTGGCTTGAAGCCGGTAGGCAACTAGCCGCCGTAAGCTTGCGCGGCGTTCCTCATGAGGGAAGGGCTTTCCTACCGGAGCAGCCTCAAAGGCTCCCATAAATCGATGGCTGCCAGGGCGCCGATGGCTATGGCTGCCACTAGGCCGGCGGTGAGCAGCACAATAACCAAGGGTGATTCAACCATCCTGTTTTCAATTGCCAGCCATGGTCAAAGTGAGCTTCTCCTCGATAGATAACCGCACCGGTCTCGTCTCTCACCGCAATGGAAAGTCGCTCTGACACCTGGTCGTCTAACAGTGCCGTAAGCCTTCTGACGGCCTCGCGGACCGCTGCATCAGCGTTGACGTATTCCACACCAAGCGGGTCGATGTGGGTAACGCTATCTTCGCTGTGGTCGAAATAGAACCTGGGCACGCTAGTTTTTCCGCTATGATCTACGGACTCTCCGGTCGACGCACTCTGGCGCGCGATCGGGTAAGTCAGCTATCGCCTTGAACCACGCCTCCTACCCCTTTGTTCCCGCCGCGCAAGCTGAATTCTCGTAGCCGGTGCCGGCGCCGGCCGGCTGATGCTTGGACCGTCTGCTGTCAGGCCCCCAGAACCATTTTCCCTTCCGGGGAGTGGTACATTTCATAGATGCGGCCGACGACGGTCGCCCTTCATCCCACGATCGAATGCACTGAAACCCTCGTGGCCCTCGCCGGGCCATGTCTCACGCCATTTGAGGAGAAGCGTCGCGGTCATTTTCAGCATCATAAACGCGTGAGGTTGCGGCGCTGGTGAAAATTTGTGCGTGACGCGTGCTGCTACCCCGTCTCCCAGGCGGGGTTTTTGTTTTTGAGCCAGTCCGCCTTGAATTTTAGGTCGGCGGTGAAAATATAGTCGCCGCTCTCGGGGCGAACCTTCACCCAAAAGTCACGTTGCATGCCGTCCGGCAATTCGTCGTGGGCCACGTCCGGCAGCGCTGCGGCCGCATGTTCGGCTGCCATGTCCTCATGATCGAGATCAATGCCGACCGCGTCACGGGAGATGTCCTCTCCGTCGAACACGTCGAAAAAGTAGCGCGGCATGCAGCATCTCCGAAACTGGAATAGAACCGCGGAGACGCGAGAGGGTTCCGGCAATTGCGATGTACGCGCACCGGACCGGCGCGCTGTTCCGGTCGTATCAAGCGTTCTTATTTCTCAGCATCGTCAGTACGCTTCCTCGCGGTTGAAAGCGCTGAGGCGATCAGGCCAGTGGGAACAGCGATGATCCCAAGCGCGAACAGCAACATCACTACGGTGAAGATGCGTCCGCCTGCGGTAATGGGATAGACATCACCGTAGCCAACCGTGGTCAGCGTAATTGCGGCCCACCACATCGCATGAAACACGGACGCGAAAGCCTGCGGCTGTGCGTCATGCTCGAAATAATAGATCATGATCGCGCAGATGTAGATCAGGAAAAATGCGGCCACTCCGAACACCATCAGCTCCTCCATTACGGAGACAATGGCGGCACGTATCCGATCGGCGGCTGCAACGTAGCGCAGCATCTTGAGCAATCTCAGCAGTCGCAGCACCCAGAGCACTCTCAGCGCCCGCAGATCAACCCCTAAGCTTAGGTAGAACGGCAGGATTGCCAGAAGGTCGATCACGCCCCAGAAACTGAACAGGTATACGCGTAGGCGAGGCGAGCAGATGGCACGCAGCAGAAACTCGGTTGAAAAGACCGCGACCACGAGACCTTCTTCGATAGCGAAGAGATCGCCCGCCCAAGGGGGAAGGTCCGGCAACGTGCTGAGGCCGATGGTGATGATCGACGAAAATATCAGCGCTTGCAGAAACAACGCCACCGATCTGCCAAACACCGGATGGTTGCCGTCAAGAACCTAAATTACCTGGCGTCTCCACCCTCTTACATTCCAAACGGGAAGATCCGACTGGGCAGACATTAGTGGCCATTTGTATCGCGAGTGAGAGATTCCGCGGTGACAATCGGATGCAAGGATTAATTTTCCCGCAATGTGATGCTGAAACTTACAACCGCACAATGACGGACTGCACCAGCGAGGGGCGGGGCGACGATTGTCCATTGCCCTCGCAAACGGGGCTGGACCATCTCGGCTGCCTTGCGAAGGACCTCCTTGGGCCAATCACCTTCCGTTCCCGTTGCCATCGTCCCCGCTACGCTAGACGCGCCTCCCGTGCCAAAGCGTATCGGACAGGCCCGCGTTCATTGAGAGGGCACGGAACCCAGCAATCCGGCGAGCAGGTAAGCCGATGTTAGGAAGCCGGCTAGGGCGACGGCCGTTGCCACTATCGTCAAAATCCTACCGCTCATGTGGCCAGTTAGCGTTTTCGATGGTGAAGCATGTTATCGAACTCCCGGCAAGCAGCTAGGATTTCATCGATCCTTTCGGACGGTGCGGGAACAACGCGATAGCCGTGTGCGACGGAAATTTCCTGCCCGTCGTCCAATGCTCCGACCACGAAACTGTCCGTCCTCCGCATCACTTCGTCGCCCTCGGCAATGATAAAGCCTGTCATGGGGAACTGCATCGATAAGACCTGGAAAAGATGCGTGCACATATCCTCGCGCTGGTAGATTTCCCCGATCGGCGGCACGATGCAGAACACATGCATGTCTTGCGGCTCGTCCCGCCGCGCTGCTGCGAACATCGTCTCCTCCCTGGTCGGTGCGCCTTCGTAGCGAGCGCCTTTGCCGAGAAAGGAATTCCGCTCCCTTGAAGGCAAAACGTCAAGAGCTAAGCGATTCCTGGTCACTCCATATCGGGCACGTTGCCGTGCTGAAACAGGATCGTTGGCGGACCGTATTCCCCAAGCACCGGATTTGCCTCGCGTGACGCCCGCATGCTTTGCTGCGAGCGCCTTGGCAGTCGGATCGCCCGCTCAGGGCGAGCCTCAAGGCTAGCCCTCCTTTTTTAATTCTTGGAAGGCATTCCGAATGGCTTCTATTAGCGTGGGTATTGAATAGGGCTTCTGTACCCATCCGAGGGGTTTGGCCGGCTCAGCTCTAAGCCTCACGTCCCGATCACCGTGCGCTGTCGTAAAGATGCATCGTATGCCGAGGTCCCGGTACAACTCCAGAGCCGCATCGATTCCGTCCCGTTTTCCAAGCAAGCGGATATCCATGAGGACAAGCGCCGGCTTGATCGACAGCGCAATGCTTATAGCCTCATCAGCACTGGTGGCTGGCCCCGCCAGGGAAAAGCCAGCAGCGCTCAGGCCAGCTTCTATGTCGAGTGCAATCAGGAAATCGTCCTCTACTATCAGGATCGGATGATCACCCGCTAATGCGGACCATCCTCCGCTTGTGCCTTCACGGGAGAAAACCAGCTGCGGCTTAAATGATGGCTTAATGTCGCCTGCCAGGCTCGATTCAGGCATTAATGCTTTTTGTCGCAAAAGCAACCTCCTCGGCCGTCTGAGAAAAACTCAAGATGCACCGACACGGATCTCGGCGAACGTCGAATGACCCACCAATTTGTCGCACCAGGCCTTCGACGAGCCGAAGGCCCGAGGATGTCGGGCGGACGGAACTCAGGTCGAATCCCGGGCCTTCATCCTCGACCTCCAGTATATTCCCTTGGCCGTCCCGTCGCATGGAGACGCGGATCGTTGCGTGCGCCTTGCCCTGTGAGCCGTACTTTACGGCGTTGATCAAAAGCTCGTTGATAATGAGAGCTAACGGCATAGCGATGTCGTTTGGCAGTTGGATAAGATCCGCCTCGCAGACCAGATGTACCCCGGCGGGGAACATCTGTTTTGCAGTCTCGCAAACAGCACCGAGGAAAGGCTGGGCACCGAAGTTGCGGGCGTCGGGCGTATCGTAGAGCACGCGCTGGGCGGCAGCCATGGTCGCCACCCGTTTGCTGGCCTCGTCCAGAACAATTCGAGCCTCCGAACTCTGACTGTTCCTTGCCGCCATCGATAGCAATGATTTCAGCATCATCATGTTGTTCTTCACACGATGATTGAGCTCATCCAGCAGAATCCGTTGCTGAGTTTCCGCCTGCTTACGCTCGCTCACATCGACCAGCATGTTTATGCCGCCGATGACCTTTCCGGCTGCATTTCTCATCGGCGTCGGATAGGGGATGAATGGAATCCGGGTGCCGTCTGGTCGCTCGGCCACTGCTTCATATCCCCGGACGGGCCGCCCTTCGCGCAGTGAGATAGCCATCGGACATTGGTCATGGGGAAGCGGAGTTCCATCCGGCCAGTACAGCTTCCAGGTGACGCACCATTCGTCACTGCCGATGACAGGCGTTCGGCCCGCGAACTGTACCGCCGCTTCGTTGAAATATGTGATCTTGCCCGCCTGGTCGGTCGTGTAGATAGCGGCGGGAATGGCGGCGAGCAAATCCTGGAGGTGGCGCTCGCTATCTCGGATCTTCTCTTCGGCTACCTTCTTGTCGGTTATGTCGCGGGCAATTTTGGAAGCGCCGACCACGCGACCTGACGCATCCCGCACCGGCGATATTGTTAGAGAAATATCCACCAGTGTTCCGTCTTTGCGGCGGCGAACGGTTTCGAAATGGTCCACAATTTCGCCGTTGCGAATTCGGCCCAGTATCAGCGGCTCCTCGTTCAGCCGATCTTCTGGAATGATAGTAGTGATAGGCATCCCTACTATCTCCGCGGCCGAATAGCCAAACAGCCGCTCGGCACCCCGATTCCAGGTCGATACAATCCCGTTTAGATCCTTGCTGGCGATCGCGTCGTGTGACGATTCCACGATTGCTGCGAGATGCTGGGCCGCATTCTGCGCCCTCACGCGCTCGATCCCAAAGCCAAGCTGGCGGGCGATTGTCCGGGCGACTTCAATCTGCCCTGTCGAGTAATAATGCGGCCCATCGAAGTAGGCCATGAACTTGCCCAGCAACCGCCCACCTTGTGTTATCGGGATGAAGCAGACCGCACCGATGCCCTCTGCCCGGATTGCCTGTCTTAAAGTGTGGGGGAGTTCGGCATGGTCTACGTCGCGCAAACAAATCGGCTGCGGATCGTGGTCTGCTGCAGACCAGGGCGAATGGCCTTCGACCGCCTCGCGATAAGCCTTGGACAGGCCCCGCCAGGCGACAAACTTCATAATCCCGCCCTCCAAGAGCAGGATAGAAGCACGTTGGCATCCCAGCGCCCGCTGGATGGCGTTGAGCGCGGGCTCGTAGACGTCTTCCCGCGTGTGGGCGTGCTGCAGCATTTCAGTGAATTCATGCACCGCAGCTTGCTCCTCAGCCCTTTGGCCGAGTATCGCCTCGATCTCTTTTCGCTCGGAGATATCGTGCTGCACCCGTACAGCATAGCGGAACTGGCCGCTGCTGTCGCGAACGCTGGAAGAGGTCACGATGGCCCAGAAAAGCGAGCCGTCCTTGCGAACGAACCGCTTCTCGATCGTGTAGCTTTCGATCTTGCCAGCGACCTGTTGCTTATATTGCGCGCGATCCGCGTCCACGTCGGGAGGAAAGGTCTGATTGAAGATCGATCGACCAACCAGCTCCTCCTGCGTGTAGCCCAAAAGATTGCACAAATGCCCATTCACCCGTAGCAGCCGGCCTTCGGCATCAGCCTCGACGATTCCTACACCGGCGTTGTGATAGGTGAGGGCCAGTCTCTGGTCCTGCTCGCGCAACAACTCTTCCGCTCTAACCCTTTCAGTTACATCGATCGTGACGCAGCGCGTGTTGAGGAATCGGCCACCGACTGAACGCACATTGGATGTGATCTCCACCCAACGGATGGAGCCGTCTTTGGCGCGCAATCTGGCACGGTAATTTTGCAGATGTTCGTGCCGGGACAGACGGTCCAGAATGTCGTCGATGGCGGCGGGATCGGCGTGAAATCCCCGGATGTTGCGTCCGACGTATTCCTCCCCGGTATAGCCGAGCAAGTCCAGTTCCGCACGATTGGCCCGCAGAATGGTACCATCGTTCGCCACCAGGTGGAGAGCGACTGCCGCATTCTCGAAAAAATCTTCCAGCTCGCCAGAGTGAAGAGCCGGAAGGTATACTTCGCGGCTCCCGTCGTCAGATACGATTTCGGCGCCGGAAATGCCGGAGGACAAAGCGCGTTGTTCCATAGATGGATGAAATCCCCTTAGCGGCCTCCAACGCCTAGTTTGCCAAATTGGTTCCAAGAGTGTCTGCAATTAACAACTTGGTGTCCGACTAAGAACGAGCGTTGTATTTCAGCGCTTTCAACCTTCGGGTGAGCAGACGGACGTTGGCGATGAAGACCCACGCCTAGGCGGAGTCGATGGTTCGCTCGAAGGCCTTTGCCAACCTTCTGCATCTCACGAAGCATGTGGCCTGCTGCTGGTCTGGAGAGTGGGAATGCGGAGAAGAAAGTTCAGCGGCGAGCGCCTTGGCGTTCGGGTCTTTGCCGCCGTCTATGAACGAGCGTCTTCTTCCTCGCTAGTGGCGATGCGCATGACACGAACGGCATTGCCGATCACGTCGGCAGGCCGCTTCTGGCCTCTGCAAGCGGTTATGGACATTAAGCGGGAGGCGGCGTAATCTTATCTCGGATCGCTTCCTCCGCCTTGGTCGATGTCGATTTTACGACCCTCCGCCACCTTGTCGACGATCGAAGCCTCGCCCGACTGCCCTAGCCTTTGACGGTCGGCTTCATCTTTAACCGTCTGATAAGCTTCAGCAGCGACTTCCGTTGCGCCGTCCACGCCCTTCTCCACAAGGTCCTGCGCCGTGCCACGCACCTTGTCGGAGTAAGCTCCCATGCTTTGATCTTCAAACACGGTTCGGGGCAGCATTGCTCCAATCGCAGTGCCAATGGCCAGCCCCAAAGCGGCGACGATCAGCGGCTCGCTCTGAAAGAGGTCTGTCGCGGGACGAGCTTTCGCAGTCAAATCTCCCGCCCCAGATGTCGCATTGCCGGCAGCACCTTCAACCCATCTCTTACCGTCGGCAAACTGGCTTCGAAAGGACTGGGAAGTGTCTGTTGCGAATGATCCCGCCGAGCTAGTCCGCCACCATATCGCCTACGGCTTGTGCTGACCTACTTGCCGCTGATTCCAGACCCTCAGCAAGCCCGCTTAGCCGCCGTCGGCATAGAGCTTGAGCAGGAAAGGAAACAGCCCGAACAGGCTCGCCATCACCAGCACGCCGCCGTCACGATCCTGGATTTCGGCGGCATGGACGAGTGCGTGCATCAGGAAGCCTTGCGTATCGACGAGAATGTGCCGCTTCTTGCCCTTGATCTTCTTGCCCGCATCGTAACCATGCGGGTCGTGATGCCCCCTTTTTCGGCGCTTTTGACGCTCTGGCTGTCGATGATTGCGGCAGTGGGCGAAGCTTCACGCTCCACCTGTTCGTGGCAGGCGACGTAGAGTGTATGATGGATGCGGTCGAGCGTGCGGTCCCAAGTCCACAGATCGAATTAGTCGTAGACCGCGCCGCCGGGCCTCTCTCAATCTCTTCTCGGTGGCGGGGGCACCTTGGAGGTTGGCGCATGTGAGTCGTCGCGAGGCTCAGGCATTTCGACCCGATGACGAAGGGGAATTCTGCGGACCCAGATCGACGAAGACCGGCGGGATGCTTACGCGGGCTCAAAGAAAAAAGGCCGACTTCAGGCCGGCCAATCTGCGGTGATGCTTGGGATATCGGGATCGAGACCTCAGCCTTTTGTGACAAGCGCATGAACGCCCGCCTTCGCCGTATCTATCACCGCGTCTTTCGCCTCTGTGAGGCCGACCCTTGATGCCTGCAAAAGACCGGCACCTACAACATGAGCGGCAGCGCGCGGATGCTTTCGTATCAATACACTTGCCGAACGCAGCATGGCCGCTGAGGTCATGCGGCGGAAAAGAGTATCCGAATGAGGCTTCAGCAATGCCCGCTCCAGCGAGCGCGGCAATTTCGATCTCGCTGCCGGCAGTCCGTCAGCTAATGCGCTGCCGCTCTGCCGGCGCCTCCTTTTCCCTTCTTTTTTCCTGAGGCGAATGTGCCAGCGGTTTCCGCCACCACGCCGAGCGCGGCATTCGCCGCGGACTGAACGGCTTCTGTTGCGAGACTGAACAAGCCAGCCCCCTTGCGAATGCCCTTCTTGCCTGCTTTGCCGATCTCCTTGCGCTCCGCGACTAGGACAGCGGCTGCCGCGCCGGCGCCAGCGGTGATCGCGTTCGCCAAAATGTCCCGGCCGACTTCACTCCTCAGGAGTGCGCGAAGCATGCTCGATTTGCGGACAGCCTTTGGAACCTTCATGCCGGCGATTTTCTTGGGAAGGGCGTTCTTTTTTGCCATAGTTGGGGTCTCCTTTCCGGCTAAGAACTCACTCCCGCATGAGCGGTTCCGTGGAGAGCGACATGAAAGCTGAAAAGCTTCAAGCCATAGGCGAGACGCTGCTGAGCCTCGTCAAGCCGGGCATGGTGCTCAAGGATTTGATGAAGGCGGCCAAAAAGGCGTTTCAAAAGCGACATCGTTCGCGCTGCATTTTACGCGATTATCTCACACGCTGATAGCCAGCCGGGCAAAGCGAGAGACCTGCAGAACTTTGCTTTGACCGAGCGCGTGAGCGGCAAGGCGCCTAAGCTCTAAGCATCCGGCTTGCTGCCGTGGGGTTGCGAAAGGCGCCTATTTGAAACGAGCGCCTTCCGGTGTCTAAAGCATTAGGGCACGAGTTCGATCTCGCTCAGGCGCCATTCCTTCGTGAAGAAGGATTCGAGCGGGCTGTAGAGGCGCAGCAGCGTGAACCAGCCCTTACCGGGCATGGTCTGGATCCAGTTGCCACGCTTCACGCCCTCCGGTTGCGTCGGACCGAACCAGATCGTGGTGGTGCCGTCCGCGTCCGCCTCGGCGGCGGGCGACGGATAGCTCTGGCTGCCGGCGCGCGGGTAACCCTGCGGGGTTTGAAGCATCGAGCGCGACTGGTTGTCGTAGAGCGTGAACGACCAGAAGGCAGCCGCCGGAATGTCCTTCGGCAGCGTCACCTTGTAGGTCTTTCCGCCGTCGAGGTCGTTCTTCTCTGCGTCCAGGAAGCCCATGAGGTACTGCGAGCCGACGTTGGGAAGCCGCATGATCATGCCGGGCGAGTCCAGCGTGTAGCCGTAGTAGAACGCGGTCTTGGAATCGAGAGTCCGCGCGCCTGTCGGCGGCAACGGTTCAAAGAGCCCCTCCTTGGTGATCATCGGCGGCGGCGTTTCGAAGTTGGCGCCACCCTCCCACAGCATGTTACCCCACATCGAGTCGGGGTAGTACGACCAATCGGGATGAGCCTCGCTGTAGCGCCAGTTCAGCGCGCGCGAGGCAGCATTTCCCACCGCCGCCGCGTCAGTCAGGATCTTCTTCATCCGGTCGTCCGGCTTGAATTCCTTGCCCTTGGCGATGCCGATGGCCGCCAACTGTCCAGCAAGCTCCGGATCGTAGGAATCGGCCGGCTCGTCCTGGACATTGGCGTTGATCATCTCGAAGAACGAATAGTCGCTTGGCGGGATCGTATTGAATGCCTTGCCGCTCGCCTCAACGAATTTGGTTTCGGGAACCTTCGGGTTGGCTTCGAGCCGGACCTTGCCTTCAAGCGCTGTCGCGATGCTCGTGCCGACGCCTCCCGGCGTGTAGGGATAGATCTTCATGTTGTTCTTGATGTTCTCGACGGTCGGCTTCGGGTCGTTGTCCACTAGGTAACCGCGAGATGCATAGATGACCCGGTTCGTCTTCGACCGTGCCACGTAGAAACCGCCTTCCGGAACCGGGCCATCATAGCCCGGTGGCAGAAGCAGGTATCTTCCGCCTTCGCCGCGGTCGGGACCGGGGCCGCCGACATCGACGATCCAGCCGAACCACATGTCGTTGATTGTACCGACCCCCATCGGGGGCTGCTCGATCACCATCGGCCCCTTCGTCAAATCGACGATGCTGAAGTAGTAGACCGTGTCGGCGTTGGCCGTGAGGAACAGCGACTTCGAATCCATCAGTTCGGGATAGATTGTGACCGTATTGTCTTCCGCGCCGATGCTGAGCAGGCCCTTACGGATCGCATAGGCGGATGCGCCGCCGTAGCTGTTGACGAACGCGTCCAACCCGCGGGTGAAATCCAGCGTATCGTAGACCTTCGCGGCGGTTTCCGTGCTCGGCGCGCCGTCCTTGAACTCCAGCGTGCCGATCCGCGTCTCGACTTTATCGGGGGTGACCAGTATCGGTGGGATGTCGGCGGCGTGGCCTGCGGTGCCAAGGCAGCCTGTTGCAACGAATGTCAACGCCAACGCGGCGGACCTGCCAAATAGAGCTTTCACGCTTTTCTCCTCCTCTAATAGTTCAATGGAAGTCGTCGCAGGGTGCATCTTGAGAATTTGATGGCCGTTCCTTCCTGAGGGAACGACCTTACGTTGCGGCTTTTCTGCGCGGGGGGCAACGCAATTTGCGGCAATCTACCGACGCGAGCGTTCGGTTCTGGCAAGACGATCGGCGATTCGGCGTCCATCACAGCAGCGCCGGCTGCAACTCAGGTTCTTCGGCGCCGCGCCGCGTTTGGCTGTGATTGAGCCGATCACCACCGAATCGCAGATGATTGGCCTTTGCTCATCGCTGAAGCGTTAAGCCGTTAGGCCATCTGAGCTACGCCACGACGGCAGGAGCACGAGTGGACGTTTTGCACCTCTTGCCCGGAGATATCTATCGAACACCTTGTTTGATGTTTGGAAAGCCGGCTTGGAGGCTCACGGACCGGTGTTGCGCCGGGAACAGAGGCCCGACAAGAGTGACCTTTACAATCGTCCCTGGTGGTACTGGGCGCATTTTAAACCGAGCTGAGGTTACTGGTTCGGCGAAGTTGTGAACAGCTTGCCAAGGGCCAAAACCCATCGAAGTTCTGCGGCCATATTCGTCATCTTGAATGCCGAGTTCCGTCAGTGCCGGAGTATCAGGGACGAGCGCAATCTTGCTGATTGAATACAAGCTGTCTTGGGGGATTGATATGTCGATAAGATCAGGTGAGCGATAAGTTAGCCTGGGCGAAGGAACCAGAGACGCGCTCACCAAGTGGAGGATCGACTTGCTTCGCCAGATTACAAACCCCGAAGCGATCACAGCCACGCAGACGACGACCGTGGCCCACTCTGCGGGACTCCAAGAATCCAAATAATCGATCAAATCCAACAGGCTTATGGTTACCCATCTCTAACGCACTGACTCTTCTCCAAACTCGATTTGCAGGCACATGTTCCCCCGCAATTTCGGCGGCCGTTGCCCAAAGACTGCGGCGGTGGGTGCGCGTCGGCGGCACCTTTTTATCAATTAGCGCTTCATACCCGGCGGCAGGGAAGCGCGGCAGCTCTTCGCAATCTCACGCCTGGACCGCCGCCGTTCTCGGGGATGAACTCGACGCCGGCCAGCTCCTGGGCTTCAAGTTTCCCTACGTGTTTTGATCGCTTTGATTTCATCGAAGAAGGAGTCTGCGATCAGCCTAAGTTCTGCTGCTTCCCTCTGAAGGGCGCTGCGCTCATCCGCTGATATCTTATCGTGGCGCCGCTTAATGCCAGCACGCAGCTTTTCCATCCGGCCGGCCCAAGTCTCCAGTTGGGCTTTCGTAGGTATGCGGCGTTCGCTCATGCAAGAGCATATAACAAGCACAGGGGCGAGGCGACGGACAAAGTGGTACCCACAATAAAAATCTTGGACGTGGCCTCCCTGATCCCACGGCGCACCGCATCCGCCGGCTTTGTTTCACGTAGGTGTGACCCCAAGGAACCTCGGCTCGATGTCTGAGTTTCACGCTCGCCACTGCGAGGGGCCGTTCGCCCTTTCATTTCGAAACGAGGACAAGATGCACAACACGCTGCTGTTCGCACCCGTCGCGATCACGACCGGACTTGGCGAGAAGACCGAGATTTCCTCACTGTCCGAAATGCGCGAATTCCTGAACGAGTGGGCACCGGCAAGGCGGCGCTTGTCCTACGGTGCCGCAGTGAAAGCCTGTGAAGCCGCACGGTCCGGCCAGTGCTCGCCGAAGGCAGCACGCGAGGCGTTTGTGGCTTTCGCTGCTGGAGCCGGCATCCTGTGGCGGGAGGAGCCAAAATTTATCGTGGTGAAGCCGGTCGCCCATGGCTTCGGAGGCTTTGCGATCTAGGGTAGCCGCGAATACGGCCCCTCGGCGCGCACGATCCGCCGCCACGGCTCGCTCCGTTTCCAGGCGCCCTTGGCGAGGCCGCCTTGCCGATCCCGCTTCGGGTCGAACATGACCCCGCCGAAATGCGCTTGGAATGCCTCAGCCGGCGCGGCATCGGCGAAGCAATGCAGCCGATGGTTTTCGTGCTTGCCGTTCGGCCAGATCGCGATGACGTGCCGCGTGTGCCACTCAACGCCGAGTCCTTTGCAGAATTCGTGGATGCGCTGAAAATTGCGGTCGACGCAGACGTCGTCGAGCAGAGCGACCTGGTGCGGGAAATCCCGGTCGATCCGCGTTGGCGTTGGGCCGCTTTGATTACGCCTTACCATTGTCGGCCCAGCGGTCGTGATGCCAGCCGCGGGAGAAGCCTCGCGACACTACCGGCCGTGTCAACGCCGTCTCGTGCTCCAGGCGGCCGACCTCGCTCAGCAGCGCTTCTATGCCGGCCCTGGCGTCACCCTCGAACTCGGACAGCACGTGGTCGACGGGATCGACAGGCACGGCTTCGCCGCCCCGCTCTGGCGCTGGGCTTGCGGTCATGGTTGTGCATCTCGCTTCCGGTTTTCATAGGAAGCATGTCACTTCGCCGTTGACCGCGCAAGGGATTTGTTCCTAATTCGTTCTCATGCCGGAGCCATACCACTATAAGCGCAGAGGGTCGTACAAGCTGTCCGACTGCCACCGGAACGGCCACCTGATCCACGTTCGGTGCAATTTCTGCAAACTGTCGCGCTACTACGTGCCCGACGATCTACGGAAGATTTTCAGCGACATCGAGGTCGATGATGTCGTCTATCAGATGCTCTGCGAGCGCGGCGGCCGGGATCACCACCTCACGCTGTCGGCCGAATTGATCTCAGCGGACAAGCGCCAAGCGCTCACGATCCGGCGGCTGGACAAGATCGTCTATGACCGGCGGGTTATTTGGCGGGATGAAAGGGGTTAGTGCGGCTCGGATGATGGCGGCGGAACCTTTCCGCCCAGCAATTGTTGGTCGTGGTCGCGGCCACTTTCCCCACTGCCCACTCGGCCGCGGCGAACCCAGACCTGCCCGTCATCTTCCGATGGCGGGCTTTTTTGGGTGGCAATGGAACAAGGGACTGCGCCGCCGGCGCAGGGCAGAATCCGCTTTAAAAAATCCTGAAGTCTGAGGCGCTGACGTTGGGGTTTCCCCAAAGAGTCGCAAAGTGCACGGCGGCTATCGCACCAGTCAGCATCGTAGAAAAGCTGGCCGGTTCCCAGAAAATAAATGATACGATCGGTGCTGTCTTCCGCCAGACCGGTCTTATTCACTACAAGGGCGTTCAATCTCAGCCAACCCTCGGCGAGGGCCGTGAAGACCCATCACTTTCCAGCAGGATGTCATCTTCCGGCCCCGTAAAATCAGTGATCGTATCAGCATCGCCCGCCCCTGTTCACCTTTAGCGCTAGATGACGCTGAAGTCGGCGGCGCTGAGGCTGAGGCCGGTGGCGAGAACCGCGAACTTGACGGCAGCGAAGCCGCTGCCGGAACCATCGGCGTCGTAGAACAGCGAGCCGGTGTTTGAATTGTAGAAGATGCGGTCGTCGGCATCTCTCGGCGCAAGGAAATTGTCCTTGAACGCCGAGCCGTCGAGCGGGCCTGCCCCGAGTGCGGTGAAGATCGCGCTGTCGAGCTGGATCTGGTCGTCCGTCACACTGAAGTCGCCGATCCGGTCGACGTTGCCGGCGCCGAGCGCGGTGGAGAAGCTGAAGACGTCGGCCCCGCCCATGCCGAACAGGACGTCGTTGCCGCCGGCGCCGTCGAGCACATTGGCGCCCGCATTGCCGCGCACCAGCTGGGCAAGGCCGTTGCCGGTGAGGTCGACCGCATAGGAGGCGTTGAGCGAGGTGGTGTTCAGATATTCGACGCTGACGCCGTCGGCCAGCACATAGCTCACGCCGGCGCTGACGCGGTCGTTGCCTTCGCCGCCGATTTCGACGATCACCGCTCCGGCATTGTAGACCGAATAGGTGTCGTTGCCGCCGCCGCCGGTCAGCGTGTCGGCGCCACCGACGCCGCCGTCGTTGAGGACGTTGTCGCCGGCGTTGCCGGTCAGCACGTCGACGAAACTCGATCCCATCAGGTTCTCGATGCTGGTCAGAGTGTCGCCGCCGGCATCCCCGCCGGTGGCGGTGCCGGAAGTGAGATCGACCACGACGCCGGCGCTGGATCCGCGATAGCTCGCCCAGTCGATGCCGTCTTCGCCCTGAAGCCAGTCGGCTCCGGCGCCGCCGGTGAGCAGATCGTTACCGCCTAAGCCGACGAGGAAGTCGCTCCCCGCCCCACCGGTCAGCGTGTCTGCGAAGCCTGATCCGGTCGCGGCTTCCACGTTGCTGAAGGTGTCGCCCTGCGCGTCGCCGCCCGCACCGATGCCGGTCGCCAGGTTGACCGTCACGCCGGCAGACGAAAGGTCGTAGCGCACCGCGTCGATGCCGGCGCCCCCATTGAGTTGGTCGGCGCCGCCGGCGCCCACCAGGTTGTCGTTGCCCGCGCCACCGGTCAGCACGTCGTTTCCGCTGCCAAAGGATTGCAGCAAGACGACGCCGCTTGCGTCGAGGGCGCTCGCGTCCAATACGACAGTGTTGCCCAGCGCAAGGAAAGACATCGACCCGCCGGAACTGTTGGAGGTGTAGAAGTCCTGGCCGACGGTCATATTGACCGCGCCTCCGATGGCCTGCGGCGAAACGGTGGAGAAGCCGGTGATGCCGGCATAGCCGGTGAGGTTCAGGACGATATCCCCGACGATTGCAAAACCGAGAAGAGACGAGCCCGGCACGCCGGAAACCGTGTCGTCTGTGTCGAAAAAGGCAAGATTGCCTACCACGGCTTGCTCGCCGGGGCCAACTGTGCCGGTTTCCGGTCCGTCGACGGAGAAGAAGTAATTGGCCAGGTCAGCCTCCCTTCAGTTGCCCTTGTCGGAGGAAATCGAATGCCTCACCCAAGCGTCCATCATGACTATATCGATTGCACCTGCCAGCGTAGGGGCAATCTATGGACCGGTAAATGAATGGTTATCCGCAAGACAGCCGCTGCCGCAGAGCATCATAGATGCGCCTGACGACCTCGCCCTTCCTCCTGCGATCACGGGCACTGAAATCTTGGTGGCCCTCGCCGGGCCATGTCTCCCGCCATTTGAGGAGAAGCGTCGTCGTCATTGTCGGCATCATATACGCATGAGGATGCGGCGCTGGTGAAAATTTGTGCGTGACGCGCGCTGCTACCTACGCTAAGTTCGGCACTGGATTTCTTCCGCCTACCCATTACGCACCTCCTGACCCCGTCTCCCAGGCGGGGTTTTTGTTTTTGAGCCAGTCCGCCTTGAATTTCAGATCGGCGGTGAAAATATAGTCACCGCTCTCGGGGCGCACCTTCACCCAAAAGTCGCGCTGCGTCCCGTCCGGAAGCTCGTCATGGGCGATCTCGGGCAGGGCTGCGACTGCATGATCTGCCACCATGTCCTCGTGGTCGAGATCAATGCCGATATCGTCGTGGGAGATAGCCTCCCCGTCAAACACGTCGAAAAAGTAGCGGGGCATGCAGCACCTCCGATACCGGAGGAAAACTACGGAGCGGGCGGGGAGGTTCCGGATGGTGGCGCGTCGTTGATAGTCAGCCCCGAAGCTCCGGCCTCGGGGCTGACTTTTATGCGGCGTGATTATTTTTTACCGTACGGGCTTTGGTTCGTAGGCTTCAGCGACACGCCGGTCTCACTCGCCTTCGCATAGACCGCGTCCGGGGTTCGTTGAAGCTTCAGGGCGATAACCCGTGTCGGGGTGTTCCCCCTCGCGAGTTCCTGAAGCTTCTGCTCCTGGGCAGATGACCATGGCTTTCCGTGGTTCTTTGGGGTTTTCGCCATATCTCTCTCTCCTATGTTTAGGCTGCTGCCGGCTTCGGCAGCAATTTCGGAAGGAACTCCAGCGCTGCGTTGTCACGGCCCTGGAAGTAGGCAATTGCCCGATGGGGAAGCCACTCCTCGCGGAAATGCCTTCGCCAATCGGCAAGTAGCCTCTCGGGATATGCCTTCGCCTGGATGCGACGGCCGTCCTCGTATGTGTGCC
The DNA here is from genome assembly GCF_044326205.1 of Mesorhizobium sp. IMUNJ 23232. NCBI lineage: Bacteria > Pseudomonadati > Pseudomonadota > Alphaproteobacteria > Hyphomicrobiales > Phyllobacteriaceae > Mesorhizobium > Mesorhizobium sp. IMUNJ 23232. The sequence continues at coordinate 85,383 of NZ_JBIRCY010000011.1, forward strand.
AGTATTTGGGAAGGGTATCGGTATCCACGCCCTTGGAGCGCAGCCACTTGCAGAACATAAGGCCATGAGAGATGTCGGGCACCATGTGCTCTGGAAGGGTGTAGCCCATGATTTCAAGCGGCGCGATCAGTGCCTGGGTTAGCTCTGTCAGGATGGAGAAGTGGCCCGCCGGGACGTTCTGATGGTTCGCCACGTATCGCCTTAGATGGTATGGCATCTCCGCCCTAGCCGGCCTGCCCTTGCCGGACATCCACTCGTACACCCATTGGCTGAGCTTGACGGCGAACTCGGCCGAACACCACTGAGCAAGGTGGATAGCTACGTGGGGGTGTACCCACGTTCCTTGTAGGCGGGGGTCGCCACCCCTCACCACCTGAGCTAGGTCCGTTATGGGAATCCCCATTTCGGTACTCAGGGCCTGTAGGAAGGCTGCTGTAGTCCGCAACCTGCCGTAGTCGGCCCAGAGCTTTCCCGAGGCCTGGCACATGGCCGTGGCGTTGATGTACCCGTCTTCCGGGCGTTGGTAGATGATGGTCCCCTGTGCCTTGTGGGGTATGAGGTCAAAGTGCTGTTGCATAGTAGTGGCCCTCCTTGGGCCAATGGTCTATGCGGTAGGGGTGGCACTTAGCCCTTGACATGGGAGGTGTACTTCCCACATGTACCGAGACGTGATCACGCCCACCGCGAGGTGGTAACTACTGGCCCGGCGATGCTGCAAACATCGACCGGGCCGCTCCATTTCACCGTCCTTAACGTTCGGTAAACCTCGATCATATCGGTGGACGATCCGATTCGATCAAGTGGGACGCGCAACTTTTCTGCGCATAGCCGGCCATTTTTGGAATAAAAGACTCGGCTGCACTCGGGAGTATGGCCCTTATTGTCGACCGTAAACACTAAATATAGGCTAACCACACTTTTCCGGCCACTTTTCCCGCGCCTGAATCACCTTCCGTTCACCTAGCCTAAATTATTTTTGCTCCTAGACTCTCGGTGTGCGTAAGCGTTCCGCGTCCGGGCTCAGCTTCATTGAGCCCATGTTGCCAACTCTCGTTGATGATGCTCCGGAGGGTGACGATTGGATTCGGGAAGTCAAATTTGACGGCTACCGGTCTCAGCTCGTCAAGGAATTCGACAAGACGCGCATTTTCACTCGGAACGGGTTCGATTGGTCGGCCAAGTACGCGCCCCTGATCAAGGCTGCCGCCGGCATCGACGCGGTCGACGCTATCATCGACGGCGAGATCATCGTCTTCGATCTGCTGGGAAAGCCGAACTTCAAGGCACTGCGGAGCGCAATCACGCGGGAGCCCGGCAAACTCGTATTCATCGCTTTCGATCTCCTTCACCTGAGCGGCCACGATCTGCGCGGCATGGCCGTGGAGGACCGGCGTGCGCTGCTCGCTGACCTGATCGAAGAAAGCGACACGGGCGGGCGGTTTCAATTCAGCGCGGCGGTCGAGGGCACAGCCGAACAGGTCTATCGCGCGATCGACGGGCAAGGTTTGGAGGGCATGGTCTCCAAGCGCATGGGCTCGCCCTATGAAAGCGGCAGGGTCACGTCCTGGCTCAAGGTGAAGTGCTACGATGAAGGCGATTTCAAAATCGTCGGCGTCCAGCGAGAGCGCGGCAAGCCGGCAATGGCATTGATGGCGGATGGTGCCGGCAAGTATGTGGGCGGGGCCTTCGTCACCCTGCCCCAGGGCATTCGCAAGCGCCTATGGGATAGGGTGCAAGCCAAAGCCGGCGCGACGCCGCCGAAGGGGCTGGCGAAGGAAAAAGCCGAGTGGGTAAAGCCCGGCCTGGTGGCCCGCGTCAAGTTCCTCAAGGGCGAACAAAAGCTTCGTCACGCCACCGTCAAGAGTTTCCGCGAGGGTAAACTCCGCGGCGGCTCGGCGTCGGGTCTTCGTGAAGAGTGAGGTCTTCGAACAAATCGTTCCAGTGCTTCAGGCCGTCCAGTACGTCTTCGTCGCTCATCATTGTCTCGATAGCTGCCGATGAAACGGAGGACATCAGACTTGCCGCCGGCTCGCTCAATCACTTGGTAGAGTGTCTGCGGGGTGGTGGTGTCCATAGCCGCGATCTCGGCGTTTGTAACGCCCAACAGGCGCAGGCTCCGTTCCACTTCTCGCACGATATCGGCCTGGGCGTTCATGCCCCCGGCCTGCTCGTTTGGGCCTTGAGCTTCTCTGCCTCGCGCTCGATCACGTCACGGTCGTTGCCGAAACGCTCAATCAGGTCGCGCACCTGGTCGGTGGAAAGGCCGAACTTACTTGCGACATAGCCAACCTCCCACTCCTGATCGCCTGCCACCTGCGATCGGTCGCGGTTGTCCTGCTTACGGGGGTCATCTGACATCGTGTTCCTCCTGAGACCGGGAAGAACTGTCAGGTTCGACGGAGGTTCCGTCTGCTCCGCTCTGGCCGCCGGGTGAACAGGCGAGATGATGGCCCTTGTCGAGCCATGTTGATTCCCTCTTACAGAACGATGAAGCGCTTATAGTGGCGCTGTTGCATCCGTAAGAATCTCACAGCCGCTTCAGTCGCCCATATCTCGTCAATCCGCATGGGTTCGTGTGTCCGATAGCTAAACTCAACAAAGCCACGTTTGCGAAGTCGCTCGGTCGTGGTTGGACCAGCTCCCCTAACTTCATTTATGGAAAAGCGCTTGCCTTCGTTTGCTGCAATGAAGCTGAGGACTTGCTCCTCATATCTGCTCAACGGCTCATCCATCCCCTGAGCCTTCTTTAGTTCATGCAAACTTTCCTGATAAAGTCCGTCGTCGAATTCGGGCACGTGTTCTCGGGAAAGGGGGCCGTCGTCAGGAACCAAACGCACCACCACTTCACCAATCTTGATCTCAGCGACAAACCCGGCTTTCGCAGCGCCTTTGCAGATTGCTGTTACTTGGCGAGCAGAAATATCCAGCTTTCGGGTCATGGGATGGCATTGGTCAAGGGCTAGGTTCAGTTCCCATCCTTCATCGCGACTGGCCTGGGCCGTCCGTGCCGAAAATGATAGCTAGAGATGAAGTATTGCCGCCGGCCGACCCTCGAAAGCGCCAAATCAAGCTGTCGGTAATGATCCCCTGAGAACATCGAAACGACCGTATGCATCACGGTGTTCGGCACGACGATGACGCCTTCAAAACCACCTTTGATCCGCCATAGTTCACCAACGTGCTCCAATTGCAATTTTGGTGGAGGCACCGTCAAGCACCGTACCGTTATATCTAAAGGGGCTGTCGCTGGCTTTAGCAGCGTCGTCCCAAATAAGGAAAGCCCGTCATCTTCTGAAGCCGGTTCTGTCCCTTCAAACAGGGGCACCGAGAGATAATATTCCCACTCCCATCGCGTCAGCTCGACCTCTAACCATAAGTCTGGGTCAGGCCGTTTCCTGATCTTCGGAATTCCCCGTGTCATGATCTATTCGCCAGTCTGAGCGTTCGACGCAGCTCGGAAGCGCCTTCGCGCCCGTCCCGCTTTACCTGGTACCGATCGCACAAGCCATCTTCCCCTTAGGGGAAGGTGCTTGACGTTTTCAGCGAACAGGAACAGCATGTCCGTGGGCGTGATAACCCGGACCGAGATAGACCGCATATTCCCTGGCAGGAATTGCCCTGGCGCCTGGCAGCGTTGGGCAGCGGTTGAATGAACGTGCGACTTGGCGGTCGCGCGACCCGACCAATATGGCCGGGGGCGAACGCCATGTCCAGAGCCGCGAGGCTTAAAATCGTTCGGCCTGTCTCTCGGCAGGTTATCACCCCCCGGCTGTCGGTCCGCCACCGATGAAAGGCGCATAATTCCACACCAGAATTTTGCTCCGCCGGCCGTGATAAGCCGGTTCGAACCGAGAGAGACCAACATGACTATCGGAGGACAACTTACCCGGCGGGCCATGCTCGCCAGCACGCCCGCGCTCGCCGTGGCCGTCGCCACGCCTGCCGCTGCTTCTGCAAGCGACAACTTTTCGCTTGCAGAAACCGTCGAGGCAAATCCCTTAGACCGCGTTATCCGCATCTCGCGGGAACTGTCACAAGCGCTCGCCGACTGGAACGACGCATTAGGCGGTAGCGGGCCATGGGTGGCGCGCATCTATCCGAAGGGCAGTCGGGAATATCCCATTGGGTTCGAGGACAGCAGTGTGTGTGGGCCGTCCCTGGCGATCATGAAGCTTTTCGATGAGTGGGATGCGCTCTATCGGTACACCTACCATCTTGAATGCCCCGACGACGAAATGGACGGCTATACGGATCGGATGCTTGAGCTTGAGCGTCAGATTGTAGCGTTGCCGGCCAGCACCGCAGTCGACCTCGCCGCGAAGATCGTCGCACTCACGGGTTACGGGGTTTACGAATTCAGCCCCGACGCGCGCCCAAACATTGCGACGTGGACCGAACTGGAGCGGCTAGTCGGGCGCACCAGCCCGGAACGAGAAGGGGGCGTGTCATGAGCGACAAACCCAAGCCGCTCGAATATGCCCGGCTATATCTCGACGCGCCTCCGCCCGGCTGGCACGCCCTTGGCCCACACCTTGCCGGCGACGGCGAGCCGAAAGGGCAATGGCTGGTGTTGATGGTCGACGTTCCTTACGACGATCTGAAAACCTGCATCTGCCGAACCGCGTGGCTGTTCGTCCATCCTGATGAATACAGGCCGCAATGGGGACGGATTGCGCAAGAGGCGTGGGTGCGCGTTCCGGGGAACCATCGAAGCGAAAAATCAGCATGGGAGGCATTCAACGCGATGCTCCCCGATGACGAGCCTGCGGCTGAGGTGGCGGCGTGACCTATCTCGCAATCGCCGCCGGCATCGGCATTGCCTTTGCATTCGGCTTCCTGCTCGGCGACCGGCGGGGCGTCAAGCAGGCCAACGAGGTGCTGGACGCAAACAACCGCGTGCTGCTCCAGGCCATCGGAGACAGCGTGAGGGCGCCGGTGGACGGCGAGGAGGAGCAGCGGCCAATGCTGCACTAGCATGTCGCCAAGTTGGCGACTTGATCAGCCCGGCTTCCGAGCGGTGGCCGGGCTTTTCCTATAGTCGTCCAGGCAGATAACACTGTCCTCAAAATCAACGGTTTCGGACTCATCCCAGCCGCGTGTCCAGTCTCGACGTGCATCAGTATCGACCGCGTACGGGCACGCGGATCTTGGCAGTCCGCGACAGTAGGCGTCCACGCCTTCCTCTTTGCACTCGCTGCCCCTGCCGCCACGCCTCGCCCATCCACGCAAGATAGGACCAACGTGCTTTGCGTCAACTGTTAGCCAGCCTGCGGAGACGTGGGGGGCATTGTTGACCCTGCCTCGGACCTACCTTTTGCCATAGGCAGTGAAAATGAAATCCGTGGCCTCTGCGGCTTGATGGCAAGCTGCACCGCACTTGGCGTCGTTTTCCTGCAAAGCGGTATTGGGTGCGAACGTGTCGGAGGCGGGATCAAAATCAAACTGCGCATAGCCCCATCCGCCAGTTTCGGAGAAACGGCTGCCGTCCTTCACCATGCAACCGACACTGGCCAAAGTGTCGGGGACCTTAACATCAAACGGCGCCTGCGGATGCTGCTTCGGCTTCCACAATATTTTGACGATCTTCGAGCCGTCTGGGAAAGGCTTGCCATTGACCGGAATGCCTGCCCTGTAGGCATCGATCATCACCGTATTGGCGACGATCACATTGATTTTTTCGTTGGGGTCTGATTCATCGCCCATTGCAGAGTCAGCATGGCTGACCGCCACCGCCGGCCAATCATCATAGCCCCTGCACTCTGAAAGTGCGAGGCCGCCCGGAACTTGCACGGTATACTTGTCCTGCGCAGCAAGTGCGAGGCTACCCAAGACGACCAAAATGCCGCAACCAGCGAACAGCTTAGATGAAGTCCTCATGCTATTTCCCTCCGTTGCATTTTCAAAAATTGCGAAATCATCGCTCGACGAGCAACTCAGCGTGGGCGCAACGTAGCGCTTGCTGCCTGAATACGATCCGGACGCGAGCCGTCGAAGCTTAAACAAAATGAGTGAACGGAATATCTCATCAGATTTCAGGCTAGTCTATCAGGGAGTGGATGAATTCTTAAATGTATGCACTTTTTAGTTGTGATAAGTTGCAGCCAGTGGCAGCGGCAACGTGAGGCTCGATCAACGCTGCAACGACTCACCTGCTTGCGCATTGATTCGCTCGAAGTCGAGTGAGTGTTGCGTATGTGGGCCAAAGGGGAAGGCATTCGCGTGTCCGCACCGGCAATCCGCCGGACGTCATCGACTCGCCCTTCGATCTCCGAACACCTTCGCCAGCGTGCCGCTGTTGCCGATCTCAAAGAGCGTCAGCGTGTCCGCATAATCAGTCAGCGCTTTGCAGAGGGCGAGATGAAGTCGGCGCGGGTGCGTGTCGGCGGGAACTATTACGAAGTGCGCCCGATCGACCTCGCCCTGCTTCAGAAAGGCCGTTCACCCGAATGGCTGGGTTTGGAGCCTATCCCTGAAAATGAGGAAGTCTGATGGCAAAACATCGCGGCTGGTGGGACCAGCCCGTGACAGTGATGCTTGGAAACAGCGTGGCGGTCCTCCATGTGAACAACAACCTCCAAGCCGCCGACATCCTCTTGCACAAATGGCCTGTGAAGCGAGGCGCAAAGCAACGCGCGGCACGTGAGGCGGTTATGGAGGCCATGGAGAATGCGCATGACCGCATGGCGCTTGCCAAGGCTCAGAAGGCGTTCGCCGAGGCCGCGAAAGAGGCGGACATCCTGATTGAGTGAATGTCAGGAACCGCCTGAACATCATGAGAACACGCTGCTACCATCTTGCTACCGAACTTGGTAGCACGCAACGGGACGAGACGGTACATAAGCGTCGATAAATCGTCCAAGTCACTGAAAACACGGCACTAGGCAGGATGAGGCGGGACAGGCCGGTACGGCTCTAACCGCATTTCGAGTGCGGTGCATTCAACCACTCTGCCACCTCTCCGCGGGGCGTGGTCCGCCTTTCGGCGCGGCACTAGATAACGGCAGGCATTCAAGGTTACAAGGCCCTATCTGCGACAGGACGCGCCAGCCGGCGCAGTATTTACGGCTCCCCGGGAAAGCGCGCCGGTAGCCTGTCCGAATGGAAGCAGCAGCGAGCCTGGACGGCAGGTCGCTCGGCTGCCGTCGGCGCCGCAAGCATCGTCTTCCTCTTGAACGGGTGAATGCGCCAAAGCGCCAGCTACCCCGCAGGAGATGTGTGCGAAGGACGCTAGACCGAAAGCGGCATCACGCCAAATCTGGCCGCTTCGCCTTGACTCCGCACGATGCTTCGGTTACGGACGGCGCAATTCCGGCGCGGGGTCTTCTCCGCGCTGGTTTTCGTTTGAACCCTCAAGACTGATAAAAAGACGGCCAGACCGCCTCGCGGCGTTCGAAAGGCCGGACCGAACAGCGAAAGGCTAAAAATGTTCGCAGTCATCAAGACGGGTGGCAAGCAGTATCGCGTTGCCGCCAATGATGTCATCAAGATCGACAAGCTCGACGGCAATGCCGGCGATATCGTGGAATTCGGCCAGGTCCTGGCTTTCGGCGAAGGCGACAGCGCCACCTTCGGTGTCCCCTTCGTGGAAGGCGCGATGGTGACCGCGGAAGTGCTCAAGCAGGGCCGCGCCGCCACCGTCATCGCCTTCAAGAAGCGTCGTCGCCAGAATTCGCGCCGCAAGCGCGGCCAGCGCCAGCACGAGACGACGGTGCGCATCGCCGAGATTCTGACCGGCGGCGCAAAGCCTTCGAAGCAGGCCAAGGCAGCGCCGCAAGCGGCCACCGCCGTTCCGCTGTTCACGGCTCCGGCCGGCGAGCCGGACGATCTGGTGGTGATCAAGGGCATCGGCCCGGTCGCCGCCGGCCAGTTGAAGGAGCAGGGCATCACCACCTTCGCCCAGGTCGCCGCCTTCACCGACGAGGACATCGCCCGTATCGACGCGGCCATGCCCTTCAGCGCCGACCAGATCAAGGACTGGCGCGAGCAGGCCAAGGAACTGGCGAAATAATCGCCAAGAGAGCTTTCGGCGGCGCGCGAAGCGCCCTACAATGAGATCAAGCGCTTCGAACGGGCGCAAAGGAGTTAGAAATGGCACACAAAAAGGCTGGCGGTTCGACGCGCAACGGTCGCGATTCGGAATCCAAGCGCCTCGGCGTGAAGAAGTTCGGCAGCGAGGCCGTCATTGCCGGCAACATCATCGTGCGTCAGCGCGGCACCAAGTGGCATCCCGGCGTCAATGTCGGCATGGGCACCGATCATACGCTTTTTGCGCTGCAAGCCGGCGTGGTCGCTTTTAACAAGAAATCCAACGGACGAACCTACGTATCGGTCAACCCGATCGCCGAAGCCGCGGAATAGCCGGATCCGCACCACAACACCGGCGCCCCATCTCGGGAACCGGTGTCTGGCGCAGCCAGCAAAAGGATCAGGGGAGATGGGTCGCCATCTCCCCTTTTTCTTTGCCTGGAGGACTGACATGGTTGCCGAAAAGGAAGACCGCGAAGACGAAAGTCTGGCGATAGACCGCCCCGTCCTGGTTACCGAGCGCCTTGTGCTACGCCGGCCACGCGACAGTGATATTCCGGCGTTGGCAGCGCTTGCCGACAACCGGCACGTCGCCGAGATGCTGGCGCGCATGCCGCACCCCTATGGTGAGGCCGAGGCCCGCGCCTTCCTTGCCATGGCAGCCAACCGCCGCGCCGGTGCCGTCTATGCGCTGACGCTGGCCGGCACCGGCAGTTTCATCGGCTGTGCCGGGTTGAACGTCACCGACCGCGGGCTGGAGCTGGGCTACTGGATCGGCGAGCCGTTCTGGAGGCAGGGCTTTGCCACCGAGGCCGCGCACGCGCTGGTCGACCTCGCCTTCGACGCTACCGCCATCAACGTGCTGCATGCCTCCTGCCGGGTCATCAATCCTGCGTCGCGCCGCGTCATCCACAAATGCGGCTTCCAGTATGCCGGCCAGGGCATGATGCACTCGCAGGTCGCCGGCCAGGTGCCGATCGAGCGCTACCGGCTCGACCGGCGGACCTGGGCGAGTTTGCGGAACTGGGCGCGGAGCTGAGTTCGATATCCTGGGGCAGTTACTCAATTCCGGGTGGCTTCGCCGAATGCGGCCGCCGCAAAGCCCGGAATTGAGTAACTGCCCCAGGATTTCCGGCTCGTACAGCGCCGTTTCCACACTCGCGCCAACCAAAACTATGCGATAGAGCAGGCCGACAGAAAGTCGCCACCGAAAGACAAGATGAAATTTCTCGACCAGGCCAAAGTCTACATCCGCTCCGGCGACGGCGGCGCCGGCGCGTTGTCGTTCCGGCGTGAAAAATTCATCGAGTTCGGCGGCCCGGACGGCGGCGACGGCGGGCGCGGCGGCGACGTCTGGCTGGAAGCCGTCGACGGGCTGAACACGCTGATCGACTATCGCTACCAGCAGCATTTCCGCGCCAAGACCGGCGTGCATGGCATGGGCCGCAACATGACCGGCGCCAAGGGCGCCGACGTGACGCTGAAGGTGCCGGCCGGCACCCAGGTCTTCGAGGAGGACAACGAGACGCTGATCTGCGACCTGACCGTCGTCGGCCAAAAATTCCTGCTCGCCAAGGGCGGCAATGGCGGCTTCGGCAACCAGCATTTCAAGACATCGACCAACCAGGCGCCACGCCGCGCCAATCCCGGCCTGCCGGGCGAGGAGCGCACCATCTGGCTCAGGCTGAAGCTGATCGCCGACGCCGGCCTGGTCGGCATGCCCAATGCCGGCAAGTCGACCTTTCTCGCCGCGGTCACCGCGGCAAAACCGAAGATCGCCGACTATCCCTTCACCACCCTTCATCCGGGACTGGGCGTCGCCCGCATCGATGCGCGCGAGTTCGTCATCGCCGACATTCCCGGCCTGATCGAGGGCGCGCATGAAGGCGTCGGCATCGGCGACCGTTTTCTGGGCCATGTCGAGCGTACGCGAGTTCTGCTGCATCTGGTTTCGGCACAGGAAGAGCATCCTGGAAAAGCCTATAAGACGGTGCGCGGCGAACTGGAGGCTTACGGCAACGGGCTTGCCGAGAAGCCGGAGATCGTGGCGTTGAGCCAGGCCGACACGCTGGATGCGGATACGCGCAAGAAGAAGGTGGCCGCCTTGAAGCGCGCCGCCGGCCGCGCGCCGCTGGTCCTTTCATCCGTTACAGGCGAAGGCGTCGAGGCGGCGCTACGGGCGCTGATGGCCGAGATCGAGGGCGCTCGCGAGGCAGGCGCGCCCACTGTGTCGGATGTGCGGTGGCAGGGGTAGATTTGCAGATGGCGTCGTCGGCATTCCGCGAATCGGCGAGGGCTTCATGACCGCCCTTTCCCTCAAATCCTACCGCCGCATCACGGTAAAAATCGGCTCGGCACTGCTGGTCGACCGCGAAAGCGGGCTGAAGCGCGGCTGGCTGGATTCGCTCGCCGACGACGTCGCCGATCTTGCAAAAGGTGGAGCCGAGATCCTGGTCGTCTCGTCGGGCGCTATCGCGCTTGGCCGCACCATCCTGTCGCTGGGAAAGCGCGTGCTGAAACTGGAGGAAAGCCAGGCCGCAGCCGCAGTCGGCCAGATCGCGCTGGCCAGCGCTTGGTCGGAATCGCTCGGGCGACATGGCCTGCGCTCAGGTCAGATCCTGCTGACGCTTGGCGACACCGAGGAGCGCCGCCGCTACCTGAACGCCCGCGCCACCATCTCGAAGCTCCTGGAATTCAAGGCGATACCGGTCATCAACGAGAACGACACGGTCGCCACCACGGAAATACGCTACGGCGACAATGACCGGCTTGCGGCGCGGGTCGCCACCATGATGGGCGGCGACCTGCTGGTCCTGCTCTCCGACATTGACGGACTCTATACGGCGCCCCCTGCCCGCGATCCGAACGCGAAATTCATTCCGGTGGTCGACCGCATCACGCCGGAGATCGAGGCGATGGCGGGCGCCGCGGCCAGCGAATTGTCGCGCGGCGGCATGCGCACAAAACTCGACGCCGGCAAGATCGCGACGCTTGCCGGCACCGCGATGATCATCACGTCGGGCACGCGGCAAAACCCACTGAAAGCCATCGATCACGGCGAACGCGCCACCTTCTTCCGGCAGAGCGCCAATCCGGTGAAGGGCTACAAGACCTGGATCGCCGGACAACTCGAGCCGGCCGGCCGCCTCACCATCGATACCGGCGCGGTCGGCGCGCTGATGTCGGGAAAATCGCTGCTGCCGGCGGGCGTGAAGCTGGTGAGCGGCGCTTTTTCGCGTGGCGACACGGTAGCCATCCTCGATCCGGACGGCCGCGAGATCGCGCGCGGGCTGGTCGCCTATGATGCCTCTGACGCGGTGCGCATTGCCGGGCTGAAGACCGCCGAAATTGCCGAGCGGCTCGGCTACGAGGCGCGCTCGGCGATGGTGCATCGCGACGATCTGGTGATTTCCATGGCGCGGGCGGCTGCCGTCTAGGAAGCGCTTTTTGGGGGGACCGATGCCGCAATGGGGAAGGAACGCATCGCTGGCCGACATTCCGGCGCAGCCGCGCCGCTACGGCCGCTGGTCGATCCTTTTCGCGCTGGCCTCGCTGCTGCTGGTCGGTGCGGCCATCGGCGTCTTCTTCGCGCTTTCCGACGGCGGCTCCGAGGGAAGCGCAAACGCGGCCGCGCTGGCGTTGGGTATCGTCTACTTCCTGGTCGCGCCGATCCTGCACGTTATCGGCATCGTCTTCGGCTTCGTCGGCATCGCCCGCGATGACAGCAGGTTTTCCGCGGTCGTCGGCATCCTGCTCAACATCCTGCTTGTCTTGATCGGCGCCGGCCTCGCCTATGCCGGCACGCGGGGAGCGGCATATTGATCTATCTGAGAGATTCCTCCCAAACAAAACCGCGTTCCTATTGGTTATATCTTTTCAGGACCTCTTGACGCTCATTCAGCAGATCGGAGCATCCCCCAAGCTCTTGCTCCATCATCGCCACGACCTCCTGCTTAGTATGAGACTTTATCTCGGGAAAAACGAGTTCGAGGACTTCTTGCCGCTGCTTAGGGTTGGCAATTAGGCCCTCCTTCACTCCTGCTTCAGCCTCAAGTTTGGACCGAGGGCCGCATCCGTGCGCCAGTTCGACGACAACGAACACTTTCGCCAGCGGTTCAGGTTTCGCTCCGCAATATTCTTCGGCTAATAGATACCGCGCCATCATAGACATCATCATCATGACCTTGCCGTCCGGGCTCTCGCCAAGTTCGATTTTGTCGTCGCAATAGTCGGGGCTTCCGGCCCGCGCTTGGGTCAACGCGCAGAAAATTATCAAGGCAGCCACAAAGACCTTTGCCGTAAACATCCTGCCCTCCTGATGCCGCAGCACTGAAATTCCGTTGCTCCGCGAATGCGGCAAATGGTACAGCCAAACTTATTGTCGGAACGAAGGTTATGCTGAACAAGGCGGACAACAGCAAATCGGTGCAGGAAACGATGGCCGAGATCGGCCGCAAGGGGCGCGCCGCCGCGCGGCCATTGGCGCTCGCGCCGGCGGAGCAGAAGAACGACGCGCTGATCGCCATGGCCGACGCCATTTTGCGCGACGAGCAAAAGATCCTCGACGCCAACGCCATCGACCTGAAAAACGGCGAGGAATCAAAGCTTTCGCCGGCCATGATGGACCGTCTCAAACTGACGCCCGCCCGCATGAACGGGATGGCGGAGGGCGTGCGGGCCATTGCCAGTTTACGCGATCCCGTTGGCGACGTGATTGCCGAGTGGGACCGGCCGAACGGGCTGCATATCGAGCGTGTGCGCACCCCGCTCGGCGTCATTGGCGTGATCTACGAAAGCCGGCCCAACGTGACGGCCGATGCCGGCGCGCTTTGCCTGAAAGCCGGTAACCCCGTGATTTTGCGGGGCGGTTCGGATTCGCTGAACTCTTCCGCGGCGATCCATGCGGCCATGGTCGAGGGATTGAAATCGGCCGGCCTGCCGAAGGATGCGATCCAGCTTGTGCCGGTCACCGACCGGGCCGCTGTCGGCGAGATGCTGAAGGGGCTTGGCGGAAACCTCGACGTGATCGTGCCGCGCGGCGGCAAGAGCCTTGTGGCTCGGATGCAGTCTGAAGCCAGGGTGCCGGTCTTTGCGCATCTCGAAGGACTTTGCCATGTCTACGTCGATAAGTCGGCGAAACTCGACATGGCTATCCCGTTGGTTGTGAACGCAAAAATGCGGCGCACCGGCATCTGCGGCTCGGCGGAAACGCTGCTGATCGACCGGGCGATGGCGGACGCCTGCGTTGTGCCGATCCTGACCGCGCTCGCTGAGGCCGGATGCGAAATCCGAGCGGATTCAGAGACTTGCGCGCTTTACCCGGCAGCAAAACCGGCAACCGAGGAGGACTGGGCGACCGAATATCTCGACGCGATCATTTCGGTAAAACTGGTGGACGGCATTTCCGGGGCGATCGAGCACATCGAACAATGGTCATCGCACCACACCGAAGCGATAATTGCCGAGGATAATCAGGTGGTTGAGCGGTTCTTCAACGAGGTCGACTCGGCCATCCTGCTGCACAATGCCTCGACCCAATTCGCCGATGGCGGCGAGTTCGGCTTCGGCGGCGAGATCGGCATTTCGACGGGAAAGATGCATGCACGCGGGCCGGTGGGCGTCGAGCAGCTTACCTCGTTCAAGTACCGGGTGCGCGGTACGGGCCAGCTAAGGCCTTGACCGCAAACGCAAATTGAACATCGCTTCGCGCCCTCCCCCGCCACCCACCGGCCATCTTGCCCGCGAGGGCGCAGCGCCGGTCGCGGACTTTTACCTCCGGATGCCGCATGTCGAAAAGGGCATGCAGGTGGGCCTGTTCGGCGGGTCGTTCAATCCGCCGCATGCCGGCCACGCGCTGGTCGCCGAGATCGCGCTGCGCAGGCTTGGGCTCGACCAGTTGTGGTGGATGGTGACGCCCGGCAACCCATTGAAAAACAAGAACGAACTCCTGCCGCTCGGCGAGCGGATAAAACGTTCCGAACAGGTCGCGGGCAACCCGAAAGTCAAGGTGACGGCGTTCGAGGCAAGGCAGAATTTCCGTTATACGGCCGACACGCTGGCTTACATAAAAGCCCGCAATCCGGGCGTCGATTTCGTCTGGATCATGGGCGCCGACAATCTGCGGGACTTCCACCGCTGGCAGCGCTGGCGGCAAATTGTCCTTACTTTTCCGATAGCTGTGGTCGACCGGCCGGGCTCGACGCTGGCGTTTTTGTCATCCGTCGTAGCGAGAACCTTCGATTATGCGCGGGTCGACGAGGCCGACGCGCCGAGGCTGGCGCGGATGAAAGCACCCGCCTGGACCTTCATCCACGGGCCGCGCTCGCTCCTGTCATCGACGGCGATGCGGGCGCGAAAAAGCAAGGAAAAACAATAGGGACGGATGCTGACGCGCACCATGTCATGCTTGGAAGACCGCGTGAAATCAAGCGCTTGCGCGGAGTGGCGGGAGGAAATGCGCCAACAAGCATGACATTACCCCTCCATAAGGCGGACCAACGGCCGTTTTTTTCCGACAATAGCCTGACATCCGGTCGAAAATCACCCTTACGGACCGGACATATCCGACGATGTCGCTTTTGGCGCATCGACACGACCGCTGCCAAGCGCGAACGCGCCGCCCACTGGCGCGAGATGACCACCCTCGGCGAGGGCGTCCATCAAATCAGATCACCAGGAAATCCGCCGCCGTGATCGCCGGCTTGCTGGTGAGCAGGGCGAACTGGATGGCGGCGCCGGCGCCGTTTGCATCCGCGTCGTAGAACAGCTTTCCGGTGCCGGTCTGGTAGACGATGTGGTCGTTGGAGTCCTCAGCCGTGCCGGTGGCGTTGGCGCGGAAATAGCCGGACAGCAGCGCGCCGGTCCTGACCAGGGCGGTGAAGATCGCGTCGTCGAGCTGGATGGTGTCGTCCGCGGTCGAGAAGTCGGTAATCGTATCGATGTTGGCGGTGGCACCAAGCGCCGTGTTGAAGGTGAAATTGTCCTTGCCCGCACCGCCGGTAAGCGTGTCGTTGCCCAACAGCCCCTTCAGCGTATCGTCGCCATCCTTTCCGTCGAGGATGTTGGCGCTGGCGTTGCCGACCACCTCCTGGGCGAGTTCGTTGCCGGTGAGGTCGATACCGGCGGTGCCCGAGGTGCCGTTGGTGGCCAGCCGCTCGACATGGGCGCCGACGCCGAGCACATAGTCGACCGCCGCCATCACCAGGTCGGCGGCGCCCTGCGCGGAGGATTCGAGGATGATCGTCGCTGCACTGTAGACGAGGTAGGTATCGTCGCCGCCCAGGCCGCGCAGCAGGTCGCCGGCGCCGCCGCCGTCCTTCAGCGTGTTTTGCCCGGCATTGCCGATAATCGTCTGGGCGAATTCATTGCCGGTGAGGTCGATGGCGCGCGTGCCGGTGGAGCCGTTGGTGGTCATCATCTCGACGCCGATTCCGGCTTTCAGCACATAGTCCACGGCCGCCGTCACCCGATCCGCCGTGCCTTCCGCTGCCCCTTCGACGATCACATCGCCGGCATTGAACACCCGGTACGTGTCATTGCCGCCAAGCCCCTTCATCACATCGGCCGCGCCCTTGCCGCCGTCGTGCAGGACATTGTCGCCGGCATTGCCGATGATCGTCTGGGCCAAGGCGTTGCCGGTAAGGTTGATCGCCGCAAGGCCGGCAATCGACGTGGTGCGCAGCGCCTCCACGGCGGAACCTTGCGCGAGCGCATAACTGATATTGGCGACGACCCGGTCGCTGCCCTGTCCAGCCTTCTCGAACACACCGTCGCCCGCGCCGTTGACGTAGTAGATGTCGTTGCCGCGCCCGCCATGCAGCGCATTGTCGGCGGCGTTGGCGCGGAGGATGTCGTCGCCGTCGCCGGTCACCGCGTTCTCGACTGTCGTGCCCGCGGAGATTTCGACGAACTGCCCGCCGTCCAGCGTCGAGGATTTTCCCGGGCGCAGATCGAGCACGATATCGCCGCTGACCGCGGCCATATTCAGCCAGTCCACGCCCGAATCGCTGTCGGAGACGAGTCGGCGCGACGCATCGAGCGCGGCCATATCAGCGAATTCGTCGGTGAAATGATAAACGTCGTCTGCACCGCCGGCGTGGCCGTAGATGCCGAACGTCACGTCCGCGAGTTGCCCGGCATTGCCGGAGCTGTGCGAGACCCGGATCGACCAGTCGCCCTGCGCAGCCACGTTGCGCAGCCCCTCGACGCCGAACCGCCAGGTCACGCCGCCGTAGTTGATGGAAGGGCTGTCATAATAAAGCAGCGGATGGACCGAGCCGTCGGGTCCGATCAGCTCGGCATTCAGCGCCGGAAAGCTGGAATCGACGAAGTGCAGCGTGACGTCGACCCGCTCGACGATGAGGTCTGAGGTCAGCGCCAGTGTGTAGGTGGACGGCTGGTTGGTGATCGCCAGGTTGGCGGTGCCGGAGACTTCGGTGTAAGCCTCGTTCGCCGAGGTGCGCGGCGCGCCGAACAGTTCCCACGCCTCGGCCATACGCACGGCGTTGTAGGCGTTGACAACGCCGTAGCCGTAACTGACGTTGAAGTGCAGGCCGCCGCCGTTCCAGGTGTCGGCGCCGTTGACCACCCAGGCGCCGTTCTCGAAACCGGTGCTTCCAGCGCCGATGGCGCTGCCCGTGTGGGTCGCCGACAGCGCGAGAATGTCGCGCACGTCCCGCCAGCCCAGATTCTTGTTGGCATCCAGCATCAGCGCCGCCACGCCCGACACCACCGGCGCGGCTCCCGAAGTGCCGCCGAAGCGATTGGTGTAGTCGTTGTCGCCGCCGCCGTCCCAGTTCCATCCCTCCTCGCCTAGAATGTCGACGGTGACCATGTTGTAGCCGGCGGGCGCCGAGACCAGGACATTGGCGCCGTGGTTGGAATAGTCGGCGGCGAAACCGTCCTCCGTGACCGATCCGACCACGATGGCGTGCCGCGAGACGTTCAGCCCGATGCTCTGGGCGCTCCAGTAGTCGTTGCCGGATCCCTTGACGACGATCGTTCCGAGCCCGCCGCGGCCGTTCTCGGCTAAATCCTCCCATATTCCTGCGATGACGGAGTCGACGGTCTCAGGCCGGATTATGTTGTGGGTGTAATGAAAGGACGAGCGAAAGGTCCAGCTATTGTTGACTACGTCGAGTAGCGCGCCTTGGGCGAGCGCCGCGAAGAGGCCGGTCTGCGTGCCCATGTTGAGGTAGAGCGCGGTAGCGGGATTGAAGATGTCGAAGCCGGTCAGGCTTGCATCCGGCGCCACGCCCACGGAACCTTTTCCGTCCATCGCCGCGGCAATCACGCCCGCGACATGGGTGCCATGCTCGGTGCCGTGCGGGTTGCCATCCTTGGCGGGGCCGGTATAGGCGGCGTCGTAAACCTCCCCCTCGAAGACGAGGTGCTTGCTCGGGTCGTAGTTCGCGGCAAGCTCGGGATGAGTGTACTGGATGGCGCTGTCATAGATGCCGACCGAGACGCCGGCGCCTGTGTAGTCGTCCCACACCGTCGACATGTCGCCGATCAATGCGAGATGCCATTGCTCGTCGAAAAGCGGATCGCTCGGATAAGGCACGCTTCCCCCGCACACTTGGCCCTGCATGACGCAAACGGCCCGACGCGAGACCGGTCATCCCTCGCCAGGCTGCCAGCGAATTAGGCACATGCCGGTGGATTGTTCAACGGGAATCGCGCCATGATGGCGTTTCGTGCGGGTCGCAATCTTAGATCACCGTGAAGTCCGCCGCGGTGATCGTCGGATGTCCGTTGAGCAGCGCGAACTGGATGGCCGCGCCGGCGCCGTTGGCGTCTGCATCGTAGAACAGTTTTCCGGTGTCGGTCTCGTAGACGATGAAGTCGTTGACGTCCTGCGCGGTGCCGGTGGCGTTGGCGCGGAAGAAGCCGGATGCCAGCGCGCCGGTTGCCGTCAGCGCGGCGAAGACCGCGTTTTCCAGCCGGATCGTGTCTGCCGCGACGTTGAAGTCGGTGATCGTGTCGACATTGGTCGCGCCGTCGAGCGCCGTGGTGAAAGTGAAATAGTCCGTGCCACTGCCGCCGGACAGCGTGTCGGAGCCGCCCTTACCGTCGATGAGGTTGGTTCCGGCATTGCCGACGATCTTCTGGACGAACTCGTTGCCGGTGAGATTGATGCCGGTGGTGCCGGTGGAGCTGGTGGTCTGCATCTGCTCGACAGAGACGCCGGTGCCGAGCTTGTAGTCGACGGCGGCCAAAACCCTGTCGGCGGTGCCTTGCCCGCCGGCCTCGGCGATGGTCGTGGCCGAAGCGTAGACGAGATAGGTGTCGTTGTCGCCCAGCCCGCGCAACAGGTCGCCGGCGCCGCCGCCGTCCTTCAGCGTGTTGACACCAGCATTGCCGATGATCTCCTGGCGCAGCGCATTGCCGGTCAGGTTGATCGCTGCGGTCGCCACCGTGTCCCTGGTGGTCAAAAGCTCGACCTCCGAATTGGCGGTCAACACATAGTTGACGGTACTCAGGACCTTGTCGAAGCCGCCGCCGGCCGCCTCGGTCACCTTGTCGCCGGCGTTTTCGACGTAACAGGTGTCGCCGCCGGCGCCGCCGGCCATCGAGTCGGCGCCACCACCGCCATTGATGAGGTCGTCGCCGCCGAGGCCCGAAATGTTGTCCGCTCCACTCCCTCCGATCAAAAAGTCGGCCGCGCTGGAGGCGAACAGCGAGACGCGGAAGACATCCGTCGTGTTGTTGCTGTCGCCGGCGGTCAGGTTGGAGGCGGTGCTGTAGAACGTCACATAACGGCCGTCGGCCGAGATATCGGCGCCGTAGGAATCACCGTTGGAGAAGCCGCCAAAACCGGTAATCGAAAGCATGACGATCGAACCGGTGACCATGTCGCGAAGAAAGACATCGCTCTTTCCGTTCAAGTCGCCGCCCACCAGGTTATCGGCAACGCTGTCAAACACAACATAGCGGCCGTTGGCCGAGATGTCGGCATGACCGCTGTCGCCGTCGCCCTGTATGTCGCCGGCGGGGGCCGAGACGATTTTCGTCGTGCCCGCCACCGTGTCGCGGACGAAAATCTGGTCGTGACCGCTGCTCGGACCGGCAATGAGGTTCGATGCCTCGCTGGTAAAGACGACATAGCGGCCGTTGTCGGAAACGACGGCATCGAAGCTGTAGCCATTCGTCTGGCCGTCCGCATCGGTCAGCGACACGCGGGCCAGCGTTCCCGTTGCCATGTCGCGCAGGAAGATGTCCGATACGCCGTTGTCGTCGTTGCCGTCCAGATCGAGCAGATTGGTCGCATCGCTCCGGAAGACGACGTAACGGCCGTCATGCGAGATATCGCCGAAAACCGAGAATCCGTTGGCCGGCACCCCGGTAATCGGCAGCGACGCGTTCTCGGTCTGCTGCGTCCGAAGGTCGTAGCGGTAGACGTTTTGGTCTTGCCAATAAACGACGTAGCGCCCATCCCCGCTCATCTGGGGATCACCAAGGGTTGCGCCGCCGGGAACGATCTGGGGGATGCTGATCGTCGTGCCCGAGGCCATGTCGCGCACATAGATGGTGTCGGTCGAGCTGGGCGTTTCACCCTCAACGAAGTAGCCAGGCTCGCCGACGAAGCAGACGAAGCGGCCGTCGTCGGAAACCGACGAATTGCCACCGCCGGTGTTGGCGGGAGTCCCGTTGAAACCCATGGTGACGAGCGTCGTCGTGCCGGTCAGCGTGTCGCGCAGGTAGACATGGGTAAAGTCGCCGTTGCTGCCGCCGGTCGGGTCCAGCGTGGTCGAGGCGCTGGTGAAGGTTATGACGCGGCCGTCGCCGGAAATATCAGGAGAGATCGAAGCGATGTTGCCCGGCCTGCCGGTGGTGGAGATCGAGATGCGGCTCATGCTGGTGATGTTGTAGGCGACCATGATGTTCCTCGACGGATGCGGTCAGAGTTGAGAACGTGGAGCAAAAAGGGCGGGCGACTGTTGTTTGCCGGCGGAATTTTTTCAAAAACAGGCTAACGCAGGTTCAAATGTTCCGCAATATTAACCATCATGGGTATGAAACAACTGTTTCGAAACTTATCCGGAAGCCTCTCGGCGGATTAAATCCTCATCCTTGTTGGATAAATAGCGACACAGCGCTGCGGATTTTAAACGATGACTTCGGCCGGTAATGAGAATGCATTCGGTCCCGTAGCAACGCGCCTTGGCGAGGCGGAGTAATTGCCGGACGGATTGCTCCGAAACCAGCCGCCTTCGGTGCACGCATCGAGGATGCGGATGAAGCGTGCATACAGTACGGTCGATGCGGGTGGCCTATTGCCGGGTCTGGCGCGCCGCCGCGCGCGGCGTTTCTCGGACCTCCTCATAGTCCGGCTCGACTGCCGGCGGCGCCGGCTGCGGATCGGGAAAGCCGATGCCCTTGGCGGCAAGCCTTGTCCTGGCGAGTTTCGTCAGGTCGAGTTTTGTGCGGAAGAAATCGGTGTCCGAGGTCCAGTAGCGCAGCACCATCTGTATGGACGCGTCGTTAAGTGCGTTGACGAAGGCAAGCGGCGCCGGCTGTTTTTTCACGCGGGCATCGGCGCCTGCAAGCTCGGTCAGCATGCGCTGGGCCGTGTCGATGTCGTCGCCATATCCTATGTTGACCGTCACGTCGTTGCGGCGGACCCGGTTGCGGGTAGAATTGCGCACCGGTTCGTTCCACAGCTTCGAGTTGGGCGCGAGGATGTAGGTGCCGTCGGCGGCCCTCAGCTTGGTGGCGAACAGGCCGATCTCCTCCACGTCGCCGGCGACCGCGCCGACCTCGATCGATTCGCCGATACGGAACGGGCGGAGCACCAGCAGCATGATGCCGGCCGCGATGTTCTGCAGCGTGCCTTGCAGCGCCAGTCCGATGGCGAGGCCGATCGCGCCGATCGCCGCGATGATCGACGCCGTCTGCACGCCGAACTGGCCGAGCACCATGACCAGGACGAGCAGCAGCACCGCGTAACGCGCCGTGGTCGCGAAGAAATGGCGCAGCGTCTGGTCAAAGCCGGGCACCCTACCGAGACCCGCGGAAATGCCGCGCTCGATCAACCCGGCGATGACGTAGCCGATGATGATCAGCATGACCGCGCCCAAGACCGAGAAGGAATAGGCAATCGCCAGTGCCCACACGGCGTCAAAACCCGTGCCGATCGTCGCCAATGCGTCCTGCGTCACGCCGTCCATCATCCTGCCTCCGTTTGCCGCAATTCGACCGAAACTTGCGGGCGGCGGATGCGTTCCCCACGGAGCCATTGTTTGCGCCCCGCGCATACCCCATCCCGCATCGCAAGAAATCGGGTGGCGAAGGTGTCTTGAAACCTTCACCCTGCTGCGCCTATCTTCACAGTATCCGCTGATTTGGCGGATCACTAGTTGTTCTTGTCGCGAAAGGAAAGACACTGAGAACAGCACTACGGAAGAAGGCATATCCAATGCCTTCGCCGGCCGGGATCAGCGGATATGACTCCGTGTCCCGCGCCCTCGAAACAGTCCTTGCCAGTCTTGATGACTCCAAGGCCGAAAACATCGTCTCAATCGACATTCAGGGAAAGTCCAGCCTCGCCGACCACATGGTCGTGGCCTCGGGGCGGTCGCACCGTCACGTGGCGGCCGTCGCGGACCACCTGCTGACGGCGCTCAAGGACGCCGGCTTCGGCAATGCCCGCGTCGAGGGCTTGACCGGCGCCGACTGGGTGCTGATCGATTCGGGCGACATCATCGTGCATGTCTTCCGCCCCGAGGTCCGCGAATTCTACAATCTCGAAAAGATGTGGCAGACGCCGGACTTGGACGAAGAGACCCTGCATTGACGCAGCAGGCGGACGCGCCGTCATGAGCTGACGCAGTCTGGCGGCAGCCGGCTTTCGCCTGTAAGGCGGAACGCCATGAAAATATCGATCCATGCCGTGGGCCGCATGAAGGCCGGCCCCGAGAAGGAACTGGCCGCGCGCTATCTCGACCGCTTTGCAAAGAGCGGGCCGGGGATCGGCCTCGAATTCTTCGGCCTGACCGAGATCGCCGAGAGCCGTGCGGCGAGCGCCGCCGAGCGCGGACGCGAGGAAGCCGACCGGCTGCTTGCCTTTGTCGATGACAAGGCGGCGCTCATCCTGCTCGACGAGCGCGGCAGGAATTTTTCATCGCCGCAATTCGCGGAGAAACTGGGCGCGCTGCGCGACGAGGGCAGGCGGCAGGCGGTTTTCGCCATTGGCGGGCCGGACGGCCATGACGAGCGCCTGCGCGAGCGGGCAGCACTGGTGTGGTCACTCAGTGCGCTGACCTGGCCGCACCAGATGGTGCGCATCATGCTGGCGGAGCAGCTTTATCGGGCGACGACGATTCTTTCAGGGCACCCGTATCATCGGGTGTGAGTTGGAAGGCGATTTGTTCGCCCAACACGGTTCTATCGCGACAGCCGATTCTCGTCGTCGACCAGGACGAGCCTCGATGGAGCATGCTCGCCCCAATGCCAAAGAACAAGGTTCAGATCGTCAACGGTCGAACCGGGTGCGAAACTCCTGACGAGCAGACCGTTGTAGCCTGCTGCGATAAGTCTACGGGCGAAGGCCTGCGTTTTCGCTTCTCCGGTCGTCTTCATCTGATCGCGCCATGTCGTGTCGCCGAGCGCGGCCATGTCCATACCTGCGCCGACGATCGCCGCCTCGTCCCGGCTGTCGAAGACATCGACGATTTCGGCGTCGTATGAGACCAGTGTCGTGGGCTGAAGATTACCGACCTGGTTTACCTCCCTCAGCGCTGCCATGACCGACAGTGACAAATAGAGCGCCGGTACGCCTTTCGGATTGAACCGTCCTCCATAAAGTTCGGCCCCCCGTCCCGACAGCGGTTCGCGCGCATAGACTGGATTGAGCGCCCGGTAGAGCTTTCCTGCGAACCGGATCGCCACGGTCAGGCGTAAACGCCGGCATCGACCGCGTCGATATAGTCGAGCACCTCATCGACCCGACCGGTACGCACCAGTTGCATGGCAGTCTGTCCTGAGAAACCGGGTAGCGGCTCGGACCGATACCACGCATAGGCCATGAGAGCCGTTCCGAAGCGCGGTTCGACCTTGTTGAGAACCTCGACCATTTCGCGCAGCCGCCGCTGCGTCCTGTCCGACCGCACCCTGTCCTTACGCTGCACGGCATCCTTGCCGAGCCCGGCCGTGCGCGCAACCTCCTCACTGGTCGTGCGAAGGGCATTCGCGATCTTGCGCGGCGCGAACATGCCTTCTTCGGCGTATTGGGCGAGCCCCATCCGTTATCTCCAGTTCAAAATGCCTATCATACTGACGCAAGATAGCGTCAAAATGCGCGGCATTCAATTGGTTCACCAATCCTACCGAGCAATCCCTCGGGAGAATTACCCCTCTCGACCCTTTTGGAGTTGGGGGCGGAGCCTCTTGCGATTGCCATGATGGACACTGCAGGTCCTTTTCTTACAGCCAACTCGCTTGCTGAAGATTTGACGGCGAAATCCGCGCCCACCCTCACCCATCCATATACACGCGATGGAAGCGGTGCCTGAGACTGGTCAGCACCTCGTAGCCGATCGTGCCGGCCTGCGCCGCGACCTCGTCGACGCTCTGGTGCGGGCCGATGAGTTCGACGAGCGTGCCGGGCGCCAGCGACCCGGGTGGCAGCGCGGAAATATCCAGAATGATCGAATCCATCGACACGCGGCCGACAAAGGGAAGCCTTTTGCCGGCAAAGAAGGCGAACGAGGCGGCGCGGCGGTGCCATCCGTCGGCATAACCCAGCGAGATTGTCGCAAGCCGCATCGGGTCGACCGCCTTCGCAGCGTGGCCGTAGCCGATGCCGGCGCCGGCGGCAATTTCGCGCGTCTGGATAACCTTCGCCTCGAGCTTGACCACCGGCCGCATCGGGTTGGATTTGCCGGGCACCGGGTTGGAGCCGTAGAGCGCGCAGCCCGGCCGCGCGAGGTCGAAATGGTTTTCAACATCGAGAAAGACGCCCGGTGAATTGTCGAGCGAGCGCGCCGCCGCCGGCAGCTTTCGCGCCAGCGCCTCGAAGGCCGCCCGTTGTTCCGCATTGGACGCTTCGCGAGGCTCGTCCGCGCGGGCGAAATGGCTCATCACCAGCTTCAGATCGATACCGTCGAAGGCATGCGGGTCGGCGGCGACCCGCTCCACCTCCTCGGGCGGCATGCCGAGCCGGGCCATGCCGCTGTCGACCTGCACCGCCGCCGGCAAGGTTTTGCCGGAGCGCACGGCTTCCGTCCGCCAGGCGGCAAGCTGCGCCTCGCTGTTGATGACGGGAACGAGGCCGGCCGCCACGCAAAATTCCTCTGAGCCGGGCGGCAGGCCATTGAGGACAAAAATCTCCGGCACAGCGCCAAGGATTTTCCGCAGCGCAATGCCTTCGCCGAGATGCGCGACGAAAAAGGTGTCGCAGCCTTCCTCGGCCAGCGCTGGCGCGACCCTGTCCGCGCCGAGCCCGTAGGCATCGGCCTTGACCACAGCGGCGCAACGCGCGCCGCCAAGCTTGCCCTTGAGTAGCCGGTAGTTGGCGCGGATGGCGCCGAGGTCGATGGTGAGCACCGCGCCTGCCTCGGCGAGCGCCGCAGCGTCGCTAGCCCGATCGGCCTGTTCTTCGCGCTTCGTCATGGCTCAGTTTTCGTTGGTCGAAAAAGGATCGGGAAATGAGTAGTGCGCTGGCCAGCCCGCCGCAACCCGTCAAGGCGCGGACTTCTGCTGCACTTGCTCGACAAAGCCGGCGATGGCCGGCGCAAGCCCGTTGCTCAGCACGGCGGCACGATCGGAATAGGTGGCGAGATTGCTGGCGCGGTCCGACGGCGCGTCGGTCAGCACATGGTTCATCCGGTCGAGCCAAAGGGTTTCAGCGTCACCACGCGCTGTATGCAGCGCGTCGAAATCCGCCCGGCCGACCTGGAGGTCCGTCCCCCCGCCGATGATCAGCACCGGCTGGCGCAGGTCGGCGAGGGTTTGCGCCGGACGGCGCGAAAGCAGCGAACGCAGAAAGGGTTGAACCGAGGGCCGAAACAGCCCCGCGAGGTTTTCGGGTACGTCTTCAACCGAACTCCCCGCATCGATTTCCGCCAAAATTTCGAGCGCACGCGACCGCATTGGCTCCGGCAACGCCTGCATCTGAGCACGCAGCGTCTCGGCTGGCGGCAGGCCTGGCGTGGCGACCAGGACTAGCCCGGCAAGGCCTTGCCACCGCTTGGCGAGGTCGAGTGCAATCAGCCCGCCCTCGCTGTGACCGAGCAGGAGAACCGCACCAACACCGGGCTGTGCGGAAAGCCAGTCAAGCACCGTGCCGGCGTCATCGACATAGATATCGAGCGTGACGTCCTCCTCACACAAGACCGGCAGGCTGCCGGGAACCCCGCGCTTGTCGAAGCGCAGGCTGGCAACGCCTTGCAGCGAGAGCGCGTAGGCCAGCTTGGCGAGGTAAGCCGCCTTGACGCCAAGCGGGCTGTTGCCGTCCCGGTCGGTTGGCCCCGAACCGGCGATGAACAGCATGACGGGAGCAGTTCGCACGCCGTCCGGCCACGAAAGCGTCGCGGGAAAACCATTTGCCGAAACCTGCGTTTCCTCCGCGCCGGCCACTGCGAGCGGCATGAGGAGCACAAACAGAGCCGCGATGAAAGGCGCGATCCTCACGCTACCAGATGCCGGAAGGCGGCGACGACCTCGACATAGGTGTGACGCTTGAACGGCACGATCAGGTCGGGCAGTTCGGCCATCGGCTTCCACGCCCAATCGTCGAACTCGGCCTCGTGGCCGCCGGGCGGCGGGTTGATGGCGATCTCGCGCTCATCGCCGGTGAAGCGCAGCGCGAACCATTTTTGCGTCTGGCCGCGATATCTGCCCTTGAAGGCGACGCCGACGAGGTTTTCGGGCAGGTCGTATTTGATCCAATGCGGCGCCTCGGCCAGCAGCGACACCGAGCGCATGCCGGTCTCCTCGTAGAGTTCGCGCAACGCCGCCGGATACGGTTCCTCGTCCTTGTCGATGCCGCCCTGCGGCATCTGCCAGAGCAGCGGCGTGCCGGCGAACTCGCTATCCGGCTGGGCGATGCGGTGGCCGGTCCACACCAACCCCTCGCGGTTCAGCACCATGACGCCGACGCAGGGGCGGTAAGGCAGGGAATCGGGGTCGACGGGTTTTTTCGATTTGGGCATCGGGCAGGTCCTTGGGCGCGTTCGGCTGAGGTGGTGACCTATACCAGCAACCTCGGAATTTTATGAACGGCGTGCGTCCTTCGAGGCCGCCCGCAAGAACCTACCGCTCCGGGTCGCTCGCCAGCGCCGAGATCGGCACGATCTCAATGCCGCGTTTCTTGGCCTCGTTAGCCCAGGTGGCGACGGCGTCGACGGTGGAATCGAAGGCAAAGCCCGTGCCGATCGCAAAACCCTTGGCGCGGGCGGTGCGCTCCAACTCGTCCAGCTTCTTCAGGATGGCCCCGCGATCGCGGTCGGTGTCGAGCGTCGCGTCGCCGGCGGCGAACGGTACGCCGTTCTTCAGCGCCAGTTCCAGTGCCGTGGTGCGCGCCGACGAGCCGTCGTCGAGATAGAGCAGGCCGCGTTTTCCAAGTTCCGCCAGCATCGGCTGCATAGCCTCGCCGTCGGCCGAGAAGCGAGCGCCCATGAAATTCATCACGCCGGTGTAGTTGGTGGTGCGCGACAGCGCCCAGCGTAAATTCTTGATATTCGCGTCGGCAGAGGCGTCGACCGTCAGCGTGTTGCGGCCTGGATTGACGTTCGGATAGTCGAACGGCTCCAGCGGAACCTGCATTACAATCTCATGCCCCTTCTGCCTTGCCGCCTGCATCCAGCGGCCGATGCTGTTGCCCTGCGGCGAGAAGGCGATGGTAATCTCCGACGGCAGGCGCTCGATCGCCGCCTGCGTGCCGGTCTGCGAGATGCCGAAGCCGCCGAGCACGATGGCGACCCGCGCTCCGCGCGCGCCGGACCACGGACGCGCATAGACGTCGAAGGGCCGCCTGCCGTCGGCGGCGCGGATCGGCAGCGGCCCGGTCTCGGATTTTTCGATCAGCGCCGGATCGGGCAGATGTGCGACGCGCAGGTTCTGGCCGATTGCCGACGGATCGCGGATCACCACGACGCCGGAATTGGCCGGCCTGTCAGCCGGGTCAACTTGGATGATCTTTGCACCGCCGGGCTGTGCGCCAGAATTGGCCGGGCCGGTCTTGTCCGGAGCGGCAACCGCGACTTCCGGCGTCGTCGTCACGACCGGAGCCGGCATGCGGAACGGCCGCTCGCGAAAGGCGATCGAGCCAGCGACGGCGAGAACGGCGAGAACGGCGAGGCTGGAGGTTATCAAGGCAGGGGAGAGGCGCCGTTCAACCGGGTCGCCGAGCGTGAGCCCCTGCCCCAGCGGACGTTCGATTTCCCTCTGTGTGATCGACAAGCCGCACCCCTTTGCCGAATTTCAGGCAAATCCCGTCGGCTGCACCATGCCATCGGAAGCTTGCGGCAGCCTTTCGTATGGGCAACCGGAGCCGACGGCCAATTCGGTACCTGCGGCGGCGGATACGCTTCGCCGATGGAAAAGGCGGCGGAGAAAAAACTCCGCCGCCTTCGCTTGAACGCTCACTGGTTCAGGACGGCCTTGTCCGGATTGGGCGGGAAGGCCGGGTCGGTCTTGGTGCCGCGCAGCAATTCGAGCGCGTAGTTCAGCTGCACGTCATCCTTCGGATCCGGTGGCACATAGGCGGCCGAACCCGAACCCTGGTCGCTCTCGTCGGCGCCCTTGATGTGGCCCTTCAGATCCGACTCGCCGCGTGTCGTGTCGACGTTCTTCAGGTCTTCCGGCAGCGGCTGGTCGACCTTGATGTCAGGCGTGATGCCCTTGCCCTGGATCGATTTGCCGGACGGCGTGTAATAGAGCGCGGTGGTTAGCCGCAGCGCGCCGTTCTCGCCGAGCGGAATGATGGTCTGCACCGAGCCCTTGCCGAAAGACTGCGTGCCGACCACGGTGGCGCGGCGATGGTCCTGCAGCGCGCCGGCCACGATCTCCGAGGCACTGGCCGAGCCGCCATTGACGAGCACCACCACCGGCTTGCCGTCGATGTCGTCGCCGGCCCGCGAGTCGAAGCGGGTGACGTCCTTGGGGTCGCGGCCGCGCGTCGAGACGATCTCGCCGCGGTCGAGGAAGGCGTCGGACACGCTGACCGCCTGGTCGAGCAGGCCGCCCGGATTGAGGCGCAGGTCGAGCACGTAGCCCTTGAGCTTGTCGTCCGGCACCTGCTTCTTGATCGCGGCGATGGCGGCCTCGAGATCGTCATAGGTCTTTTCGGTGAAGGAGGTGATCTTCATGTAGCCGACGTCGTTCTCGACCCGGTACTTCACCGCCTTGACCTTGATGATGTCGCGCACGATCGTGATCTCGAGCGGCTTGTCGGCGCCCTCGCGCAAAATGGTGAGCTTGATCGGCGTGTTGACGAGGCCGCGCATCTTCTCGACCGCATCGTTCAGCGTCATGCCGCGCACCTCGTCGCCGTCGATGGCCGAGATGTAGTCGCCGGCGCGCACGCCCGCCTTGGCGGCGGGAGTGTCGTCGATCGGCGTGATCACCTTGACCAACTCGTTTTCCATGGTGACTTCGATGCCGAGGCCGCCGAATTCGCCCTTGGTCTGGACGCGCATGTCCTTGGCGGCTTCCGGATTCATGTAGGACGAATGCGGATCGAGCGAGGTCAGCATGCCATTGATGGCGCTTTCGACCAGCGCTTTCTCGTCGGGCGGCGTAACGTACTGGCCGCGCACGCGCTCGAAGATGTCGCCGAAGATGGCGAGCTGCTTGTAGGTATCCGATCCTGCCGCGTTTGCCGTCGTTCCGACGTTGCCGTAGACGAGGCTCATGGCGGACGCGCCCATCAACGCACCGGCAATCAGAAGCGACAATTTACGTACCATTTCCTGTCCTTCCAGAAAGACGTTCCGCCCACCAAGGGGACGGATCGACGGGTTTTCCATCCTTGCGGAACTCGACATAGAGTTCCGGTGCATTCACCGCATTGCTCGCCAGAGTGCTCGCCACCCTGGCTTCTCCCATCGCGCCGACCGGTTCTCCGGCCAGAACCGAACGCCCGAGCGCGACGGTGATTCTATCCATCCCTGCCAGAACGACATGATAACCGTCGCCCGCATCAAGGATCAAGAGTTGTCCGTATGAGCGGAATGGCCCCGCATAGAGCACATTTCCATCGGCAGGAGCCGTGACGATGGCTCCCGATTGTGTCGCAACCGTGTCGCCCTGCATCACGCCGCCGTTATCGTCCTTACCGCCGAAACGCCGCTTGAATTTTCCGGTGACCGGCAGCGCCAACTGGCCGTTCATTGCCTCGAACGGCAGGGAGGCAATGGTGCGGTTGTTCTCCGGCAGCGCCGCGATCTCGGCGTCGCGGGCCAGCAGCTTCTCCTTGGCGGCGCGCGCGGCTTCGGCAAGCGCCCTGTCCTTCTCTGCCTGCTTGTCGAGGGCGGCGATCAATTCCCGGAGGCTTCCCGCCTTGGCGGCAAGTTCCTCGGCGCGCTTGCGCTCGGTGATGAGCTCGGCCTCGGTCTGGCTTTGCAGATTCTGCTTGGCCTGCAGCAGCAGGGTCAGCCGCCGCTGCTCCGCCATCTGGTCGGTGACGGAAGCCGTCAGCCTTCCGCGCTCGGCCTCGATCGAGCCGGTGAGCCGCGACAGTTCGGCCATGTCGGCCATCAGGATCTCGGTCTCGTGCCTGAGTTCCGGCACCACGGCGCCGAGCAGGATGGCGCTGCGCACCGACGACAGCGCATCCTCGGGCTTCACCAGGATCGCCGGCGGCGGGTTCAGGCCCATGCGCTGCAAGGCGCCCAGCACTTCCGCCAGCACGCCGCGACGGGATGCCAGCGAGGCGCGCACGATATCGGCCTGGCCTTTCAGCCCGTCCAGCCTGCCGGTTATGTCCTCGATGTCCTGGCCGAGCTTCTTCTCGGTCTTGGCCGCCTGGATCAGCGCGGCAGTGATCGACGCATAGTCCTTCTTGACCCCGGCGATATCGGCCGCGAGTTTCTCGACGCGGTCCGCCGAAAGCTCGATCTGGCGGTTGACCGCCTCGTATTCGGCGCGGCTGGAATCCGGCGGCGTGGGCACCGCGCCGACCTGCTGAGCACGTACCGCGACAGTCGCCGAGACGAGCAGAGCCGCGGCAGCCGCGCCACGGCAAAGCCTGTCCGCAATCCGTTTCGTCGCTTGCCCCATCATTCCGGCACTGAGTTCGTCGGTGCGGGAGTCTACGCTCGCCTTTGTTAACGAACCATCAACCATAAACCCGACCCGCATGCGGCATCTTCGGATGCGATTCAGGCGAAAATCCGGGCGGCACAGAAGAGGCGGTCGTCGATACGGACAAAGCCGTTGCCATTCCCGCGTGTTCAGCATCACATTGCAGTGCAAACTGATCGTAGACTGAGCTGGCAGACTCTATGCTGCTTCGAGAGTAGAGAGCCGCCGCAAAGATCCACGAAAAGTTCAGAGTTTGAGGGGCAACTATGAAGATTCTTATCCTCGGCAGCGGCGTGATCGGCGTCACGGCGGCGCATTATCTGGCGGAAGCTGGCCACGAGGTGACCGTCGTCGACCGCCAGTCCGGGCCGGCGCAGGAGACCAGCTTCGCCAATGCAGGAGAAGTGTCACCCGGCTATTCCTCGCCTTGGGCAGGGCCGGGCATTCCGGTCAAGGCAGTCAAATGGCTCTTGATGAAGCACGGCCCGCTGGTCATCCGCCCGCTGGTCGACCCGGCCATGTGGTCATGGGTGTTCAAGATGCTCATGAACTGCAATTCGAAGAGTTATGCCGTCAACAAGGCGCGCATGGTGCCGATCGCGGAATATGCGCGCGATTGCCTGCGTGAGCTTCGGACATCGACCGGCATAAGCTATGACGAGCGCAGCCAGGGCACGCTGCAACTCTTCCGCACGCAGAAGCAGCTCGACGGGATCGGTGGCGACGTCGAGGTGCTGAAACAGTTCGGCGTGCCGTTCGAGGTGCTGGACCCGGCCGGCTGCATGGCCGCCGAACCGGCGCTGGCCAAGGTGAAAGGAAAATTCGTCGGCGGCCTGCGCTTGCCCGGCGACGAGACCGGCGACTGCCAGATGTTTACGGAACGGCTGGCCTCGCATGCGGCGAGCCGCGGCGTGACCTTCCGCTTCGGCACGACGATCGAGCGTATCGTCGCCGAGGGCGGCAAGATTTCGAGCGTCGCCACCAGCGCCGGGCTTCTCACCGCCGACGCCTATCTCGTGGCGCTGGGCAGCTATTCGCCGATCATGGTGAAGCCGCTTGGCCTGTCGCTGCCGGTCTATCCGATCAAGGGTTATTCGATCACCGTGCCGATCAAGGACGAGGCCGGCGCGCCTCAATCGACGGTGATGGACGAGACCTACAAGGTGGCGATCACCCGGCTCGGCGGCCGCATCCGCGCCGGCGGCACGGCCGAGATTTCCGGCTACGACCTTCGCCTGCATGACGGCCGCAAGGCGACGCTGCTGCATTCGGTCGGTGACCTCTTCCCGGAAGGCGGCGATCTGGAGGGAGCGAAATTCTGGTGCGGATTGCGACCGATGACGCCCGACGGCCCGCCGATCATCGGCGGCACGCGGTTCGGAAATCTCTATCTCAGCACCGGCCACGGCACGCTTGGCTGGACCATGTCCTGCGGCTCCGGGCAGGTGCTCGCGGATATCATTTCTGGCAGGAAGCCGGAGATCGAGGTGGGGAAACTTGGATTATCGCGTTATAGCTGAATACATCATGCGCCGGTGGCGCAGCTTCGGGGGATTGCGCCTAACATCGCGATCCGATTTGACATTTTGGCCCGAAAAACCTAAATAAATAAAATCGATGTTGCTAGCCGATTTTGTCTACCAAGCGCCCCAGGCGCCTTCTGGCGAATTCTTCTCCAAAATCGATCAAATGTTCGGCGTGTTTGCGCTCGTCGGACGGCATTTAACGAACGATTGAAAGGAATCGTCATGAGCACAGGTACCGTAAAGTGGTTCAACGGAACCAAGGGTTTTGGCTTCATTCAGCCTGATGAAGGTGGTGCGGACGTATTCGTCCACATCTCCGCTGTCGAGCGCGCTGGACTGCGCAGCCTCAACGAAGGCCAGAAGGTCGGCTACGAACTCGTTCGCGACCGCAAGTCCGGCAAGATGTCGGCGGACAGCCTAACGGCTGCCTAATATCCCATCTCGCACGGTGACCGCGGAAGTACCGGCACCGAAGCGATAGGGAACGGGAGGGTCGGCTCGTCCGGCCCTTTTTTATTTTCCGCGCTAGCCGCAGGAAATTCGAGGCGATGATCATGAACAACAAAGACAACATGCGCGATCGTGCCGCCCGCACCAACATCGCCGCCAAGACGATCACCGACGCGGAATCCAAGGCCCGCGACGCCAAGACCGACCGGCTGCGCAAGCTGCGCATGGCGCAGGACGCCGTGGCCGCGCCCGAGACCAAACCTGCCAAGGCGGTGGGCACGAAGCGGCGCTCTAAATAGCACAAGCGCCGGCCTTTTCGCGTTGGCCGCTGGCCGGCGTGTAGGACAGGTCTCCGATACCGGCGACGCCATGCTTCCCCGCTCTGGCCACGCTTAAAGCGTGTCGCGCCCAATACCCAAGATGTGGCACTGACAGCGCCGCCGCCCCGTGGCAGCGCGATGACCGGCGATACTCCGCATCCTCCCCGATTGAACGCTCCCGCCAAGTCTGCCAGAGATTAGCCGGGACATTTTGGGGCGTCTCCTTCGGGAGATTCGAGGGCTGAAAAGCGATGAGGTTTCGCAGAAGCGCACCCGCGGCATTGATTGCCGCGGTGATTGTTGTCGTGGCGGCGCTGACCGTGCTGTCGGTCAGACTGTTCGGCGGGCTGACCGACGCGGTCGAGAAGAGCCAGTTCGAACTCATGCAGGCGATCTTCGACACCGCGCTGCGCGATGCCGAAAACAAGGCGCTTGCCCGCGCCGAACTGCTGGCCGCGCTGCCGGTGACGCGGCAGGCTGTAGCGGCCAGGGACAGGCAGGCGCTGCTCGACAATTTCGCGGCGATGTTCGAGGGCCAGAAGGAGCGTCACAGCGTCGACCAGGTGCAGTTCCACGTGCCGCCGGCGACCTCGCTGCTGAGATTGCAGGACCCGACGCTGTTCGGCGACGACCTGTCGCGCTTCCGGCCGATGGTGGTGGCTGTCAATCGCGACCACGTCTCGGCCAAGGGCCTGGCGATCGCCCGCAGCGGCCCTGCGATCTTCGGTGTAGCGCCGGTCACCGACATGCAGGGTAATCATGCCGGCAGCGTCGAGTTCGGCCTGGATTTCGCCCCGGTGCTGGTGGCGATGAAAAGCGCCTACGGCCTGGAATTCTCGCTCTTCATCGAGGAGAAGCCGCTGCGCGACTTCGCCACCGCGCTCGATCCAGCCGTCTTCAGTGAACAGAACCGCGTCGGCCGCTTCGTACGGCTGGAAACCACCAACGGAGCGCTGATGGGTCATCTTGCCGGCGACGCCGATATCTCCGTGGTCAACGAACCGGTCACCTATGCGCGCGAGGCCCAGGGCGTGCCTTTTGGCGTGCTGCTGATCCCGTTGCGCGATGGTGCCGGCCAATCACTCGGTGTCGTGGCCACGGCGCGCGATTTTTCCGGTTCGCGTGCCGCCGCCGGTCGCTCGCTGGTCTGGCAGGCCTGCCTGGCGATGTTTGCCATCGTCATCCTTGCCGGCGCGATCATCGTCGTCATCCGCGGGTTTCTGCTCAGACCGCTGGAAGTGGTGATCGGCCGCTTCGTCGGGCTCTCGGGCGGTGGGGCACCGGTGCCGATCGAAGGATCGGAGCGGTTCGCATCCGAACTCCAGCCGCTGGTCGACTTGCACAACCGTGTCGCCGCCAAACGCGCCGGGAAGCCGGCGGCATGAAAACCTTCCTCGTCGCGCTCGCCGCGCTGGTCCTCGCTTGCTCAGCACCAGCGACGGCCGACACCAGCCTGCCCATGGGCAAGGGCCTGCCTGTTCTGGTGAAGGCGGCCATCGGTTATGTCGAGGTGTCGGCCTTCGACGAGAACGCCTCGACCTTCAGGGCGACCGTGGATATCCGGCTGCGCTGGGAGGATCTGCGCCTGCGCCGCCCCGCCGCCGAGGCCAACGACCCG
Organism: Mesorhizobium sp. IMUNJ 23232; assembly: GCF_044326205.1. Taxonomy (NCBI): domain Bacteria; kingdom Pseudomonadati; phylum Pseudomonadota; class Alphaproteobacteria; order Hyphomicrobiales; family Phyllobacteriaceae; genus Mesorhizobium; species Mesorhizobium sp. IMUNJ 23232. The sequence continues at coordinate 119,567 of NZ_JBIRCY010000011.1, forward strand.
CCGCGCATCCTGCGCGGCGAGGCCGCACTGGACGAGATGAAGCGCATCTGGATACCGGATGTGGTGATCTCGAACCAGGTGGGCGAGGCTGCACCGGCCGAGACCGGCCTGCGCATATTTCCCGATGGCCGCGTCGAGATGCTGAAGCGTGTCGGCGGTGAGTTTTCCACCCCCTACGACGTGCTGCATTTTCCCTTCGGCCAGCAGGAACTGCAGGTGCACCTGGCGCTGCGGGCGGAGACCACGAGCCAGACGGCGCTTGCTTTCGATCAGGACGACCTCGACTTCAGCCGGCCGGGGGCCAACGCCCGCCTCGACGGCTGGGCGCTGCGCTTCGTCAATCTGGCGATCGAGGCCCAGCCCGGCTGGTATGGCGCCTCGCACGCCATCGTGACCGCCTCGCTGGGCGCGGTGCGCGACCCGGGTCCGATCATCGCTTCGATCTTCGTGCCGCTGCTGGCGTCGCTGCTGATCCCGCTGCTGGCAGTATGGCTGAACCGCGTCGAGGACGGCGCCTTCCAGATCGAAACCTTCGAGCTGGTCAACATCATCATAGGCGGCCTGTTCGCGGTGATCGCGCTGAACTTCACCGTCAACTCGGTCTACGAGGTGCTGGAGTCAGGCGACAATCCGATCAACCGGCTGTTCGCGCTGAACTATGTGACGCTGGCGATCAGCCTGGCCGTCAACGTGCTGCTGTTCCGCTTCCGCGTCGTCGAGCGCGCCTTCGGCGTCTATGTGCAGGAACAGTTCTACCTGTTCCTGACCTGGGCGATCCCGCTTCTGGTGCTGACCACCGCGGCCGCCATCATCCTGGTCGCTCTGGCGTGATGGTCAATGGTCGACCAAGGGCGATCCTGTAGCGGGCTTCCGCCGGCCTCACACGAACAGCGTCTTCTCCCGCTCCACCGCCTTGGTGATGAAGCCGGCAACTGCCTGGATGCGGCGCAGCGGCCGCACCGATTCATGATAGACCAGCCAGTAGGCGCGCCTGATCGGCGGGATCGACGCGACGGCAACCAACTCAGGCATGGCGCGCGCGACAAAAGTGTGGAGGATGCCGATACCGGCGCCGGAACGCACCGCTTCCGCCTGTCCCAACGCCGACGAAATCATGAAGCCGGCGCTCCAGTCCGGGCTGAACTCGGCGGCGTAGTCGAGCGTCGGGTTGATGACGAGGTCGGGCACGTAGCCGACGAGGCGGTGGGCCGTGACGCCAGCCTGCGTCTCGGGCAGGCCATGCACCTCCGCATAGGCTTTCGAGGCGAACAGGCCGAGCGTGTAGTCCACCAGCTTGACCGCCACCAGCCGGCCCTCGCTCGGCCGTTCGGTGGTGATGGCGATGTCGGCCTCGCGCCGCGACAGCGAGAAGGAACGCGGCACCGGGACGAGCTGGATCTTCAGCTCCGGATGCTGCGCGGTGAGGCCGCCGAGCCGCGGCGCGAGGAAGGCAACGCCGAACCCGTCCGGCGCCCCGATGCGCACCGTGCCCGACACATCCTCGCCCTCCCCCGATATCTCCGAGCGGGCAACGAGCATCTCGGTTTCCATGCGCTCGGCGACCGCCAGGAACCGCTCCCCCGCGGGCGTCAGCTCACTGCCGGTGGTGAGGCGGCGGAACAGTTTTGCCCGCAGCGACTCCTCGAGTGCCGCAACGCGGCGCGACACGGTGGCGTGGTTGAGGTCGAGCCGCCGCGCCGCGCCGAGGATTTGGCCGGCGCGGGCGACTGCCAAAAAGATGCGGACGTCATCCCAGTTCATGGGGCAGTATCTATGCAGAATTTCGCATGTCCGACAATGTCGTTCTACATTTCCTGCACAACGGCTGCGATTTCCCTCGCGTTGCCATTTGCCCGCCGAAGCGGGACAATGCGAGCATACGACAAGGGAGAGAAACCATGATCGAGTACGGACATTTCATCGGCGGCAAGCATGTCGCCGGAGCCAGCGGCCGCAGCCAGGACGTCATGCAGCCGATGGACGGCACGGTGCGCGGCACCGTGGCGCTAGCCTCCAAGGCCGAACTGCGCGCCGCCGTCGAGAACGCCAAGGCCGCACAGCCGGCCTGGGCCGCCACCAACCCGCAGCGCCGCGTGCGCGTGCTGATGAAGTTTCTGGAACTCGCCAACCGCGAATATGACGCGCTAGCCGACATCCTCGCCCGCGAGCACGGCAAGACCATCGCCGACGCCAAGGGCGACATCCAGCGCGGGCTGGAAGTGGTGGAAGTCTGCATCGGTGCGCCGCACATGATGAAGGGCGAATTCACCGACGGCGCCGGCCCCGGCATCGACGTCTATTCGATGCGGCAGGCCCTTGGCGTGGTCGCCGGCATCACCCCGTTCAACTTCCCCGCCATGATCCCGCTGTGGAAGATCGCCCCGGCGATTGCCTGCGGCAACGCCTTCATCCTGAAGCCGTCGGAGCGCGACCCCGGCGTGCCGCTGCGCATCGCCGAACTGTTCATCGAGGCCGGCCTGCCGGCCGGCATCCTGAACGTCGTCAACGGCGACAAGGACGTGGTGGACGCCATCCTCGACGACCAGGACATCAAGGCCATCGGTTTCGTCGGCTCGACACCGATCGCGCACTACATCTATTCGCGCGGCACGGCGAGCGGCAAGCGCGTACAGTGCTTTGGCGGCGCCAAGAACCACATGATCATCATGCCCGACGCCGACATGGACCAGACGGTCGATGCGCTGATCGGTGCCGGCTACGGCTCGGCCGGCGAGCGCTGCATGGCGATCTCGGTCGCCGTGCCGGTCGGCAAGGACACCGCCGACCGCCTCATGGAACGGCTGATCCCGCGCGTCGAGAGCCTGAAGGTCGGCCCCTCGACCGACAGTTCCGCCGATTTCGGCCCGGTCGTCACCGCCCAGGCGCTGGAGCGCATCAAGGGTTACGTCGACACCGGCATCAAGGAAGGCGCCAAGCTGGTCGTCGACGGCCGCAACTTCAAGATGCAGGGTTACGAGAACGGTTATTACATGGGCGGCTGCCTGTTCGACGACGTGACCGCCGACATGCGCATCTACAAGGAAGAGATTTTTGGCCCTGTTCTCTCAGTGGTCCGCGCCAGGAACTACGAGGAAGCGCTGAAGCTGCCCAACGACCACGAGATGGGCAACGGCGTGGCGATCTTCACGCGCGACGGCGACGCCGCCCGCGACTTCGCCTCCAAGGTGCAGGTCGGCATGGTCGGCATCAACGTGCCGATCCCGGTTCCGATCGCCTATTACACCTTCGGCGGCTGGAAGGGTTCCGGCTTCGGCGACCTGAACCAGCACGGCCCGGACGCTTTCCGCTTCTATACCAAGACCAAGACCGTCACCTCGCGCTGGCCGTCCGGCGTGAAGGAAGGCGCGGAGTTCGTCATCCCGACGATGAACTGACCGGCGCTGTTGGGCGGCTCGTCAACGAGTTGCTCCCGATGCAACCCACGTTTCTGACGCCGGAGCCTTGCGGCTTCGGCGTTTCTGTCGTCTCGGACAGGCCACGGATGTTCACGCAAATGTGGCCTTGCGCGTACTTTCGCCGTACCCCACATATTGGACATAACGAGAACATGGAGTTCTCGCTATTGGGACCGGAAAGCGCAAGGGAGCGCGCTATGACGATGTCGAAACCGGCCCGAATCGCTTCGGCGGGGTGAGTTTCCTCCTTCCGCCGTGCGAGGACGGCCAAGGAGGTGCCTGATGGCACGGGTGTTGGTTGGACGAAGGCGCTGCTTGCGGCCGTCTTCATTGCGGCAAGCACATATGCGGCGGATGCACAGTACGCATTCTGCGCAGAGCGTGGCAATCTGGTCGCGCAGCTCGGCGAAAAATTCCAGGAAAAGCAGCTCGGCTTCGGGACAATCGGCCAGGTCGCGGTCATGGAGATTTTCGTCGCCGAAACCGGGACATGGACGATCGTCATCACCGACGTGACCGGCAGGAGCTGCATTGTCGCCGCGGGCGACAATTGGGAGAATTCGGCAATTTTGTCCGGCGACAACGTCTGACGGCAGACGGGTCGGCGGCGGCACTGCTGCCCCAAGCCTGGCGAGTACGGATAGGCGGACGCCTTAGCCCGCCAGCTATCCAACCATCGCTTTTGCATGGAACCCGGCAGCGATGGGGGCGTTCCCATCTATCGGCGCATGGTGACGCGCCGAGGCCCGACCTTGGCGGAGGCTTCCTCCGAACCTCGTTAAGGACATACCAAGGCCAAGGAGGTGCTCATGGCACACAACTGGACAGCAGGCGTGGCCGGCGCGGTCGCAACGGCCGGCATTGTGCTTATCGGCCCTTCATCGGCACAGACCCAAGCCCCAACGCAGTCGAATGGCGTATGTCTCCAGCGTGCCCAGCTCGAGGCCGATCTCGCCAAGGATTTTCAGGAGCGCCAGTCGGCCTATGGTCGCGTCGGTGACGCGGCGATCATGGAAATCTACGCTTCTGAGGGCGGCACCTGGACACTGGTGATGACCGACGTCGGCGGAACGAGTTGCATCATTGCCGCCGGTGACGGCTGGGAGCAGGGATTCACGACCGTCGGCAGCCGCGCCTGACGTAGAAGGCACCTGACGACGCGGGTCGTCTGATAGCGACAAGCACGCCGAACAGTCGCAGCGGAAAGGATTGTCAGTTCCCCGCCACCGTCGCCTCCGCCCACACGCCGGTCTTCTTCCGGCGCGCTTCTTCTTCCTCGGCGCGATAGCGCTCCTTGCCGGCGGACATGGTCGCATAGCCGGCGGCAGCCATCTGCCCACCCAGGTCCTTTTCGTTGCGCACGCATTCGACCAGCGTAAAACCATCCTTCTCGCCGAGCGGCGCGCATCGGATCGGCTTGGCCCGCAGCAACCGGCTGAGCGCAACCCGCGACTTCAGCCCGCAAGCCCAGCGCAGGCCGTCGGGATTCTTGCAGGTCTTGGCCGCCGGCACCGGATCGAGATCGACCAGCCGGTATTTCTTGCCCTCCTGTATGAAACTGACGCTGTCGATGACAGTGTAGGGCAGCGTGCGCTTGAGATGCAGCGGATAGCGCTCCGGCTTGGCATCGGCCTGCTGGGCGTTGGTACCGGGCAGTCGTTCGAGCTGTTGATTTCTGTTGTCGACCCGCTTCGGCGCGTCGGACCAGAGCGGATCGGATGGCTTTGTCGCGCTCTGTGCGACCGCCGGCAAGCACGCTGCGGTCAGATACGCCGCGCCAAGCAGCAGCCCAGCGAGATGGCGCATGCGCGGCATAGGTTTGCGACAATTCATGACGAACTCCCAGTCCCTCGCGCGATCGGAGCCTGTCGCTTCCATCCAGATAGGCCCCGCCAGGCGAGGCGAGGAAACAGAAAGGACTCGGGCGCCTTTCCGCATTCTAGTCCGATCCGCGGCGCAGCAAACCCTCTTTGCCGGCTTGCCGCACGACCTGATGCCGACGCGGTAAACGACCGGCAAATTGGATCGGACCACACAGTGGCGGCCTTGCGTATTCGGGCGAAAGGCTTAGGTGTCGCGCATCGGAAGAGGGAGGAACGCCATGAAGGAACGCATCGGTTTCATTGGTCTCGGCAATATGGGCGCCGGCATGGCCGCCAACATAGTGAAGAAGGGCTGGCCGCTCACCGTTCTCGCCCACCGCAGCCGCGAGGCAGTCGACAGGCTGGTCGCCGCCGGCGCGTCCGAGGCGAAGACGCCGCGCGAACTGGCCGAAAACAGCGACATCGTCGTGCTCTGCGTCACCGGCTCGCCGCAGGTCGAGCAGGCGATCAACGGCGCCGACGGCCTGGCCTCCGCCGGCAAGAAACTGATGATCGTCGATTGCTCGACCTCCGATCCCGCTTCCACCGTGCGGCTGGCGGCGGAACTGAAGGAGCGCGGCATCATGCTGATCGACGCGCCGCTCGGCCGCACGCCGAAGGAAGCCGCCGACGGCACGCTCGACGTCATGGCCGGCGGCTCGGCCGACGACCTCGCCCGCGCCCGCCCCGTGCTGGAAGCCTTCGCCGGCCGCGTCATCCACACCGGTCCGACCGGCACCGGCCATACGATGAAGCTGCTCAACAACTTCCTGTCGATGGGCTACGCCGCGATCTATGCGGAAGCGCTGATGCTCGGCGCCAAGGCCGGGCTGACCCCAAAAACGTTCGACAGCGTCATCCGCGGCGGCCGCATGGATTGCGGCTTCTACCAGACCTTTTTCGACTATGTCGTGAACCGCAATCCGAACGCCCACCGCTTCGCGATCTCGAACGCGTTGAAGGACATGACCTACCTCGCCTCCTTCGCGCAGTCGGCGACCGTCGCCAACCCCGTCGGCGCCGCCGTGCGCAACAGTTTTGCCGCCGCCGTCGCGACCGGACATGGCGGCGACTTCGTGCCGACCCTTTCGGATTTTGTCGCCGGTTCGAACGGCGTCGACCTGACGAAGGTTTGAACCGAAAAAACCTTCTGCCTGGAGCCCAGTAGCGCGGTCTGGCCTTGACGGCCGGTCCGCGCTGGCCAGCAACAAAAGCCACTGGCCGGCGTTGTCAGCTTCATGAATTGAGGGAACCGATGCTGACCGCACCGCAACTTCTGTCGGTCGCCGTCATCGTCGTGATGATGGCGGCCTTCGTCTGGGGCCGTTTCCGCTACGACCTTGTCGCGGCCCTCGCGCTGCTTCTGGCGCTCGCGGTCGGCGTGGTTCCGCTCGACAAAGCTTTCAGCGGCTTCAGCGACGACATCGTCATCATCGTCGGCAGCGCGCTGCTGGTCAGCGCCGGGGTCGCCCGCAGCGGCATCATGGAACTCGCGGTCCAGCGCTACGCGCCGAACCTGACTTCGGTACGGGCGCAACTCGCGCTCCTCGTGATCGTCGTCGCCCTGTTGTCGGCGTTCGTGAAAAACATCGGCGCGCTGGCGATCATGATCCCGATCGCCTTCCAGTTCGCCCGACGTTCCAACACTTCGCCGTCGGTGTTCCTGATGCCGATGGCCTTCGCCGCGCTGCTCGGCGGGCTGATGACGCAGATCGGCACCTCGCCCAACATCGTGGTGTCGCGGCTACGCGAGGAGATCACCGGCACAAGCTTCACCATGTTCGATTTCACCCCGGTCGGCCTGTCGCTGACGGCGGTCGGCATCGTCTTCCTGGTAGCGTTCTACTGGATCGTGCCGGTGCGCGTGCGAAAGGATGTCTCGGTGCACCATGCGCTCGACATCAAGAACTATGTCGCCGAGGCCAAGGTGACGGCCGAATCCGCGGTCGCCGGCAAGACGGTGGCCGACCTGCTGAAGATGGCTGCGGGCGAGGCGGTGATCACCTCGATCCTGCGCGACGGGACGCTGCGGATAACGCCCTTCCCGGACGCAGCACTTCGCGACGGCGACCGGCTGATCATCGAAGGCGACCCGCAGGATCTCGACCGGCTGGTGGCGCAGGCCAGTCTCAGCATCACCGGCGACCGCAAACTGACGACGGAAGGCCGTTCCTCCGAGATCATGGCGATCGAGGCGGTGATCGGAGAGCATTCCAGCCTTATCGGCTGGTCGGCGCAGGGATTGCTGCTCTACCACCGCTTCAACGTCAATCTTCTGGCGGTGAGCCGCAAGGGCGAAAGGTTGGACCGCGACCCCGGCACGATCGTATTCCGCCTGGGCGACATCGTGCTGCTGCAGGGCGACCACACGGCAATGCCGGAGTTCCTGCGCGAGTTCCACCTGCTGCCGCTGGCGGAACGCTCGCTGCTGATCGGCAGCGTCAGGCGCGGCATCGTGCCGGTGGCGATCCTGGTGGCCGCGATGGGAACGACGGCGCTCGGCCTCGTGCCGGTGCCGGTCGCGTTTTTCGCCGCGGCGGTGGCGATGGTGCTGTTCAGGGTGATCCCGCTGCGCGAGATCTACGCTTCCGTCGATGGCCCGATCCTGGTGATGCTGGCGACGCTGATTCCAGTCAGCGATTCGCTGCGCACCACTGGCGCGACCGATGTTCTGGCTGCCGTGCTGGCCGATGTCGCGACGGGACTGCCGGCCTATGGCGCGCTGGCGCTGATCCTGGTCACCGCCATGGCGGTGACGCCGTTCCTGAACAACGCCGCGACCGTGCTGGTGATGGCGCCGATCGCCGCAGGCTTCGCCTCGGCACTGGGTTACAGGCCTGAGGCCTTCCTGATGGCGGTGGCAATCGGCGCCGGCTGCGATTTCCTGACGCCTATCGGCCACCAATGCAACACGCTGGTGATGGGGCCGGGCGGCTATAAATTCGCCGACTATCCGCGCCTCGGCCTGCCGCTGTCGATCATCGTCATCTTCGCCGCCGTGCCGCTGCTGCTGGTGTTCTGGCCCGTTCGGTAGCGCACACCGGACACTTCCCCTTGCACCCCGAGTCGAGGCAAGGTCCGCCATCATGAAACGAGATTCGCGGCCCACCGCGGTGCCGGTCCTGGTGCCGATGCCGGCGGAAGCGCCCTACACCTATGCGGTGCCTGAAGGCATGACGGTCGAGCCCGGCTCGATCGTGCGGGTGCCGCTCGGGCCGCGCCTGGTCGCCGGCATCGTCTGGGACGGTGAAGGCGGCGCGGTCGATGCAAAAAAGCTCCGGCCGATCGATCACGTCTTCGACTGTCCGCCGGTGCCGGAGGGCATGCGCCGCTTCGTCGACTGGGTATCGAACTACACACTCGCCGCGCCCGGCATGGTCGCCCGTATGATCCTGCGCGCGCCGGAGGCATTTGACCCCGAACCCTGGATCGAGGGTCTGCGCAAGACCGGGAGCGAGCCCGACCGTATGACCGAGGCGCGGGCGCGCGTGCTTGAACTGGCCGATGACGGGCTGGCCTGGACACGCTCCGGCCTGGCGCATGCCGCTGGCGTATCGTCGACCGTGATAGACGGGCTGAAGGCGCAGGGCGTGCTGGCCCACGAAATGATCCCGCCGCGCCCCGTCGTGCCGGCGCCAGACCCGTCCTACGGCACGAATGAGTTGAGCGGCGAGCAGGAAGAGGCAGGGGCGGCGCTGCGCCGCACGGTCGAGGCCGGGAAATTCAGCGTGACGCTGATCGACGGCGTCACCGGATCGGGCAAGACGGAGGTCTATTTCGAGGCCGTGGCCGCGGCGGTCGAGCGCGGCAAACAGGTGCTGATCCTGCTGCCCGAAATCGCGCTCACGCAAGCGTTCCTCGAGCGTTTTCAGGACCGCTTTGGAGCAAAACCAGCGGAATGGCATTCGGACGTGCCGCCGCGCATGCGTGAAAGGGTCTGGCGGCAGGTGGCGGAGGGCCAGGTGCGCGTCGTCGCCGGCGCCCGCTCGGCGCTCTACCTCCCCTTCCCCGATCTCGGCCTGATCGTTGTCGACGAGGAACACGACCCCGCCTACAAACAGGAGGACCGCGTCTTCTACAGCGCCCGCGACATGGCCGTGGTGCGCGCCCATATCGGCGGCTTTCCCGCGATCCTCGCGTCGGCAACCCCGTCCGTCGAAAGCCGGGTGAACGCCGGCCAGGGGCGCTACGAGCGCATCGCGCTGTCGTCGCGCTACGCCGACGCGGCGCTGCCCGACATCCGCGCCATCGACCTGCGCCGTGCCCCGCCGGCGCGCGGCGGTTTCCTGTCGCCGGTGCTAATCGATCAGGTGCGCGCCACGGTCGGCCGCAATGAACAGGCGCTGCTGTTCCTCAACCGCCGCGGCTATGCGCCGCTGACGCTCTGCCGGGTCTGCGGCCACCGTTTTCAGTGCCCGTCCTGCTCGGCCTGGCTGGTCGAGCACCGGTTCCGCGGCCAGCTTGTCTGCCACCATTGCGGCCATCACGAGCACCGCCCGGAAGCCTGCCCGGAATGCGGCACCTTCGATCATCTCGCCGCCTGCGGCCCCGGCGTCGAGCGCATCGCCGAGGAGGTGGTCGGGCATTTTCCCGATGCGCGCACCATCGTGTTGTCCTCCGACATCCTGGGCGGCGTGAAGCGGCTCAGGCTGGAACTCGACGCCATCGCCAAGGGCGAGGCAGACATCGTCATCGGCACGCAACTGGTGGCCAAGGGCCACAACTTCCCCAACATGACGCTGGTCGGCGTGGTCGACGCCGATCTCGGCCTTGCCAATGGCGATCCGCGCGCCGCCGAACGGACGTTTCAGCTTCTCAGCCAGGTGACCGGCCGCGCCGGCCGCACAGGCAAGAAAAGCGCCGGCCTGTTGCAGACCTTTCAGCCCGACCACCCTGTGATGCGGGCGCTGGTTTCCGGCGACGCCGAAGCCTTCTACGAGCGCGAGATCGCCGAGCGCGAGCGTTCCGCCCTTCCGCCCTTCGGTCGACTGGCCGGCATCGTCGTCAGCGCCGAAACGAAAGCCGAGGCCGAGAGCCACGCGCGGCACCTGCGCCGCGCGGCACCCCAGTCGAAAGACATCAGCCTGCTCGGCCCCGCCGAGGCGCCGCTGGCACTGCTCGCCGGCCGCCATCGCTTCCGCCTGCTGGTCCACGGCGAGCGCAAATCCGACATGCAGGCCTTTTTGCGCGCGCTGCTTGCGGCCGGGCCGAAGCCGCGTGGCTCGGTCAGGGTGCAGGTGGATATCGATCCGCAGAGCTTTTTGTAATCGCTGGAGAGTCTTCACGAACCCTTGGCCCGATCGGCGGCATAGCTTGAGGAAAGCGCCATCTTTCCATCTGGCATCCACATCCTCCTGCGATAGGATGCCCGCCGCGAAAGACTGCGATTCTGGAGAGGGCAAAATGGAACTGGCGTTTCCGTGGCCGATGAGCAACGGCGAGTGGCTGGCCTGGTCGAGCGCGGCCGTCACCGTGCTGTTCGGCCTGCTGCTGTTCTTCGCGCCGCGCATCTCGCTGCGCATCCTGCGCCTGCAAACCACCGAGGCCCATCCGGAAGCCGTGTCGGAAGCGCGCGCCACTATGGCCGGCTTTTATCTCGGCCTCGGCCTGTGCTGCGTGCTGCTCGGCGCTCAGCCTTTCCTTTATATGGCGCTCGGCGTCTCGTGGCTGTTCACCGCCTTCGGCCGTCTCGTCTCCATGCTCTCGGACAGCGGCAACACCTTCTACAACTGGATTTCGTTGGTCGTCGAAGTGGCGCTCGCAGCGCTTCCGCTCGCCTTCGCCTTCGGCCTGATCCCGTGAATCCGTCGCAGCCGAGAGACACGTCGCCCGGCTGCGACAATCTGTTCTGAACCTTGCCAGGCAACGTGTTGCGGTGTTCGTATGCGTATGCTAGACGGCGGACGACTGTCGGACGGGGGAGCGCCTTGCGCGGGGTCGGTCGACGGTAAAAATGCAATAAGGCCAAAGATTTAGCCAGAGTCCAGTACTCGCGCCGACAATCTCGTGGCCTTTCAGACCAAGAGAAAAGACCGTCCGTGGCCAAGTCCAGCTCGCCAGTCTCCGGTGTCGCCGAACGTTACGCCGCTTCCCTGCACGATCTCGCCGCCGAGGCGAACGCCGTGCCGCAGGTTGAAGCCGATCTTGGCCGCTTCGAGGAGATGCTGTCGCGCAGCGAAGACCTCTCCCGCATGATCAAAAGCCCGGTCTTCTCGGCCGACGAGCAATTCAAGGCGATCTCGGCGATCGTCGACAAGGCTGGCATCGCCGGCCTCGTCGGCAGCTTCCTGAAGGTCGTCGCCAAGAACCGCCGCCTGTTCGCCGTGCCGGCGATGATCAAGGCGTTCCGCCGCATTGCCGCCGAGGCGCGCGGCGAGGTCGCCGCCGAGGTCACGTCGGCGCACGCACTGACATCCGCGCAGGAGACCGAGCTCAAGGCCGCGCTGAAGGGTGTCGCCGGCAAGGACGTCTCGATCGCCGTCACCGTCGATCCGACGCTGCTCGGCGGCCTGGTCGTGAAACTCGGCTCGCGCCAGATCGACACGTCGCTCAGAACAAAACTCAACTCGCTCAAGCTTGCACTGAAAGAGGTCGGCTGATGGACATCCGCGCCGCGGAAATCTCCGCAATCCTTAAAGACCAGATCAAGAATTTCGGCAAGGAAGCCGAAGTCTCCGAGGTGGGTCAGGTTCTGTCGGTGGGCGACGGCATCGCCCGCGTCTACGGCCTCGACAACGTCCAGGCCGGCGAGATGGTCGAGTTCCCCGGCGGCATCCGCGGCATGGCGCTGAACCTCGAAGCCGACAATGTCGGCGTCGTCATCTTCGGCAACGACCGCGACATCAAGGAAGGCGACACCGTCAAGCGCACCGGCGCCATCGTCGACGTTCCGGTCGGCGAAGGCCTGCTCGGCCGCGTGGTCGACGCGCTCGGCAATCCGATCGACGGCAAGGGCCCGATCAAATACACCGAGCGCAAGCGCGTCGACGTCAAGGCGCCCGGCATCATCCCGCGCAAGTCAGTGCACGAGCCGATGTCGACCGGCCTCAAGGCCATCGATGCGCTCATCCCGGTCGGCCGCGGGCAGCGCGAGCTGGTCATCGGCGACCGCCAGACCGGCAAGACCGCCATCATCCTTGACACCATCCTGAACCAGAAGGCGATCCACGTCAGCGGTCCGGAATCCGAGAAGCTCTATTGCGTCTACGTCGCCGTCGGCCAGAAGCGCTCGACCGTCGCGCAGTTCGTGAAGGTTCTCGAAGAGCGCGGCGCGCTCGAATATTCGATCATCATCGCCGCCACCGCCTCCGATCCGGCGCCGCTGCAATACATCGCGCCGTTCGCCGGTTGCACCATGGGCGAATATTTCCGCGACAACGGCAAGCACGCCCTGATCGCCTATGACGACCTGTCCAAGCAGGCCGTCGCCTATCGCCAGATGTCGCTGCTGCTGCGCCGCCCGCCGGGCCGCGAAGCCTACCCGGGCGACGTGTTCTATCTCCACAGCCGCCTGCTCGAGCGCGCCGCCAAGATGAACGACGAGCAGGGCGCCGGCTCGCTGACCGCCCTTCCCGTCATCGAGACGCAGGCCAACGACGTGTCGGCCTACATCCCGACCAACGTCATCTCGATCACCGACGGCCAGATCTTTTTGGAGACCAACCTGTTCTTCCAGGGCATCCGCCCGGCCGTGAACGTCGGCCTGTCGGTGTCGCGCGTCGGCTCGTCGGCGCAGATCAAGGCGATGAAGCAGGTCGCCGGCTCGATCAAGGGCGAACTCGCCCAGTATCGCGAGATGGCCGCCTTCGCGCAGTTCGGCTCGGACCTCGACGCCGCCACGCAGCGTCTGCTCAACCGCGGCGCCCGCCTGACCGAGCTCCTGAAGCAGCCGCAGTTCTCGCCGCTGAAGACGGAAGAGCAGGTCGCGGTGATCTTCGCCGGCGTCAACGGCTATCTCGACAAGCTTCCCGTCAACCAGGTCGGCAAGTTCGAGCAGGGGCTGCTGGCCCACATGCGCTCGGACGGCAAGGCGGTTCTGGATGGGATCCGCAACGAGAAGGCCCTGTCGGACGACCTTCGCGGAAAACTCAAGGCGCAGATCGACGCCTTCGCCAAGACCTTCGCGTAAGACGGACGGGAACGGACCGGCGACATGCCTTCGCTAAAGGACCTACGCAACCGCATCGCCTCGGTTAAGGCGACGCAGAAGATCACCAAGGCGATGCAGATGGTCGCCGCGGCGAAGCTGCGCCGCGCGCAGGAGGCGGCGGAAGCCGCGCGTCCCTATTCGCAGCGCATGGCCTCGGTGCTCGCCAACATCACCCAGGCGGTCGGCGGCGGCGGCGACGCCCCGGCGCTGATGACCGGCACCGGCAAGGACGACGTGCATTTGCTCATCGTCTGCACCGCCGAGCGCGGCCTGTGCGGCGGCTTCAACAGCCAGATCGCGCGGTTTGCGCGCGACCATATCCGCAAGCTGCTGGCCGCCGGCAAGACGGTGAAGATCATCTGCGTCGGCAAGAAGGGTTTCGACATCCTTCGCCGCGACTTCGGCAACATGATCATCGACCGCGTCGACCTGCGCGAGGTCAAGACGCTGGGCTTCGTCAACGCCGACGCCATCGCGAAAAAGGTGATACACCTTTTCCAGGAAGGCCAGTTCGACGTCGCCACGCTGTTCTATTCGCAGTTCAAGTCGGTGATCTCGCAGATCCCGACCGCGCAGCAACTGATCCCGGCGGCGTCCGACGCCTCCGCCAATGGCGGCGAGATTGGCAATGCCGTCTACGAATACGAGCCGGAGCCGGGCGAAATCCTCTCCGACCTCATCCCGCGCAACATTGCGGTCCAGATTTTCCGCGCGCTGCTTGAGAATGCGGCCGGCGAGATGGGCGCCAAGATGAGCGCCATGGACAATGCGACGCGCAATGCCGGCGACATGATCAACAAGCTGTCGATCACCTACAACCGCCAGCGCCAGGCGCAGATCACCAAGGAACTCATCGAGATCATTTCGGGCGCCGAGGCGCTCTAGCGCGTTCGCCGGCAGCGGCCGGCATGACGCGAAACCACATTCGAACGAAAAGGGTAACGAAAATGGCGAAAGCAGCGACCCCCAAGGCACCGGCCGCGGCCGCGAAAGCCGCACCGGCAAAGGCGGCGGCGCCCAAGGCTCCAGCGAAATCCGCTCCGGCGGCAGTGGCCAAGGTATCCGCCGGCGCGACCGGAAAGGTCCGTCAGGTCATCGGCGCCGTTGTCGACGTGCAGTTCGAGGACAGCCTGCCGGCGATCCTGAACGCGCTGGAGACCGAGAACGTCGGCAACCGCCTCGTGCTCGAAGTCGCCCAGCATCTAGGCGAGAACACCGTGCGCTGCATCGCGATGGACTCCACCGAAGGCCTGGTGCGTGGCCAGCCGGTCACCGACACCGGCGGCCCGATCTCCGTGCCGGTCGGCCCCGAAATGCTCGGCCGCATCATCAACGTCATCGGTGAGCCGGTCGACGAAGCCGGACCGATCGTCGCCACCGAATATCGCGGCATCCACCAGCCCGCTCCGGCCTATGTCGACCAGTCGACGGAAGCGGCCATCCTGGTCACCGGCATCAAGGTCATCGACTTGCTCGCGCCCTACGCCAAGGGCGGCAAGATCGGCCTGTTCGGCGGCGCCGGCGTCGGCAAGACCGTGCTGATCCAAGAACTGATCAACAACATCGCCAAGGCCCATGGCGGCTATTCGGTGTTCGCCGGCGTCGGCGAGCGCACCCGCGAAGGCAACGACCTCTATCACGAGTTCATTGAATCCGGCGTCAACAGGAAGGGCGGCGGCGAAGGCTCGAAGGCTGCGCTCGTCTACGGCCAGATGAACGAGCCGCCGGGCGCGCGCGCGCGCGTCGGCCTCACCGGTCTGACCGTCGCTGAATATTTCCGCGACCAGGGCCAGGACGTGCTGTTCTTCGTCGATAACATCTTCCGCTTCACCCAGGCGGGTTCGGAAGTGTCGGCGTTGCTTGGCCGTATCCCCAGCGCCGTGGGTTATCAGCCGACGCTGGCCACCGACATGGGCGCCCTGCAGGAGCGCATCACCACCACGACGACGGGTTCGATCACCTCGGTGCAGGCCATTTACGTGCCCGCCGACGACTTGACCGACCCGGCGCCGGCCACCTCCTTCGCCCACCTCGACGCGACGACGACGCTGAACCGCGCCATCGCCGAAAAGGGCATCTACCCCGCGGTCGATCCGCTGGATTCCACCTCGCGCATGCTCGATCCGCTCGTCGTCGGCGACGAGCACTACCAGGTCGCCCGGTCGGTCCAGCAGACCTTGCAGCGCTACAAGTCGCTGCAGGACATCATCGCCATCCTGGGCATGGACGAGCTTTCCGAAGAGGACAAGCTGACCGTCGCCCGCGCCCGCAAGATCGAGCGCTTCCTGTCGCAGCCGTTCTTCGTCGCCGAAGTGTTCACCGGCTCGCCCGGCAAGCTGGTCGACCTCGCCGACACCATCAAGGGCTTCAAGGGCCTCGTCGCCGGCGAATACGACCACCTCCCTGAGGCCGCCTTCTACATGGTCGGCGGCATCGAGGAAGCGGTCGCCAAGGCGCAGAAGCTGGCAGCCGAAGCGGCATAATTGCTCCGCTGGGGCGACCTTTTGCAGTTCGCTGCAATCGCGTTGCCTCTGCTGATGTTGGGCATATGGCTGTATTCGGCTTGGCCCACCAGAATTGGGCTAGCCGTTGGCTTGTGTTTCGGCTGGTTCGCGTCGTTGATACCGTTTTTCGGGCTGACAGGCTCGATCATGGTGGATGTTGCCGAAATGGGGAAGGCCGACATGGACCTTCTCAGGCGCTGGGTCGTGCATTTGTCGTCGTTTGCGATCGCGTTTTCGATTGTGAGCAACTTGGCTACCCGAGCATATCGGCAGGCAGTAAGGTGGGTTGAAAATGGCTGAAGCTTTCCAATTCGAACTGGTTTCCCCCGAGCGCCTGCTCGTCTCCGAAAAGGTCGAATCCGTCGTCATTCCGGGCACGGAAGGCGAGATGACGGTGATGGCCAACCACGCGCCGGTGATGACCACCATCAAGCCGGGCGTCGTGACGGTGAACCCGGTGTCCGGCGAGAAGGAGCGTTACGTCGTGTTCGGCGGCTTCGCTGACATCCTGCCGACGGGCTGCACGCTGCTGGCGGAGTCGGCGGTTTCGGTGAAGGATATAGACAGAGCCGATCTTGCTCGCCGTATCCAGGAAGCGCGCGAGGATTTGAACGACGCCAAGAATGACGAGGGCCGCAGCAAGGCCGAACAATTCCTCCACCAGTTGACCACGCTGGAAGGCGCGATTATTCCGGCCTGATCCACTGCCGGCATCGGCAAATTGAAGAAGCGGGGCATTTGCTCCGCTTTTTTGTTATGGAAGCCTGGGCCGTGGCACTGTCCCGTCGATGCCGGAGGGAGCATTCATGAGCGAAGCCAGATCGCGATCCTGGTGGTCGACCGCACTGGTGTCCTTTGCCACTGGCCCATTCGGCGGATTTTTGTGGATCGGCGCTGGCCGCTGGGCGTTGGCAAGCTTGGTCGTCATGGCTGGGGCGCTTCTCTATTTCTGTTATTTCGGCATTCCACTGTTGCCGGAAAATGAGCTCACGGGCGCTCTCTTCGATTTTGCCCGGATCGCCCTTGGCGTCGTCTCCATCCTGGTCGTCGTTCCTTTCACCAGGTGGTTCAGTCGGGACAAATGGTATGCGCACGGGCTGAGTGTGTTCCTCATCGCCTTCGTTCTGCCCCTGGCCGTCGCGTTCGCAATCCGCTCATTCCTGTTTCAGCCTTTCTCGATCCCGGCGAGCAGCATGGAGCCGACGCTCCAGGTCGGCGACCATCTGTGGGTGTCCAAATCAGCCTATGGCTACAGCCGCTACAGCGTACCGTTCGGGCTGTTGCCGATCGAGGGCAGGGTTTTCGGCCGCGAACCCGAGCGCGGCGATATCGTCGTGTTGAAAAGGCCGAATAATCCACAGCTCGACTATGTGGAGCGCCTCGTCGGCCTACCGGGAGAAACGATCCAGATGATCGGCGGCGTCCTCCACATAAACGGCGTTGCCGTTACGCTGGAGGACATCGGCGCTTACGCTTCCGAGGAAGCGAAGGGCACCCTCCAGCGCGAAACCTTGCCGAACGGCGTCTCCTATTCCATCGTCAGCATTACCGACAATTCCCTCAGCGACGACACGCAAGCCTTCACCGTGCCCGCCGGCCATTATTTCGTACTCGGCGACAATCGTGACAATTCCGCCGACAGCCGTTTCAGTCTCGGCTTTGTCCCTTACGAAAACCTCATCGGCAAAGCCGTCCGGCTATACTGGAACTCGAACGGCGTCGATTATTTTGACCGGCAGACCTTGAGACAGTGAAACGGCGGCCGCCTCAGCTTATGCCGATGCCGCCGCGCCCAGTAGCGCGCGCAACTCGCCGCTCTCGCGAAAACGCGCCGCCTCCACCGGCTCCTGCTTGCCGGGCAGCATGACGGCGGAAAAGTCGGGGAGCCCGTCGCCGTCGGCCACCAGCAGCACCGCTTCCTTCGAGGCCACCAGCGTGGCATCGAGACGTTTCGTCTGAGCCTCCAGCCGCGCCGCGACATTGCCGGTGTCGCCGAGGAACGGCATGTCCTCCATGGCGCCCGTCCATTTGACGCCGACCACGGCGACGCCGACATGCAGGCCGATGCCGACTTTCAGCGGCTCGGAAAGCTCCCTGTGCAGCTCGCCGTTCAGATTGTCGATGCCGTCCCAGATGCGCAGCGCCGCGCGGAACGCGTCGCGCGCCGCATCCGGCGCCGTTCCCTCGACGCCGAAGACGCTCATCACCCCGTCGCCGGCGATATTGGTGACATGCCCGCCGCACATCCGCACGGCGGCCGACACGGCCTTGATGTAGCGCTCGACGATGAACAGCGTGTCGTAAGGCAGGCGGTCGTCGGCAAGCCGCGTCGACTGTCTGAGGTCAACGAACAGCGCCGCCACCTCCGCCTCGCGCCGGCCGCCGGTGGGCAGGCCGGGCGTGTTTCCGCGCGGCTGCGCGGCGGTCGCCGAGTGGACCAGCGGCACCACCGCAAGGTCGCTTTCCGGCCGTATCTGGCACGCGAGCCGCACCGAAGGCGGCGCGCCGATGCGCGACAGCAGCCGCTGCTCTTCCGGCCCGGGCGGCGGCAAGTTGTCTCCGCCTGCCATCACATCGACGCGGCAGGTCGAGCAGCGCCCGCGGCCGCCGCAGACCGAGGCATGCGGAATGCCGCCCCAGCGGCTCGCCTCCAGCACGCTGAACCCGGCCGGCACCGTGACCACCCTCCCGCCCGGATAGGTGATCCGCACCGAACGGAAGCGCGCCGAGTGCCAGTCGCGCACCGCGCGCGCCACGAAGATGCCGGCGACCAGCGCGGCATAAGACAGCGTCATCCAGCCGACGGCGCGGTTGACCGCGGCGACCGCCATGGCCTTTTGCGACCCCGGCTCATCGAACACACCGGGCGGCAGCGCATCCGGCCCCGCGGCGGCGAGCTCGCGCATGTCCAGCCCCGCATTGACGAAACCGAGGACCGCCAGCACCGGCACCAGCGTGGCGAGAGCCGTCAGCAGCGGCACGCGGCGCTGATACCAGCTTTTTCCCCGCAGCCAGGCGCGCACGCCGATGCAGCCATGGACCCACACGACCAGCATCAGCAGCAACTGGCGCGGCAGGCCGAAGCCAGGCATCACCTCCCAGTATTGGTAGACGACACGGTCGAAGTCGATTTCGAGCCCGTAGACGATCTTGCCATAACGGATCGCCGCCGCATGGGCCATGAGCAGCAGCGGAATGGCCAGGCCGAGCCCGATCTGCAGCGCCTCGGTAGCCGGGATACGCAAGTGACGGCGGCGGTAAAGCGCCCTGAGCCCGAGGCCGGCATGGACGATCATCGCGCCGTAGAGCAGCGTCAGGCCAGGGACGGTCTCCCACGGCCTGAGCAGTACGGCCGCCGCCCATTCCATCGCCTCCACCGAGCGGATGCCGAAAGCATGGTTGATGAGATGCATGGAGGCATAGAGGAACAGCACCAGCCCGCTCCACAGGCGCAGCGTACGCAGCCGTCCGCGCGTCGACGACGAACGGTCGCCGATGCGCGCCCGTTCCGAAAGCGTGTCGGCGCCGCTCAAGCGGAGCCTCCCGTGAGATCGCGGTCCCGCACGGGGAGCCCGCCCCTCAACCATCGGGCAACATAGTCTAAGGCACGATGCCCGGCACCGACCGTAAGTTGCCCGCCCAAGGTCATCATCGAAAGGAACTTTCGGCCGGATTCGACTAACTTCCCCGTCAAATAATGGGTTGCCCGCCCTTCGCAATCGGAATTCAACGCGGTGCGTTGCAATTCGGGAGGTTTTGGGGGCAGGCTGGGGTTACGGTCTGTTCAAGGGCCGGGGGAGGATGCGGTCATGGCGCAAGACGCTTCGGTCGGAGAAACGCCGCTCAGCCTGCATGTACCGGAGCCGGAGGTGCGGCCGGGCGGCACGCCCGACTTCTCCAACGTGCCGATCCCCAAGGCCGGTTCGGTGCCGCGCCCGCCGGTCGACGTCGATGCCAAGGACATACGCGACCTCGCCTATTCGATCATCCGCGTGCTGAACCGCGACGGCGAGGCCGTCGGCCCATGGGCCGGCACGCTGACCTCGGCCGAGCTTCTGGAAGGCCTGCGCCACATGATGACGCTGCGCACCTTCGACGCGCGCATGCAGATGGCGCAGCGGCAGGGCAAAACCTCCTTCTACATGCAGCACATGGGCGAGGAGGCGGTAAGCTGCGCCTTCCGCAAGGCGCTGCTGCCCGGCGACATGAATTTCCCGACCTACCGTCAGGCCGGCCTGCTGATCGCCGGCGGCTATCCGATGGTCGACATGATGAACCAGATCTATTCCAACGAACGCGACCCGCTGAAGGGACGGCAACTGCCGATCATGTATTCAGCCAAGGATTTCGGCTTCTTCTCGATCTCCGGCAATCTTGCCACGCAGTTCATCCAGGCGGTCGGCTGGGCGATGGCCTCGGCCATCCGCAACGACACGAAGATCGCCGCCGGCTGGGTCGGCGACGGCTCCACCGCCGAGAGCGATTTCCACGCGGCCCTGGTCTTCGCCTCGACCTACCGCGCGCCGGTCATCCTCAACATCGTCAACAATCAGTGGGCGATCTCGACCTTCCAGGGCATCGCGCGCGGCGGCTCCGGCACCTTTGCCGCACGCGGCCTCGGTTTCGGCATTCCGGCGTTGCGCGTCGACGGCAACGACTATCTCGCCGTCCACGCCGTGGCCAAATGGGCGGCGGAGCGGGCGCGCAAAAATCTCGGGCCGACGCTAATCGAATACGTCACCTATCGCGTCGGCGCGCACTCGACCTCCGACGATCCCTCCGCCTATCGGCCGAAGGAGGAATCGTCCGCCTGGCCGCTGGGCGATCCGGTTCTGCGGCTGAAGGCGCATCTGATCAAGCTTGGCGCCTGGTCGGAAGAGCGCCACAAGCAGGCCGAAGCCGAGATTCTCGACACTGTGATTTCAGCCCAGAAGGAGGCCGAAAGCCACGGCACGCTGCATGCCGGCGGCAAACCCTCGGTGCGCGACATGTTCGAAGGCGTCTACGCCGAGATGCCGCCGCATCTCAGGCGCCAGCGTCAGCAGGCGGGGGTGTAAACGATGCCCCGCAAGACCATGATCGAGGCGATCCGCGACGCCATGGACGTGTCGATGGGCGGCGACGAGCGCGTCGTCGTCTTCGGCGAGGATGTCGGCTATTTCGGCGGCGTGTTCCGCTGCACCGCCGGCCTCCAGCAGAAATACGGCAAGGCCCGTTGTTTCGATGCGCCGATCAACGAACTCGGTATCGTCGGCGCGGCGATCGGCATGGCCTCCTACGGCCTGAAGCCCTGCGTCGAGATACAGTTCGCCGACTATGTCTATCCGGCATACGACCAGATCGTCTCGGAGGCGGCGCGCCTGCGCTACCGCTCCAATGGGGAATTCACCTGCCCAATCGTCATCCGCATGCCGACAGGGGGCGGCATCTTCGGCGGGCAGACCCACAGCCAGAGCCCGGAAGCGCTGTTCACCCATGTGTCCGGTCTGAAAGTCGTGGTGCCATCCAATCCGCATGACGCAAAAGGCCTGCTGATCTCGGCGATCGAAGACCCCGACCCGGTGATCTTCCTCGAACCGAAACGGCTCTACAACGGCCCCTTCGACGGCCATCACGAGCGCCCGGTGACGCCTTGGTCGAAGCATCCGCTCGGCGAGGTCGCCGAAGGCCACTACACCGTGCCGCTCGGCAAGGCCGCGATCCGCCGCGAGGGTTCCGCACTCACCGTGCTCGCCTACGGCACCATGATCTATGTGGCCGAGGCCGCGGCGGCGGAGACCGGCATCGACGCCGAGATCATCGATCTCAGGACACTGTTGCCGCTCGACCTCGACGTAATCGTCAACTCGGTAAAGAAGACCGGCCGCTGCACCGTCGTCCACGAGGCGACGCTGACCTCCGGCTTCGGCGCGGAACTGGCTGCGCTGGTGCAGCGCCATTGCTTCTACCATCTGGAAGCGCCGGTGATGCGGGTGACGGGCTGGGACACGCCCTACCCACATGCCCAGGAATGGGACTATTTCCCCGGCCCGGCGCGCGTTGGCCGGGCATTCGTCGAAACGATGGAGGCGTGATCATGGCCGAGCACGTCATAAAACTCCCGGACGTCGGCGAGGGCGTGGCCGAGGCCGAGCTTGTCGAATGGCATGTGAAGGTCGGCGACCTGGTGCGCGAGGATTCGCTGCTTGCCGCTGTCATGACCGACAAGGCGACAGTGGAAATCCCCTCCCCCGTCGAAGGTGAAGTCTCTTGGGTCGGCGCCGAGATCGGCGAGACCGTAGCGGTCGGCTCGCCCATCGTGCGCATCAAGGTGGCAGGCGGTGCGGGAGAAGCAGCTGCCATCGATTCAAGCAATGCGGGAGCCGACGCCGGCAAATCATCTGCACGCGCAACGGCGTCCGCCACCGCCAACGCGGGCACTGCGTCGGCGAAATCAGCTTCCAACGAGACCGACGGAACGAAGCCGGTCGCAACCGTCGCCGCACCGAAAACCACGCCTTCCGTTTCCAAAGCCGCCGCTTCGAGCCAAAGCTCGGCCGGCAACTCCATTGCCCGCGCCGCATCCATTGGCGCCCCCCGGCCGGCCGGCGAAAAACCGCTGGCCGCTCCCGCCGTGCGGTTGCGCGCCAAGGAAGCCGGCATCGACCTGCGCCAGGTCGCAGGCTCAGGCCCAGCCGGACGCATTTCTCACGAAGACCTCGACGCGTTCCTGTCGCGCGGGCCGCAGGTGGCGCGCCCAGCCGGTCTCGCACCGGACGACACGGTCGAGGAGATCAAGATCGTCGGCTTGCGGCGGAAAATCGCGGAAAAGATGCGACTTTCGAAATCGCGCATCCCGCACATCACCTATGTCGAGGAGATCGACGTCACCGGCCTTGAGGAGTTGCGGACAAAACTCAACGCCGAGAAGAAGGCGGACCGGCCGAAGCTGACCATCCTGCCCTTCCTGATGCGCGCCATGGTCAAGGCCATAAAGGAACAGCCGGGCGTCAACGCGCTGTTCGACGACGAGGCCGGCATCATCCACCGCCACGGCGCCGTGCATATCGGCATCGCCGCGCAGACGCCGTCTGGACTGGTGGTGCCGGTGGTGCGCCACGCCGAGGCGCGCGACCTGTTCGATTGCGCCGCCGAGGTCAACCGGCTGGCGGAGGCCGCCAAGACGGGAACCGCGACGCGCGAGGAATTGTCCGGCTCGACCATCACCATCACGTCGCTCGGCGCCATGGGCGGCGTGGCCACGACGCCGGTGATCAACCATCCGGAAGTGGCGATCGTCGGCGTCAACAAGATCATGGTCCGCCCGGTCTGGGACGGCTCGCAGTTCATCCCGCGCAAGATGATGAACCTCTCCTCCTCCTTCGACCATCGCGTGGTCGACGGCTGGGATGCGGCGGTGTTCATCCAGCGCATCAAGACGCTGCTGGAGACCCCGGCACTGATTTTCGTGGATTGAACGATGAAAGAAATCTCCTGCAAGCTCCTCGTCGTCGGCGCTGGTCCGGGCGGTTATGTCTGCGCCATCCGCGCCGGGCAACTTGGCATCGACACCGTCATCGTCGAGGCGAAGAAGCCGGGTGGCACCTGCCTGACCATCGGCTGCATCCCGTCTAAGGCGCTGATCCATGCCGCGGAGGAATTCGAAGCGGTGCGCCTGGCGGCCGAAGGCAAGAGCGCCGTCGGCATCACGCTCGCCGCACCCGCGATCGACCTTGCAAAAACCGTCGCCTGGAAGGACCGCATCGTCGGCAGGCTGACCAACGGCGTTGCCGGCCTGCTGAAGAAGGCTAATGTCAAATCCGTCCACGGTTTCGCGAAATTCCGCGACGGCAAGACGGTCGAGGTCGAGACCGAGACGGGCACGCAGGTGATCCGGGCCGAGACGATTGTCATCGCCACCGGTTCCGTGCCGGTCGAACTGCCGCTGATCCCGTTTGGTGGCCCGGTGATCTCCTCCACCGAAGCGTTGTCACTCAAATCCGTGCCGGAGAGCCTGGCGGTCGTCGGCGCCGGTTACATCGGGCTGGAACTCGGTATCGCTTTCGCCAAGCTTGGCGCCAAGGTGACAGTGGTCGAGGCGCTGGACCGCATCCTGCCGCTCTATGACGCGGAATTGACCAAGCCGGTCGGCAAGCGCCTCGCCGCGCTCGGCATCGAGGTGCTGCTCGGCGCCAAGGCGCAAGGGCTGGAGCCGAAGACCGATCAACTGATCGTCGAGACCGCCGACGTCACGACGCGGCGGATCATGGCCGAACAGATTCTCGTAGCCGTCGGGCGCAAACCGGCAGTCGACGGCTGGGGACTTGAAGAACTCGACCTCGACCGTGCCGGCCGCTTCATCAGGATCGACGACCAGTGCCGCACCTCGATGCGCGGCATCTTCGCCATCGGCGACGTCACCGGCGAGCCTATGCTGGCGCACCGCGCCATGGCGCAGGGCGAGATGGTGGCGGAGATCGTCGCCGGCCACAAGCGCAGCTGGGACAAGCGCTGCATCCCGGCCGTCTGCTTCACCGACCCGGAGATCGTCAGCGCCGGGCTAACCCCCGACGAGGCGAAGGCCGGCGGCCGCGAGGTGAAGATCGGCCTGTTCCCCTTCGCTGCCAACGGCCGGGCCATGACAAAACATGGTGAAGACGGTTTCGTCCGCGTCGTCGCGCGCGCCGACAACCATCTGGTGCTGGGCATCCAGGCGGTCGGCCAGGGCGTGTCGGAACTATCCGCCGCCTTCGGCCTCGCCATCGAGATGGGCGCCCGGCTAGAGGACGTCGCCGGCACGATCCATTCGCACCCGACCCAGGGCGAGGCTTTTCAGGAAGCCGCGCTCAAGGCGCTCGGCCAGGCTTTGCACATCTGAAGGAGGCAACCTTCGGCTGCCTGCGGGCGCAGTATCCGAAGAGGGCTGGCGGCCTTATGCCGCCGGCAGTTTCGCCAGTTTCTGGCCGATATCCAGTCGCAGCAGTTCGGCGAGTTCGCGCGCCGCGCGGTTCTCGGCGTCGCGCCGCGCCCTGAGATTGGCGAATTCCTGGTTAGGCTGGTCGTAGGAGGCCGGAATGGTCCGCGATCCCTTGGCCACGATCTTGCCGGTTGAAAGCTCGGTCAGCACATAGCTGCCCGTCATGTGCAAGGTGGCCGCCGTCGGCCGGTTGTCGTTGTCGACCCCCACCAGCGCCTCGTCGAGCACCAGCACGGTAGCGGCAAGCGTCATCTTGTATTTCGCCTGCGCCGGCTGGCCTGCGCCGCCATTCAGCAGGAAAATCAACTGATTACGCAGTTCCTGGCCATAACGCGTGTCAACCGCGTCGATGGAGATCTGCTTGAGCCCCGCCGTCGCGCCCGGCACGGCGCCGGTCTCGATGCCGGCGTCCGAATAAAGCGGCCGCACCGTGCACGCCGACGCCAGCGCCAGCGCTGCGAACAGCACGACGACGCCGGCGCGGCGGAACGGAGCGGAAGGCGAACGGCGATCAGGCAACGACATTGACGATCCTTTGCGGCACCACGATCACCTTGCGCGGCTCCCTACCCTCGAGCGCCTTGCGGACAACATCGAGCGCAAGCGCCGCCTTCTCGACGGCAGCTTGATCCGCGTCGCGCGCAATCGTCAAGTCGCCGCGTTTCTTGCCGTTGATCTGCACGGGGTAGACGATCTCGTTGTCGACCGTCAGCGCTGGCTCGAAGACCGGCCACGCCCGCTCGGCGATCAATCCCGCGCCGCCCAGTTCCGCCCAGCATTCCTCCGCCAGGTGCGGCATCATCGGCGCGATCATCGACAGCAGGAACTCGACCGCCTCGCGCAGCGCGCCTTTCAGCGCTTCGTCCGCTTCGCCAGCGGAAGCCGCCGCCAGCGGCGCCTGCAACACGTTGGAGAGCTCGTAGATGCGCGCCACCGCCTTGTTGAAGCCGAGTTTTCCGATGTCCTCGCCCACTGCCTTCAGCGCCTTGTGCGCGGCCTTGGAGACCGCGCCTGCTTCGTCATCGGCCGCATGCGCCGGCTTGACGCCGGCCAACGCGGGAGCGGCCTCCGACACCAGACGCCAGACGCGCTGCACGAAGCGGTGCGCGCCCTCGACGCCCGCTTCCGTCCAGATCACGTCGCGCTCCGGGGGCGAATCCGACAGCATGAACCAGCGCGCCGTATCGGCACCGTAGCTGGCAATGATGTCGTCGGGATCGACCACGTTCTTCCGCGACTTCGACATCTTCTCGATGGCGCCGATCTCGACCGGAGCGCCGTCCTTCAGCAGGGTCGCGCGGCGGACACCGTCGATCTCCTCGACCTTCACCTCGGCCGGCGTGATCCAGCCTTCCGGCAGGCGATAGGTCTCGTGGACAACCATGCCTTGCGTGAACAGACCCTCGAAGGGTTCCTTCACATCATTGATGTGCCCCGTCGCCTTCATCGCCCGCACGTAGAAGCGCGAATAGAGCAAATGCAGGATCGCGTGCTCGATGCCGCCAATATACTGGTTGACCGGCAGCCAGCCTTTCTTGCCGTCAACCACCGGCAAGGTGGTCGGCGCCGTCTCGTTCCACGGATCGGTGAAGCGCGCGAAATACCAGGACGAATCGACGAACGTGTCCATCGTGTCGGTGTCGCGCCGCGCCGCCTTGCCGCATTGCGGGCAGGTCGCGTGCTTCCACGTCGGATGGTGGTCGAGCGGATTGCCCGGTCTGTCGAAACTCACGTCGTCGGGCAGCACGATCGGCAGGGCGCTGTCCGGCACCGGCAGCGAGCCGCAATCGTCGCAATGGATGACCGGGATCGGGCATCCCCAGTAGCGCTGGCGCGAGATCAGCCAGTCGCGCAGCCGGAACTGCACTTTTCGCTCGCCCATCGGCCGGTTGCCGATCGACACCGCGGCCAGCCGGTCAGCGACGTCGTCGAAGGCCTGCTTCGGTTTCATGCCGTCCAGGAAGCGTGAATTGATCATCACGCCGTCGTCGACATAGGCCTCCTCGGTGATCTGGAAGCTCTTTTCGTCGGCGCCTTCCGGCATGACGACCGGCACCACCGGCAGGCCGTATTTGTTGGCGAAGTCGAGGTCGCGCTGGTCGCCCGACGGGCAGCCGAAGATCGCCCCCGTGCCGTAATCCATCAGTACGAAGTTCGCGACATAGACGGGCAGCGTCCAGCTCTGGTCGAACGGATGGACGACACGGATGCCGGTGTCGAAACCCTTCTTCTCGGCGGTCTCGAGTGCTGCCACCGACGTGCCCATGCGCCGCACCTCCTCCATGAAGGCGGCGAGCTTCGGATTGGTCTCCGCCGCCTTCTTCGCCAGCGGATGGTCGGCGGCGATCGCCATGAAGGACGCGCCGAAAATTGTGTCCGGACGTGTCGTGTACACCTCCAGCTCGCTCTCGCCGTCGGGCGCGGTGCCCTTGGCCAGCGGCCAGCGGATCAGCATGCCTTCCGAGCGGCCGATCCAGTTGGCCTGCATCAGCTTGACCTTGTCCGGCCAGCGATCCAGCGTGTCCAGGCTGTCCAGCAGGTCCTGCGACATCGAGGTGATCTTGAAGAACCACTGCGTCAGGTCGCGCTGCTCGACCGGAGCGCCGGAGCGCCAGCCCTTGCCGTCGATCACCTGCTCGTTGGCTAGCACGGTCATGTCGACCGGGTCCCAGTTGACCTTGGCCGAGCGGCGCTCGACCAGCCCGGCCTTCCAGAAATCCAGGAACAGCTTTTGCTGGTGCTTGTAGTAGGAGGGGTCGCAGGTGGCGATCTCGCGCGCCCAGTCCAGCGACAGGCCCATCGTCTTCAACTGGCCCTTCATCGTTTCGATGTTGGCGTAGGTCCAGTCGCGCGGGTTCACCTTGTTGTCGCGCGCTGCGTTCTCCGCCGGCAGGCCGAAGGCGTCCCAGCCCATCGGATGCAGCACGTTCTTGCCGTTGGCCCGCTGGAAGCGCGCCACCACGTCGCCCATCGTGTAGTTGCGCACATGCCCCATATGGATGCGCCCCGACGGATACGGGAACATCTCCAGCACGTAGTATTTCTCGCGGGGGTCGTCGTTCTTCGTCTCGAAGAGTTTCGCCGCGTCCCAGGCTTTTTGCCATTTGGGCTCGGATGCGCGCGGATTGTATCGTTCGGTTGCCATTATCGGGAATTCACTGGATAAGACGGGCGAAATGGGTTCGGCGGACCTTCACCATGGTTTGCCGGGGGCGTCAACTTAATGGTGACGCAATGCGGGCGTGCGACCCCGAATAGAGCTGTGGTGAGGCATGAGCGACGCGGTAGCACGGCTGGCTGAAGTGAAAGCAAGAATCGCGGCGGCCGAGCGCGAGGCCCGGCGCGAAGCCGGCAGCGTCACGCTGGTCGCCGTCTCGAAAACCTTCGACGCAGTCGACATCCGTCCGGTCATCGCGGCCGGCCAGCGCGTGTTCGGCGAGAACCGCGTGCAGGAAGCCCAAGGCAAATGGCCGGTGCTGAAGGGCGAATGGATCGATCTTGAACTGCACCTGATCGGCCCGCTGCAATCCAACAAGGCCAGGGAAGCCGTGGCGTTGTTCGACGTCATCGAGACGGTCGATCGTGAAAAGATCGCAGCCGAACTGGCTAAGGAGATTGCCAGGCAGGACAAGGCGCCAAAACTCTACATACAGGTCAATACCGGCTCCGAGCCGCAAAAGGCTGGCATCGAGCCGCGCGAGGCCGTCGCTTTCGTCAGACGCTGCCGCGAGGTCCACGGCCTCGCCATCGAGGGCCTGATGTGCATCCCGCCGGTCGAGGAAAACCCCGGCCCGCACTTCGCCCTGCTGGAAAAGCTGGCGCGCGAGGCCGGCGTGGAAAAACTATCGATGGGCATGTCCAGCGACTATGAACTGGCGGTCGCCTTCGGCGCCAGCAGCGTGCGCGTCGGCTCGGCGATCTTCGGGAGCCGATAGGGCCTTTTCTTGAAGTTCGAGACAGGAACTGCTATCTAGTTAGCCAAGTTGGCTAGGCATTTCAGAATGAATTGGCATCTACAGGACGCAAAGAATAATTTCTCCAAAGTGGTCCAGAAGGCGCGCACGGAAGGACCACAGACCGTGACGTTGCGCGGCAAGCCGGCCGCGGTTGTTCTGTCAGCGGAAGAGTACAAGAGGCTCACCTCTAGCAAGCCGTCGCTGGAGGAGTTTCTGTTGGCTGATGGGCCAATCTGGGACGACGAGTTCGTCGAGGACGTCAATCGGCGCAACAAGTCGCCCGGTCGAGATATCGACTTCTGACGCATGTTTCTTCTCGATACGAACGTCGTTTCCGCGCTCCGAAAGAAGGATGCTGCCGCAGTTCGGTGGCTTTCAGCACAACAACGAGGGACGTCTTGGCTCAGCGTTATGACGCTTGGCGAGATCAGGCGCGGAATTGAAATGAAGCAGCGCAAGGATGCCGAGGCTGCTCGTCACTTGGCGTCATGGTTCGCGGCAATTCGGGGAGAGTTTGGGCAGCGGGTGCTGAGCGTCAACGAAGCGGTCGCATTGGAATGGGGCCGCATTTCAGCATTGCGCACACGCGGAGAGGCCGACAGCCTGATTGCAGCGACCGCAATCGTGCATGACCTGCTTCTCGTAACGCGCAACGTCGCCGATTTCCAAGATACCGGCGTCTCCCTGGTCAATCCTTGGGACGCCTTGGGCACGACGAGATAATCTACGATTCTCCCACCAGCCGCTAAATCTCCATCACCTCCGGCACGGGCTTCTTCAGTTTCTGCTCGCGGAAGAAGATGAACAGGCCGGCGCTGACGATAATCGCCGCGCCGAGCAGCATGTTGGCGCGCGGCACGTCGGAAAACACCAGCCATCCGAGGACGATCGCCCAGAACAGTTGCGTGTACTGGAAGGGAACCACCGTTGTCGCGTCCGCCAGCTTCAGCGAACGGTTGATGCAGACATGCGCTATCATCGCCACCACCCCGAGCAGGCTGAGCAGGGAGAATTCCAGCAGGCTCGGCGTGACCCAGGAGAACGGCGTCGTCGCCGCGCCCAGAATGGCCGCCCCCACCATCTGCCAGAACACCAGGGTTGCGTCCGGCGTGCCGCGCAGGGCGCGGCCGGAAATTAGCAGGAAGGAAAAGGCAAGGCTGCCGAAGATCGAGATCAGCGCTGCCGGCGTCAGTGTCGCCGCAGACGGCTCCAGCGCGATCAGCACGCCGGCGAAACCGAATGCGATCGCCGTCCAGCGCCGCCAGCCGACCTTTTCGCCGAGCAGGAAGGGCGAAAGGGCCGCCACATAGATCGGCGCCGCCAGCCAATAAGTCATGGCGTCGGCGAGCGGCAGGTAGACGACCGCGAAGTAGAAGGCGTAGGCCTCCGCCGACGACAGGACCACGCGCAGCACCTGCATGCCGGGCCGCTCGACCTTGAACAGCGGGGTCAGCCCGCCGCGCCACAGGAAGGGGCTGAGCACGATCAGCGCCGCGCCGCTGCGGATCAGCAGGAGCTGGCCGACGGAATAGGTCGAGACCAGCCATTTGCCGAGCGTGTCGTTGAGCGTGAACAGCAGGGAGCCGGCAAGCATCAGCAGGATGCCGAGGCGCGCCGCCGCCGCTGTGCCGGTAGGAGAAAAATTCAAGGTGAGAAAGCCCGTCCCAAGCGCGGCGAGCTCTGATCAGTCCGCCGTGAGCACGACCTTTACGCTGCGGCTTCGGTCGAGCGCCAGCCGGAAAGCGTCTGGCGCATCATGTAGTGGCCGTCTGGCCGTGACCAGTTTTGCGACATCGACCGCGCCCGACACGATCAATTGGACGGCGCGCGAAAACTCCTCGCCGAATCGGAAGGTTCCCCTCAGGTCGAGTTCCTTGGCCATCACCGCATTGGCCGGCGCCGGCACGTCGCCACCGGGAAGGTTGCCGACCAGCACCACCGTGCCGCCGCGCCGCACGGTGCGGATCGCCGAACCGAGGCCCGCCGGCGTGCCGGAAATCTCGAACGCCACGTCGACCGGGTCCGCGGCCGCCACCTCTTCCAGAGGGTTTGTGCCGCCGCTGATGTCGACGACCCGGTCGGCGCCGAGCGCCTTGGCGAATGCGAGCGGCGCCGCCGCGATGTCTATCATGGTGATCTGCCCGGCGCCGGCCAGGCGCGCGGCGAGCATGACCAGCAGACCGATCGGCCCTGCTCCGAACAATGCCACGTGCCGCCCTGCGATATCGCCGGCGCGCGCGACAGCATGCAGCGCGACCGCCAGCGGCTCGGCAAGTGCCGCGGAAGAAAGCGCAAGGTCTTTCGGCACTTTCACGCATTGTGCGGGGATGGCGTCGAACAGGCTGGCGAAACCGCCCTGCATATGCGGGGTCTTCGACGCCGAGCCCATGAAATAGATGTTTTCGCAAAGATTCGGCCGGCCCTCCCGGCAGCGCTTGCAGCTCCCGCACCAGCGCGAGGGATTGACGGCAACGTGGTCGCCGACGGCAAGGCCCGGCGCATCACCGGCGATTTCGACGATCTCGCCGGCCACCTCATGACCGAGGATCAGCGGCGAGGTCACGACAAAATCGCCAGTGCGGGCATGGCGGAAATAATGCATGTCGGAGCCGCAGATGCCACCCGCCCCGAACTTTATCCGCACCATGCCCTGCGCAAGCGGTCCAAGCTCGCGCTCGATGACGCGCAGATCCTCCGGAGCGAACAGGGTCGCGGCGATTGCGGTGGCGCTCATCGGATCAGTCCCATCTGCTGCGGCAGCCACAGTGTTATAGCCGGAATGAAGGTGATGAGCAGCAGCGCGATCAGCAGCGGCGCCAGCCAGGGCAGGATCGCCATGGTGGTGCGCTCCACCGACAGTTTTGCCACCCGCGACAGCACGAACAGCACCATGCCGAGCGGCGGATGCAGCAGCCCGATCATCAGGTTGAGCGTCATGATCAGCCCGAAATGCACCGGGTCGACGCCGTAAATGGCAGCCACCGGCAGCAGGATCGGCACCAGGATGGTGATCGCCGCGATGGTGTCGAGGAAACAGCCGACGATCAGCATCAGTATGTTGACTAGGATCAGGAACACCCATTTGTTCTCTGTCAGTGCGAAGATGAAGGTCGAGAACACCTGCGCGGCCTGACTCACCGTCAGCAGCCAGGCGAAGATCGAGGCGGCGGTGACGATGAACAGCACCGAGGCAGTGGTCTCGATCGTGTCGAAACTGGCCTTCGCCAGCGCCTTCACCGTCATCGTTCGGTAGCGCACCAGGCCGAGGAACAGCGACCAGATGACGGCGGCCATGGCGGCCTCCGTCGGCGTGAACCAGCCCATCGTCATGCCGCCGATCAGGATGACCGGCGTCATCAGAGCCATGACAGCCGAAAAATCGAAATACCAGTCGACGGCGACAAGTACGACCAGCGCGATGCCAACCGCCACGTTGATCGACAGGCCAAGTTGCACCAGCACATAGACGGCGACCGGAAAGCCCGCAACCACCAGCACCTCGCCCGAGGCTTCCGCCAGGCGCTTCAGTTCGAACGGCGTGTCCGAACCCCAGCCGCGGCGATAGGCGAAGACGGCGACGGTGACCATCATCAATACGGTCATGACCACGCCGGGCAGGATGCCGGCCATGAACAGCGCACCGATCGAGACGTTGGCCATCATGCCGTAGATGACGAAGGGCAGCGAAGGTGGGAAGATCGGCCCCAGCGTCGCCGACGCAGCGGTGACAC
Organism: Mesorhizobium sp. IMUNJ 23232; assembly: GCF_044326205.1. Classification (NCBI taxonomy): domain Bacteria; kingdom Pseudomonadati; phylum Pseudomonadota; class Alphaproteobacteria; order Hyphomicrobiales; family Phyllobacteriaceae; genus Mesorhizobium; species Mesorhizobium sp. IMUNJ 23232. Next base: position 152,141 of record NZ_JBIRCY010000011.1, read on the forward strand.
CGACGGCGGCCTCGACCGGATAGCCGTGGTCCTTCATCGCCTTGATCTCGATCGTGCCGATACCGGCGGCGTCCGCCAGCGCGGTGCCCGACATGCCGGAAAAGATCACCGAGCCGATGATGTTGACCTGCGCCAGGCCGCCCTTCATCCAGCCGACCAGCGCCAGGGCAAATGTGTAGATGCGGCCGGTGACGCCGGCGATGTTCATCAGATTGCCGGCGAGGATGAAGAACGGCACGGCGAGCAACGGAAAGCTCTCCACGCCGGCGATCATGCGCTGCGCGGCGATGATGTCCGGCGCCACGCCGTAGATGACGAGATAGAGCACCGATGCCACCGCCATCGACACGGCGACCGGCACGCCGATCAGCATCAGGATCAGAAAACCTCCAACGAGAAGCAGCATGGTTCAGGCTCCCGGCTGGTCGAAGGCGCCGGGACGTTCCAGCACCGAATAGCCGCGTTTGTAATTACTGATGGCAACCTGGATCGAGCGGATGAACATCAGCACGAAACCGGCGAGCACGAGGTAGAAGAACCAGCGGCGCGGCAGGTCGACGGTGACCATGCGCTCGCGCGCCACGATCGACACGTAGCGCCACATCAGCCAACTGGCATAGGCGAAGAAGCCGACGCGGATGACATCCACCGAAAGTGCCAGGACGCGGCCGGCGCGCTCGGGCAGGTAGTGGTAGAGCACGTCGACATGAATGTGCCGCGAGGTACGCACGCACATGGCCGCTCCCAGGAAGACCACCACCACCAGCGCATTGATGGCGATTTCTTCCGTCCAGGCGAGGCTGTTGTTCAGGGCGTAGCGGGTGAAGAACTGCAGGAACACGCAGGCCACCATGACCCAGAACATGGCGAGCGTCACCCAGTCCTCGAAACCGTGATGCGACAGGTCGACCGGCGCGGCCTCCTCCTCGAAGGCCTGGGCGATCTCCTCGGCGGTGACCTGGGTATGATGTTCCTCGGCCATCGGCTGGCGCTCCGAAAGCTGGCGGTTGACGGATTTTTTGGCGGAACGGCCCGGCGCGGAGAAGCGCCGGGCCAAGGAAAGATTACTGGATGGCGCGGATGGCTTCCCAGTCGGCCTTGTTGTAGCCGAACTCCTCGAAGGTCACCTTCTCCATGACGTTCTTCTCGAAATCGGCGCGGTCGACCTCGGTGACGGTCAGTCCGCGATCCTTGAACACCTGCACCAGTCCCTTCTCGCGCTCGACGATCTTGGCTGTGGCACGGGCCGCGGCCTCCTGCATGACCTCGGTGAAGATCGCCTTGTCCTCGTCGGAGAGCGAGGCCCAGCGCGACTGCGAGACGATGGTGTTGAGGTGGTCGACGATGTGGCCTGTCAGCACGATGTGCTTCTGCACCTCGAAGAATTTTTTCGCCTCGATGGTGGTGAGCGGATTCTCCTGCGCCTCAACCGTGCCGTTCTGCAGCGCGAGATAGACCTCGGCGAAGGCGATCGGCGCGGTGTTGGCGCCGCAGGCGCGCGGCATGGCGAGATAGGCCGGCACGTCCGGCACGCGCATCTTCAGGCCGGCCATGTCGGCGCATTTGGTGATCGGCCGGTTCGAGGTGGTGTGGCGTGTGCCGTAATAGGTGGTGGCCGCGATGTGATGGCCGGACACGTCCTCATAACCCTTGGTGAGCGTCTTGTAGGTGTCGCTCTTGGTGTATTTGAGCAGGTGGTCGGCATCGCGGAAGATGAAGGGAAAATAGGTGACGCCGATCGGCTTGTATTCGCGCGCCGCGAAGGACGAGCCGGAGATGATGATGTCGACGGTGCCGAGCGTCAGGCCCTGGTTGATGTCGGATTCCTTGCCGAGCTGCGAGGCCGGGAACACGTCGATCTTGTAGCGTCCGTCGGTGCGCTTGGCGATTTCTTCGGCCGCCCACACCGATTCCGTATGGAAGGGCTCGGACGTCTCATAGACATGCGCCCATTTCAGCGTTTCCTGCGCGAGCGCCGCCGAAGCCGAGAGCGCCAGCGCGGCCATCGCGCCAAGTGTTGCTGCAATTCGGAATTTCATTTCGTTTCTCCTCCTGAAGTTGCCAAAAAATCCGCGCCGATCAAACGGTTTGGCCGGACTTGCCTTCCCCCGATGCAGGCGCGACCGGCGCCATGTCCCGGAAACTGATCGAGAACCGCTCCTGTGATTTTCGCAGGTGGTCCTGCATCGCCTGCTTCGCGCCCCTGGGGTCGCGGGCGGCGATGCCGTCGCGTACAAGGCGGTGCTCTTGCAGCGCCGCATCCCAGGTCATTGGATCTTCGAAGTAGCTCGACAGCCGTTCGAAGAAGGGGTTCATGCGCTGGTCGAACAGATCGCCGATGACGCGCACCAGCACGGCATTGCCGAGGATCGAGGCGATGGTCGTGTGGAATTCCCGGTCGAGCCCGATCGTGGTGTGGTTGGGATGCGCCTTGCCCTCCATGCGCGCCAGAATGTCATCCAGCGCCGCGATGTCGGCCGGCGTCGCCAGCCGCGCCGCCTCCTCCGCCACCGCGCCCTCGACGAATTCGCGCGCCCTGAGCAGCTCGAACGGCCCCTCGTCGGTGGTCGGATTGGCCGGGATGCGCGACGGCTCGGTGACATAGATGCCGGAGCCGACGCGGATGCGCACGCGGCCTTCGACCTCAAGCGCGATCAGCGCCTCGCGGATGGTCGGCCGCGAGATGCCCATGCGTTCCGCCAGCTCGCGTTCCGGCGGCAGACGGTCGCCGACTGCGAACTCGCCGCTGTCGAAAAGCTGGCGCAGTTGCTCGGCGACCTGCCGGTAGAGCCGGCGCGGTACGATTGTCTCGATCGGCATGGCTGCCGTGTCCTCCGATGTCAGACCCGGCTCCTCTCCGGTAAATTGGTCTGACCGATTTACCAAAACTGTATGAAGACGCGCGACAAGTCAAGCGGAAAGATTTTGGCGTGTTTCCAGGCTTGATCCAGCAGACCAGCGCATGGGAGCAGCCCGCAGCACCGACGCCCGCCGCTGCTTGGTTGTCGTCGCACCGAAGCGCATATTCCAGACCACGGACAGTATTTCCGATGCCATTTCCGCCAAGGTATGATAATTTCATACTGAACATTTCCCAGGAGGAATCATGTCCGCCACCGAAAAACGCACCTTCAGCCTCCCCGCCGAGCAGGCCGCCTTCATCGACCGGCTCGTCGAGTCGGGCTACTACGCAACCAGCAGCGAAGTGATCCGCGCCGGTCTTCGCGCGTTGCAGGAGCGCGACGCCGCCGTGGAGCGCTGGCTGCGCGAGGAAGTCGTGCCGACCTATGACGCCTGGAAAGCGGATCCATCCAATGTCATCCCGATGGACGAGGCTTTTGACAGTATTCGCGCCCATCATGCCGCACAGACAAAGAGGGACGCGTGAAGCGACGTCGGGTTGTTCTGAGCCCGGCAGCCCGCGCGGACCTGAAGTGGATATACGATACCATCGCGCCCGCCGCGGGCCGTGCCACGGCCTTGCGTTATATCGAGCGTATCGAGGATTACTGCCGTGGGTTCGACTACGCCTCGGAACGCGGAAGCCGCCGCGATGAGTTGCGGCGGGGGCTACGCACTGTCGGTTTCGAACGTCGCGTAACAATCGCTTTTACCGTTGCAACGGACGAAGTGGTGATCTTCCGCGTCTTCTATGGTGGGGTCAATTGGGAGGAAGAGTTTGCCGGGGACAACGAAGGCTGACCCCGCCACGTCCATGAATTTCAACCGTTCGCCTACCGCCCCGCCACCAGCTCCGGATCCAGCGTGAACAGTTCCTGCGCCCGTCCGACGCCGCGCAGCGCATAACGCCCCACACAGACTAGCTTGCCTTGCTCGTCACTCGGCAATGCCTCGCGGAAAGCCGTGGAGAACAGGACGTGGCGGTCGGCGGAACGGCACATGGAGGCGATGCGGCTCACCTCGTTGACCGCCTGGCCGACAACGGTGAAGTCGAGCCGGTCCTCGCTGCCGATGTTGCCGTAGAACACGTCGCCGATGTGCAGGCCGAGATAGATGGTGCTGACCGGCTCGCCCGCCACGGCCCGACGTGCGTTGAGTTCGGCGAGCCGTTGCCTGAGATCGGCTTCGGCGCGCATCGCCGACAGGCAGGCCGCTGCCGGATCTGTATCGGTGAAGATCGCCAGCGTGCCGTCTCCCATCAGTTTCAGCACATTGCCGCCGGCGCCGTGCACGGCCGAAATGACCGCTTCGGCATAGTCGTTGAGCAGCGGGATAAGCTGGTCGGACGCGATGGTTTCGGACAGAGTCGTGTAGCCGCGCATGTCGGAAAACCACAGCACGGCGTTCATCTTCTCTGTGATGCCGCGGCTCATGCGTCCCGCCAGCACCCGTCGCCCTGCGTCACGGCCGAGATAGGCCTCGACCACGGCCACCGGCACGCGCGCCAGCGACGCCGACTTGATCGCCAGGCCGAGGATCGGCGTCAGGTGCTGCAGCGCCGAGATCTCGGCGTCGCTGAAGCCGCCCGGCTGCGCCGTCGTCCAGCGGCTGGCGAGATTGTCCATCTCGCCGATGATGGCGTCCGGAGCGAACAGATGGACCTTTGCGAAATAGTCCGTCTGCCCCTCGACGCGCAGTTCCTCGATCGCCTGGAATCCCGCCGTCTCGCCGGCATGCAGCTTGCAGCGCAGTTCGCCGCCACCCTTCGCGATCAGGTGATAGAAGGGGCTGCTCTGCCAGCTTTCCGTCGATGCTCCGTCCACGTCGCGCTTGAACTCGAGCAGCGGCGCCTCGTCGGTCTCGTCCTCGCGCCAGCGGAAGCCGCGGCCCTCATAGATCGGGTGCAGTGTGTCGATGATGACGATGGCGCGGCTTACGGCGATGCCGATGGCGCGGCAGCGCTCGCAGAAACCGTTGAGCAGCGTGAGTTCCGTCTCGCCGCGCAAGCCGCTCTCGGCAAGCCAGGCTGCAACCCGGTCGACGTCATGATTGTCCATCGCCGCACTCTGCACAGGCGCGCGAGGCCGCGCAAGCGGCGTCGGAACCTTGATTGCGAAGCGGCGAGATCAGTGCAGCACGAGCACGTCGTTGGACGAGAAACTGATCTCGGTCTTGTCGCCCACGGCCGGCGGCGGCGTGCTGGAATTGTTGAACGTATCGAGCGAGACGATGCTGCTGCCGAGCCCCACCCGCACGCGGATCACTGAACCCAGGAAATGCACCTCGGCGATCTGGCCCTGCAGATTGGCGTCGTGCCCGGCCTTCGGCCCCAGCGCTATCGCCTCCGGCCTCAGCGCCAGCGAAAGCTGGTCGCCGTTGCGCGAACCGTTGAGCTTGCCCTTCAGCGACAGGTTCTGCGAATTGACGCGCACCGAGCCGGCTCCCGCGTCGGTGACGGTGCCTTCCAGCACATTCAGCGTGCCAACGAAATTGGCGACGAACTTTGTCGCCGGCCGGTTGTAGATCTCGAACGGTGTGCCGACCTGTTCGGCCTTGCCGCCATACATCACCGCGATACGATCGGATATCGACAGCGCTTCTTCCTGGTCGTGCGTAACGAAGATGGTGGTGATGCCGAGCTTTTGCTGGATCGAGCGGATTTCCTCGCGCAGCGACACGCGCACCTTGGCGTCGAGCGCCGACAGCGGCTCGTCGAGCAGCAGCAGCTTCGGCTTCGGCGCCAGCGCGCGGGCCAGCGCCACGCGCTGCTGCTGGCCACCCGAGAGCTGGTAGGGATAGCGGTCGCCGAACTGGTCGGGCGGCAGCTTGATGATGTTGAGCATCTCGGCGACGCGCTTGTCGGCGTCGGGTTTCGGCATGCCCGCCACCTTCAGCCCGAAGGCGACGTTCTGCGCCACGGTCAGGTTCGGAAACAGCGCATAGGCCTGGAACACCATGCCGACATTGCGCTGGTTCGGCTTCAGCCGCGTCACGTCCTTGCCGCCGACGACGATCTTGCCCGCCGTCGGCTCCTCGAACCCGGCGACCATGCGCAGCACCGTCGTCTTGCCGCAGCCCGATGGGCCGAGGAAGGAGACGAACTCGCCGGGCGCGGCATCGAGGTTGAAGTCCTGCACGACGGTGGTCGGGCCGAAGGATTTTCGGACTTGCTGGATGCTGAGGAAGGGGTCGGCCATGAGCGTGGACTTTCAGGTCAGCGGGTTTGGTTCGGCGACTTCGGCGCGTAGCGCGACAGCAACTGGATAAGCGACATGCAGCCCCAGGTGATGGCGAAGGCGATGATGGCAAGTGCGGCCGGTTCGTAAGCGCGGTTGGCGCCGATGTTCTGCAGATACGGGCCGAAGGCCGGACGGTTGAGCAGGCTGGCCATGGTGAATTCGCCAATCACGATGGCGAAGGTCAGGAAGGCGCCCGACAGCACCGCGATCAGCACGTTCGGCATGATGACGCGCGCAATGATGGTGGTCCAGCCGGCGCCCAATATCTGCGCTGCCTCCGTCAGGGTTCTGACGTCGATCGTTCTTAGGCCGGTATCCACCGCCCGGTACATGTAAGGCAGTGCCAGCGTCGCATAGCCGATGACCAAAAGCACGTTGGTGCTCCATGTGCTCGCCAGGAAAGGCAGCGGCGAGTTCGAGCCGTACATGCGGATATAGCCGAAGACGATGACGATGGCCGGGATGACCAGCGGCAGCAGCGTGATGAACTCGACGATCGGCCTCAGATGCGGCAGGCGCAGCCTGATCCAATAGGCGGCGGGCACGACGATCAGGATGCCGAGCAGAATGGTGAAAATCGCCGCGACCACCGAAAAGGTGAAGGACTGCTGGAAGCGAGCATCGCCGAACACCACCGCATAGGCATCGAAGGAATAGACGCCACGCCGCATGCGCAGTGAAAATTCCAGCGTCGCGATCAGCGGTATGAAGAAATAGGCAGCGCCGACGCCGAAGGTGAGCCAGGCCCAGAATTTTCCGGTCTTCATTTCAGCCACCGTTCGCTGCGGGTCCGGAACCAGATGTAAAAGACATTCGCGAGGCCGGTGATGAAGATCATGCCGAAGGCTATGGCGTAGCCGAGATGCGCATTGTGCAGCACGTCGCCGCGGATCTGCGCATAGAGCAGGATCGGCACGATGTTGAGCGACGAGCCGGTCAGCGCGTAGGCGGTGGCGATAGCGCCGAAGGCGTTGGCGAACAGCAGGATCACAGTGCCCAGAAAGCTCGGCCACAGCACTGGGATGACGACATTGCGCCAATATTGCCATTGGGTGGCGCCCAGCGTCGCGGCCGCCTCGCCCCACTCCTTCTTGATGCCGTCGATGGCCGGCACGATGATCACCACCATCAGCGGAATCTGGAAATACAGATAGGTGATCGTCAGGCCCCAGAACGACAGGATATTGAAGCCATGGGCGTAGATGTTGATGCCGAAAACGGTGTTGAGCAGCACCGTCGCGAGGCCAAGCCGGCCGAGCGTCGCCAGGAAGGCGAAAGCCAGCGGAATGCCGGCAAAGTTCGACGCGACGCCGGAGAAAGTCAGGGTCGCCGAGCGTATCCAGTTGGGCAGCCCGCCCCGCACGATGGCGATGGCGATGGCCAGCCCGATCAGCGCACCGAGGACGGACGAGGCGAAGCTGACCTTGATCGAGATCCAGTAGGCCGCGCGGATGTTGGGCTGGAACAGCGCGACGATGTTTTCCAGCGTGAAATCGCCCGCGACGTTCTGGAACGCGCCGATCATCAGATAAAGCGTCGGCAGGATCAGGAACATGATGGCGAAGATGAAGAACGGCGCGACGCCGATCCAGTGCGTCGGAAACCGCCAGGCGCGGGTGGCGGGGGGCATGGTCCTGCCTGCCGCGGTCGGTTGGGAAAGGCTGAGATCGGTCATTCGCCGGCTACCGCAATAGAAAAAAGCCGGGCGGCCGGATAGCCGCCCGGTCGATTTCAGACCTTACTGGACGTTGGCGCCGACGACCGAGTCCCAGTTCTTGCTGATCGCTTCCTTGGAAGCCTTCTGCTCGTCGAGCGTCGGGAACGCGGCAGCTTCGTATGCGGCGGCCGGCGGCAGCTTGTCGAGGAGAGCCTGCGGGATCTTGCCGTTCTTGGCCAGATCGTTGAAGCGGATCGGGTGGCAATAGCCGGCGAGCCAGCCGAGCTGGCCCTCGTCCGAATAGAGATACTCCATCCACAGCTTGGCGGCGTTCGGATGCGGCGCGAAGGCGCTGATCGCCTGCACATAGACGCCGGCGACAACGCCAGTCTTCGGCACGATGACGTCGACCGGCGGGTTGCCGTTCAGCGTGTCGCGGCCGGCGAGCGCGTTGTAGTCCCAGGTGATCAGGATCGGCGTCTGGCCCTGAGCGAGGGTGGCGGCCTTGCCGATGACCGGCACGAAATTGCCCTTGGCGTTGAGTTCCTTGAAGAACTCCAGGCCGGCGGTGCCGGCGGCTTCGCCTGCGGCGGCTCCCTTCGACAGGCCGGCGGCATAGACGCCCTGGATGGCCTGGTTCGAGGCGCGCGGGTCACCGGCCAGCGCGACGGAATTGGCGAATTCCGGCTTCAGCAGGTCGGCCCAGTCTGCCGGCGATTCCTTGACGATGTCCTTGTTCACCTGGAACGAGAGCACGCCGTAATAGTCGCCGTACCAGTGGCCTTCGGCGTCCTTGGCGCTGTCCGGGATCGAGTCCCAGGTCGACACCTTGTAGGGCATCAGCAGGCCTTCGGCCTTGGCCGACGGGCCGAAGGAGAGGCCGACGTCGATGACGTCAGGCGCCTGCGGACCCTTGTTGTCCTTGTTCGCCTTGATCGCCTCGATCTCGTCGCCCGAACCGGCATCGGGGTTGAGCTCGTTGATGGTGATCTCCGGATACTTCTTCTTGAAGCCGTCGATGACCGCGCCGTAGCCACACCAGTCATGCGGCAGCGCGATGGTCGTCAGTTGGCCTTCCGCCTTCGCGGCGGCCTCCAGCGCGGCCAAGTCCTGCGCCGAGACGATCGCCGTCGTCACCATCAGCGACGCGGCAGTGAGGGAAAGAACCTTTCCCGTGAACCTGAACATTTGTTATCTCCGTTGAGTTGACGCCGTTCGACGCCCCTGTTGCGGTTATTCTTGTCGTATGACAGTCGGATGAAACCCGACTGTCCAACCCCCTGAGGCGTCAAAAGTTAACTACTTTTGGAATGCCGTAGCAATCGTTGCCATGTTGTTTTTCCGGCTAAGCAAGATCCTCCCTTTATTATCCTTACCGCCAGTCCGCGTGGCCGGCGGAAGTTTCGCGCGGGCGTTGCTCTGGAAATGAATCGGGCCTAGTCGGAAAGGCGCTCGCGGCCGGCTCCCGTCTGTCTCCAGGCGAGCTCTCAAACCTTGCCGGCGACGGAAGCCTCCAGAATGGCGAGCGCCGCCTCTTTGGTCAGCGGCACCGGGTTCGTCCCCGTGCTGGGATCGGCCACTGCCGACACCGCGATGAAATCCTTGCGCTCGGCGTCCATGTCGAGGCCCTTGATCAGTTCAGGCAGAGTGTGCGGCACCTTGAGGTCGGCGCGCAGCTTGAGGATCGCCTTGGCAAACCCGTCGAAACCGCCTTCGATGCCGAGATAGGCGGCGAGCCGCGCGATGCGCTCCTCCACTGCTGGCCGGTTGAAGGCCAGCACATAGGGCATGAACACGCCGTTGGTCATGCCGTGATGCGTGTCATAGAGCGCGCCGATCGGGTGCGACAGCGAATGGATGGCGCCAAGCCCCTTCTGGAACGCGGTCGCGCCCATGGCGGCGGCGGCCATCATATGCGCCCGCGCCGTCAGATCCTTGCCGTCCGCATAGGCCTTCGGCAGGTTTTCCAGAACCAGCCGGATGCCCTCCAGCGCAATGCCGTCAGCCATCGGGTGATATCCCGGCGCGCAATAGGCTTCGAGGCAATGCGCCAGCGCGTCCATGCCCGTGCCGACGGTGATGAAGGGCGGCATGCCGGTGGTCAGTTCCGGATCGGCAATCACGATCGCCGGCAAAAGTTTCGGATGGAAGATGATCTTCTTGGTGTGTGTCGTCTCGTCGGTCAGCACGCCGGCGCGCCCGACTTCCGAGCCGGTTCCCGCAGTGGTCGGCACGGCGATGATCGGCGCAATCGCCTCCGAATTCGCGCGCGTCCACCAGTCGCCGATATCCTCGAAATCCCAAACCGGCCGCGTCTGCCCCGCCTGGAAGGCGATCAACTTGCCGAGGTCCAGCGCCGAGCCACCGCCGAAGGCGATGACGCCGTCATGTCCACCCTTTTTGAAGGCCGCGATGCCGGCCGTCAGATTGGCCTCCACCGGGTTCGGCTTGATGTCCGAAAACACCCCATACGGCACTTTCGCGTCGTCCAGGATCTTCAGCGTCGACGCCACCACCGGCAGTTTCGCCAGACCCGGATCGGTGACAAAGAGCGGGTTTTTGATGCCGGTCGCAGCCAGCACCTCCGGCAATTCCTTGATGCGCCCCGCGCCGAAGCGGACTGTTGTGGGGTAGTTCCATTTTGAGACGAGGTTGGTCATCGGTTTGTTCTCTATTCGCAGATGTTTCAATTCACGAAGGTGTTTTGAACGCGCCGGGAGCGCATCATGTAAGGAATCCAGATCGCGGCCGACCAAAGCGAGCGCACGATCCCTTGCCAGGTCTTGTCGTCGAACATGCCCTCTCCACTTGCCTCGAAGACTTCCCGGAACGCCCAATATCCAACCAGCGAGTCGGCTATCAGGAAGAACGGGACCGCCGCCGCCCAGATGATGTAGAGGCCCGGAAACTCCCAGCGGCGCCGGAATGCGAGCACGAGGAGAAACGGAGGCAAAACGAAATAGAGGACGAAGTTGCAGATCAGCTCGACGACAACGAGAATCGACTGCCCCATCGACATCAGAGGCCACGCCTCGACGACCGGACCAAACTCTGAAAGCTGCAGTACGACGACAACCGGCGTCAGGACCAAGCCGAGCAGCGGAAGCACAAGCCATCCGCCGATCCCTCTCGGACCCTCGCCAATGTCCTGCGCTGAGGCCTCGGCCTGAGACATTCCGGATTTCCCGTTCCCGCCGAGTCCGGTTCAGATCACTTCCCGCAGGTGGAAACTCTTCGGCCTAGTCAGATTGTCATAACCGATGGCCGACAGCGCCGCGCCCTTGCCGGTATCCTTGACGCCGGTCCACACCAGCGCCGGGTCGAGATAGTCGCAGCGGTTCATGAACACCGTGCCGGTCTCGACGCGGTCGCCGATCGCCGCCGCATGGTCGGTGTCGCGGGTCCAGATCGAGGCGGTCAGGCCGTAGGGACTGTCGTTCATCAGCGCGATCGCCTCCTCGTCGTTGCGCACCTTCATGATGCCGACGATCGGCCCAAAGCTTTCCTCGCGCATCACCGACATCTGGTGGTCGACATTGGTCAGCACCTCCGGCGCCAGATAGGGCGAGCCGGCCACATCCTTGTCGACCTTCATGTTGATATGGGCGGTCGCCCCCTTGCGCAGCGCTTCCGCCTTCTGCTCGCGGATCAGGTCGGCGAAGCGCGCCTGCGCCATCGGCCCGAGCGTGGTCGATGCGTCGAGCGGATTGCCGACCACATAGTTCTTCGTCTCGGCGATGTAGCCCTCGACGAACTCATCGTAGACTTTCTCGTGCACGTAGACGCGCTCGATGCCGCAGCAGCACTGACCGGAATTGTAGAAGGCGCCGTCGACGAGGTTCGCCACCGCGTGGTCGAGTTTCGCGTCGGGCAGCACATAGGCCGGGTCCTTGCCGCCGAGTTCCAGCCCGAGCGTCATGAACGTGCCGGCCGCTGCCTTCTCGATTGCCCGCCCCCCGGCCACCGAACCGGTGAAATTGACATGGTCGATCTTTCCCGACCCAAGCAATCTTTCCGTCTGCGCGTGGTTCAGCACGACATTCTGGAACACATTTTTGGGCAGCCCCGCCGCCTCGAACGCTTTTGCAAAGCGCTCGCCGACCAGCAGCGTCTGCGCCGCGTGTTTCAGGATCACCGTCGAGCCGGCGATCAGCGCCGGCACGATGGTGTTGACCGCCGTCAGATACGGATAGTTCCACGGCGCGATCACCATCACCACGCCCAGCGGATCCTTCTTCACGTAGCGGCGGAAACCTTCCTTGGGATTGGAGGCCATCACCGGCGCGAGCGCCTTCTCGGCGATCTCGACCATGTAGGTGACGCGTTCCTTCACCCCGCCGAACTCCCCGCCATAGCGCGTCGGGCGCCCCATCTGCCAGGCAAGCTCGGGCACGATCTCGTCGCTCATGGCGACCAGCGCTTCCAGCATCTTCAGCATATAGTTGCAGCGCTCGGCGATCGGGACCTGCGCCCAACCGACCTGCGCCGCCCGCGCCCGCTCGACGACGGCGCTCACCTGCGCGTCGGTGGCGACCGGCCGCTCCGCATAGATCGAGCCGTCGATGGGGGATTTGAGTTTGATGGTTTCCAAGATCAGCGTCTCCGCTCTGATTGTTGCCGGCCCTCGGCCGATCTGTTCGCATCCCGGCCAGAGCCGGGAATGTCAATACCGCTCAAACCCCCGGTGCAGTTCCCAATCCGTGATCCGCCGATCATATTCGAACTGCTCCCAGCGCGCCGTATGCACATAATGCTCAATCACATCCTCGCCGAACGCTTCTTTCAGCATCTTCGATTCCGCCATGGTCTCGGTGGCGTCGCGCAGGGTCTTCGGGATCTCGGGCAACTGCGCCGCCTGGTAGGCGTCGCCGACAAACGGCTTCTGCAGCTCCAGCTTCTCGTCGATGCCGGCCAGCCCCGCCGCGATCAGCGCCGCGAAGGCGAGGTACGGGTTGAGGTCCGCGCCGCCGATGCGGCACTCCATGCGGATGCCCTTGGTGCCCTCGCCGCACAGCCGGAAGCCGGCGGTGCGGTTGTCCTCGCTCCACATGATCTTGGTCGGCGCGAAGGTGCCGGACTGGAAGCGCTTGTAGGAGTTGATGTAGGGCGCCAGGAACCAGGTGAATTCCTTGGCGTATTTCAACTGCCCGGCGGACCATTGCTGGCCGAGGGTCGAGAGCGTCCATTCAGCATTCTTGTCATAGAACAGCGGCGTCTTGCCGTCTGCGCTCCACAGCGAATTGTGGATGTGCGAGGAGTTGCCGGCCAGGCCGTAATTGTATTTGGCCATGAAGGTCACGGCCTTGCCTTCCTGGTCGGCGATCTCCTTGGCGCCGTTCTTCAGGAACACATGGCGGTCCGCCATCTCCAGCGCCTCGGCATAGCGCACATTGATCTCCTCCTGGCCCGGCCCCCATTCGCCCTTGGAGTTTTCGATCGGGATGCCCGCCGCCTGCATCTCGTTGCGCAGCCGGCGCATATAGCCTTCTTCCTTGGTGGTAATGCCCATCTGGTAGTCGCCGATATAGGGCGAAGCCGAGGTGAGGTCCTTCCAGTGCTTGGCGCGGGCCGAATCGTAGGTTTCGCTGAGCAGGTAGAACTCCAGCTCCGAGGCGAAATAGCCGATGTAGCCGCGCTCCTTCAGCCTGGCCACCTGGCGGCGCAAAATGGCGCGTGGCGAGTGCGGCAGGTCCTCGTGATGGTGGTGGTCCTGGATGTCGCAGATGACCAGCGCCGTCTTTTCCAGCCACGGCACGCGTCGGATCGTCGAAAGATCGGGCTTCAGCACGAAGTCGCCATAACCCTGGCTCCAGCTTGCCGCCTTGTAGCCCGGCACCGGCTCCATATCGATGTCCAGCGCAAGCAGGTAGTTGCAGCCATGCGTCTCGTCATAGGCCGAATCGACGAAGAACGACGCCAGGAACCGTTTGCCGAACAGCCGGCCCTGCATGTCGACGCCGCAGCAAAGCACGGTGTCGACGTCGCCCGCCGCGACGTCCTTCTTCAACTGGTCGAAGGGGATATTTCCGGCCATTCTTTGCGTACTCCGGCTGAAACTGCGATGGATTTGCTATCGGATGGATTTGCTATCGAACAAAACCGTGGCCGGCGGAACCGGCCACGGTTTTTGAGGCTTTTGGCTCAGGCGCCGGTTTCGCCGACGGCGCGTTCCGCGGCGGCGATGATGGCCTTGCGCTTGGCGATCTCGTCGCCGATGGGCGGACCCTGGAAACGGCCCTTCTCCACCGCGAACCAGAGGACGGCAGCCAGCACGACGAAGCCGATCACGATCCACAGAACCTTGTCGTTCGGCGGCTGGATGGCGATGTAGAAGATGATAACCATGCCGACGACCGACAGGAAGGTGACCAGCTTGTAGAGCCCGGCCGACATCGCCCAGGGGCCCGGATTCGGCCATTTCGGCGTGCCGTAGGCGAACATCGCCAGCACAAGCGGAATGGTGAAGGACAGGAACAGGAACACCAGCGTCGAGTTCACGACGATGGTGTAGATGTTGGTGCCACCGATCGAGATGAACTGGGCGAGAAAGACGTAGACGATCTCGAGGATCGCGGCGGTCCAGATCGCGATCACCGGCGTCCGGTACTTCGGCGAAACCGTCGCAAGAGCCTTCGAGCCGACCGGCATGCCGTCATCGCGCGAGAAGGCGAAGAGCATGCGCGACGCCGACGTCACCGTCGCGAGGCCGCAGAGCAGTTGCGTGATGAAGATCGCAAAGTAGATGATGTTTTTCAGCCCGGCGGGCAGGATCGCGTCCATCGTGCCGAAGAACATACCCCAGCCCTGCGACGCGGCCACGTTCATGTCCGGAATGGCCAGCGTGATGGCGCAGATCATGATCCAGCCGACCAGCGACGACCAGAGGACGGCCGAAACGATGCCGCGCGGCACCGAGAGCGCCGCGCCCTTGGTCTCTTCCGAGGTGTGAGCCGAAGCGTCGTATCCGGTGATCGTATAGACCGGCAGCAACAGGCAGAGCAGGAACAGGTATCCCATGCTGTCGCTCTGCGGGAACACGTTTCCGCCGATCTCGCCCGAAAAGTTGGTGAACGTCCACAGCCGCGAAATATCGATCGCCGGCGCGAAGAACAGGCAAGCGAGCACCAGCACCGCGGTGGTGGCGAAGATGATGTAGCCGGAGATGTCGGTCAGGAAGGTGGTGATCTTGATGCCGAGATGGTTGAACAACGCCTGGCCGATGGTGATCAGCGCCACGAAGGCGACGATGTGCCCCGCCGAAGTGTCCATGCCCACCCAGGCCCCGAACGTGCCCTGGAAGAAGAAGGCCGTGCCGATGTTGATCGCGCCGAGCACGGTGATCAGGCCGAGCAGGTTGAGCCACGCGGTCAGCCAGCCGGTGAACCGGTTGCCGAGGATCGAGGCCCAGTGATAGAGGCCGCCGGCCGTCGGGAAGGCCGAGGCGATTTGCGCCATCGACAGCGCGAACATGCCCGAAATGATGCAGCCGACGATCCAGCCGATGCCGGCGCCGGCGCCGCCAACCGAGGAGATCGCCTGGGCGAACGAGTTGATGCCGCCCGACAGGATGCAGATGATCGAAAACGAAATCGCGAAGTTGGAGAAGCGGCTCATCGACCGCTGGAGTTCCTGGGCATAGCCCATGCCGTGGAGGACCTTCATGTCCTCGTGTTTGTCGGTATCCGTGTAGTCTGACATTCCAGAGTCCCCTTCTTATGTTTGACTATGCATGCCTGATCCGTCGTTGCGCCAACGCTTCTTCGCCCGCCAGTGCGACATCCCGAAGGATGACGCCCAGGCGTTCCGCCCATTTCCGCTGCTGGACTTCTTCTTTGATTTCGTCGTTGCGGATTTCGATCATGGCGCAAGGCATGCCTCGCGGCCGCGCATGGCGCTCCAGCGTATAATAGACCCGGTCGGCCGGCGAATAAGGTTCGTTGACGCCGACGTTCAGCGCAGAGACCGCGCGCAGCCCGTCGATGAACGGAGCGGCCAGCCGCTCGTCCTCGTCATGGATGATGCCGATCTCCCACGGCCGCGCCACGCCCTTGTAGACCGGCGTGAACGAATGCACCGTGACCAGCCAGCTTTCCAGGCCGGCGCGGCTGCGCCGGTCGAGCAATTCGTCGATCGCCGCATGGAACGGCTGATGCGCCAGCGCGATGCGCCTCGCGCATTCGCCTGCATCGAGGCCGCGATTGCCGGGAACCACCGTTGTTTCGCTGACCTCGGGAATGAGGTCCGGCGCATCGGCCGGCCGGTTGCAGTCGATCACCAGCCGGGAAATTCTCGAAGCCACCAGAGGCGCGTCAAGCAGATCAGCCATATGCCTTGCGACCGGCAGCGCGCCCGGATCCCAGGCGATGTGCCGCTGGAATTCTGCGGCATCGAGGCCGAGTGTCCCGTATTGCGCCGGCACGAAATTGGAAGCGTGGTCGCAGGCCAGCACGATGCGCCCCCGGCCCTCGCCGTTGACCACATCCACCGCATCCCTCGACACGGTTGCGCGTGCCTGTCCCATTCGTCCTCAAATCCCCGGGAGCGATGTACCGAAAATTACTTTGTCTATTTCATTTCGCTCCTATGGATGATTTCATACGGATCGAGGGGTTTTGTCAAACGGGATTTGAGCGGCATCCGCAGTCGAGTTCCGAGGAATACGAAAGGGGAGCGAGGGCATGCGCACCAGCGTCGCCGAGCTGATTGCCGACCGCATCGGGGAGATGCCGGCCGGCGAGAGGCGCGCCGCCCAGACGCTGGTCGGCAACTATCCGGTGATCGGCCTGAAGACCGTCGCCGATTTTTCGGTGGCCGCCGGCGTCAGTTCGCCGACCATCCTGCGTTTCGTCTCCCGCCTCGGCTTCCAGAACTACCCGGAGTTCCAGGCGGCACTCCAGGACGAGCTTGCCGAACAGCTTCAATCGCCCGCCTCGCGCGCCGGCATTCCCGCACGGCGCGACGCAAGCGGCATCCCGCCGATGATCGAGGCGACACTCGACAACATCCGCGAGACTTTTCGGCACATCTCGGCGCGCCAACTCGACGACATCGTCTTGCTGCTCTCCAACCGGCGCGCCAGCCTCTATCTCGTCGGCGGCCGCTTCACCGATCCGATCGCCCGCTACATGGCGGCGCATCTGACGATCATCCGCCCCAATGTCTTCCATCTCGCCGGCCAGGAGAGCAACTGGCGCGACCGCCTGATCGACATGGGCAAGCGCGACGTGCTGCTGGTCTTCGATATCAGACGCTACCAGGACAGCCTGATACGCTTCGCCGAGAAGGCGCATCAGCGCGGCGTGCAGATCGTGCTGTTCACCGACCAGTGGCTGTCGCCCATCTCGCGCTTTGCCCGTCACGTCATCCCCGGCCGCACCGGCGTACCCTCGCCCTGGGATTCGTCCGCGGCATTGATGGTGGTGGCCGAAACCCTGATCGGCGGACTGACGAGGGCACTGGAAGCCGAAAGCGCGCGCCGCATCCGCGAAATGGAGAACCTGCGGTAAGCAGGCCGGGCCGGATTTACCAATGGATGGCGAGAGGCGAGTTCGCTGAATGCGGTCCCTGTCGATATCATCAAGGATGATTTTCCTAGGACTATTTACACCATCGCCGATCGGTGCGATAATTCGCGCCGGCCTTGTCTGGAGGTAGGCGGCGATGGACGGGAATGCGGCAATAGAGAAAAACCGGGAGGCGCTGAAGCGCATCCTGGCTATGCTCGTCGGCATGGCCGAGATGGCCGGCGGTGCGTCAACTCTCCCCCGCCACCTCTACCGCGCCATATTGCGGCTGCTGCGTCCGGCCGAATCCGCCGCGCGTCGGCTGATCATTGCGACAGCGCGCGGCATCGTGGTGACCTTGCCGCCGTTTCGCCCGCGCAAGCCGAAGCCGA
>NZ_JBIRCY010000115.1:0-9721 GCF_044326205.1 Mesorhizobium sp. IMUNJ 23232
CCGGTGTTCTGGCGCAGTCGATCGGCGGCGGCGGCGGCACCGGCGGCTGGGCGCTCTCCTATGCGGTGGGGCCGGGCGTTGCGATCGCGTCGGCGGTCGGCGGCGCTGGCGGCGGCGGCGGCGATGGCGGCACGGCCTCCGTTACCCTGGCGGGCAGCTCGATCACCTCCGGCCTCGAAATTCTCCTGCTGGCGGGCGACGTCGGGCTCGACGGCGCTGCCTGCTCGTCGCTGCCGTGCAACATGCTGCCGATCGATAGCTTCGGCGCGGTCGTCCAGAGCATTGGCGGCGGCGGTGGTAGTGGCGGATCGGCCACGGCGCAGTCGCTGGCGATCGCGGTGCCGGTTGACCCCGACGGCGATCAGGTCGGCGTGAGCTTCAGCGTCGGGGTCGGCGGCGATGGTGGCACCGCGGGCGACGGCGGACTGGCTGAGTTCTTCCTGACGCAGGGCAGCACCATCACCACCTACGGCCAGGGCTCCACCGGCGTGCTGGCGCAGAGCATCGGCGGCGGCGGCGGCAATGGCGGCGATTCCTCCGCGCTCGCCGCGGTGATCGGCTATGACGCGCCGGGCGACGCCACGTCGCTCGCCATCACCGGGGCCTTCACGGTAGGCGGCGATGGCGGTGCAGCCGGCACTGGCGGCGAGGTTCTGGTGGCGCTCGGCGGCACGCTCGACATCAACGGCAATTTCACCGCCGATACCGCCGGCAGCGCGCCGACCTCCATCGCCACCTTTGGCGACTATGCCAATGGCGTGACGGCCCAGTCGATCGGCGGCGGCGGCGGCAATGCCGGCATCGGTGC
This sequence comes from Mesorhizobium sp. IMUNJ 23232, assembly GCF_044326205.1. NCBI lineage: Bacteria > Pseudomonadati > Pseudomonadota > Alphaproteobacteria > Hyphomicrobiales > Phyllobacteriaceae > Mesorhizobium > Mesorhizobium sp. IMUNJ 23232. The sequence goes on from NZ_JBIRCY010000115.1 coordinate 809, forward strand.
TGGCAATACCCAGTCCTTCGGCACCGGTTCCAGCACCGCGCTGGCGGTCACGCTGGGCTCGACGGGCGCCGCCGGCGGCGCCGGCGGCCAGGTCTACACCTTTATCGGCCCCGGCAACGGCATCGCCACTTATGGTTCCGGCGCGCTTGGCGTGCTGGCGCAGTCGGTCGGCGGCGGCGGGGGCACCTCGCAGGGCGGCTCGGTCAGCGTGGCCCAGAGCTTCTCCGTGGACGGCGGTCCGACCGTGAAGCCGGGCGTGACAGTCAATCTCGGCGCCGACTCCACCGGGACGGGCGGCGCGGGCGGCAATGTGAATGTCGATGTGGCGGCGGCGATCACCACCCATGGCGGCGACGCGGTCGGCGTGCTGGCGCAGTCGGTCGGCGGCGGCGGCGGGCTCGGCGGCTCCTCCGGCTCCGACGGCTCGGCCGACAATCCGATTGTCCCGAGTAACGGGCTCGCCGCACGCGAAGGCGCCAGCGAGGTCGCTCAGTTTCTCCAGAACTTCTTCCAGGACGACGACAACACCATTCCCTCGATCGACCCGACCTTCACGGTTACTCTCGGCGGCGCCGGCGCGCAGGGCGGCGCCGGCGGCAATGTCGAGGTCGCGCTGTCCGCGGCGATCACCACGACGGGGGACTGGGCGAGCGGCGTCATCGCGCAGTCGGTGGGCGGCGGCGGCGGCAAGGGCGGCTCGGCCGCCGCGTCGGGCACCGGCGGCATCCCCGAGGTCACGATAAATGCCAACCTGGCGCTCGCCGGCAATGGCGGCGCCGGCGGCGAGGGCGGCGAGGTGCTCGTTGCCCTGCAGCAGGGCGACGCGGCGATCCACACCGCAGGCTATGGCGCCGCGGGCATCGTCGCCCAAAGTGTCGGCGGCGGTGGCGGTATCGGCGCCGACGGCTCCGACAGCGCGGCGGGGTTGATCTCCCTGGGCACGACCATCGACGGCAACGGCGGCGGCGGCGGCGGCGGCGGTCTGGTGACTCTGAACTATGGAAACACCAACGGTACGACCGTCGCCACCACCGGGGCCGCGGCCGATGGCATAATCCTGCAATCGGTGGGCGGTGGCGGCGGCATTGGCGGCATGGGCAGCAGCCTGTTCCTGCCCACCTCCATGCAGGATCAGACTCTGACGCTCTCGGCGGGCGGCATCTTCGGCACCGATGGCGACGGCGGCAGTATACTGCTGGAGGAGAACTACTTCGCGGCTGGCAACGTCCTCAACGTCTCGACGCAGGGCGACTACGCGATGGGCATCCTCGCGCAATCCATCGGCGGCGGCGGCGGCCTCATCACCGCCCAACCCAGCGCGGGAACCGTAACGGCGACCCTGGGCGGCAACCTGTCGACCGGTGCCGGCGGCACCGTCGAAGTCTACGCCACCAACGTCAACATCACGACGCAGGGCGTTGCGGCGCATGGTCTCGTCGCACAATCGATCGGCGGCGGCGGCGGCTATATTCGCGTGACGGACAGCAGCGGCGCGTCCGACACCCCCTCGCTTACGACCACATTGCCCGCCTCTAGCTCGAATTCCCTTGCATTGGGGGCGGGAGACGGCGGCAATGTGAACGTCTATCTCGGCGGCGGCGGCAGCATCGGCGTGAGCGGCGCGGGAGCCATCGGCATCCTGGCGCAGTCGATCGGCGGCGGTGGCGGCGTGATCGTGAGCGACAACTCGATCTTCGCGGGATCTTCGGCAACGTCCGGCTCCGATTGCGGCCAGAACGGCGTCTGCAATGCCGGCGCCGGCGGCAACGTCGCGGTGGAGGCGAGCGGCGACGTCTCGGCCACGGGCGCGAACGGCATCGGCATCTTCGCGCAGAGCGCCGGCTACGGCACCAACGGGGCGATCTCCGTCTCGGTGCACGCGACTGTGACGGGCGGCAGCGGCACGGCCGCTACGTCCACCCAGCCGGGCGCGAGCGGCATCCAGATCGACGGCGGCAACAGCAGCAACGAGGTGACCGTCGAGAGCACCGGCACGCTCACCACGGCGATGGGGACCAGCGGCACGGCCGTCGTGCAGACGGGGAGCAGTTTCACCAATCTCTGGAACTACGGCACCACCCTCGGCAGCACCTATCTGAACGGCGGCACCGTCACCGGCAACGCGCCCGAAACCGGCAGCTTGGTCGCCAGCGCCGCGGCCAGCGGCGCCTTCGAGAACTATGGCACCTACCATGCCGGCGCGGTGGTCGATGCCATACGTCTGGCCAATCACGGTTTCGTGAATGTCGGGATGCCCGGCGAGATCCGCACCACCCATGTCACCGGCGACTTCGTCCAGACCGGCAGCGGCCAACTCGGCGTGACCATCGACTCCCTCAACCATACCGCAAGCCATATCCATGTCGACGGCACCGCCTCCATCGACGGCGTCGTTGCGCCGACAGCGATCACGCTGCTGCCCGGCTCGGTATCGGTGGTGACTGCCGGAAATCTCGTCTCCTCAGCCGACGCCGTTGATTCGCTTGTGTTCGATTGGGATGCCGCACAGTCAAGCAACACCCTCACACTAACCGCGCGTCCGGATTTCACGCCGGACGGCCTGTCCCTGACCGCCAGCCAAGCCTCGCTCGCCGATTACCACGCGCAGGCGTGGAACAATGCCGACGCGGCGTTCGCCGGTCACTTCGGCTATCTGTCGCAGATCACCGAGGCGGAGAAGTACGCGGCGGCATTGGACGAGTACTCGAGCAAGGACATCCACGCCCAGTCCATCGCGTTGGCCAACTCGGCGGGGACGATCCTTGGCTCCTCGATGAGCTGCCCCGTCTTCGTCGGCCAGCAGGTGCGGCTCGACGAAGGCAACTGCGCCTGGCTCGATGTCTCGGGCCGCTGGAGCGATCAGGACGCTACTGGCGACATACAGGGCTACAGCGTCTCGGGCGTGAGCTACCGCATAGGCGCCCAGCAGGAGATCGCTCCCGACTGGCATCTGGGCGGCTCCTTCGCCTACGGACAGACCTCGGCGACGATGGACGGCGGCTCCACCGGCGACGGCGACACCTTCGACGGGTCCGTCTCGCTGACGCACATCATGGACTCCTGGTTCTTCGCCGGTTCGGTCGCCCTGGCGCACGGCTCGTTCGAGGTCGACCGCCGGGTCAATCTGCCGGGCATATCCAATCCGCTGGAGAGCGATCCAAGCATCTTCCTGGCGGGCGGGCGGCTCCGGGCCGGCTATCAGTTTGCTTTCGGCGACCTGTATCTCCGGCCTTACGGCGATCTTGACGTGATCTACACGCACCTGCCGGGGGTCCAGGAATCCGGCTCCTCGCCCTATGCGCTGGATCTCGGCAGCAGCAGCGAGACGAACGTCGCGCTCTCGGCGATGATGGAGTTCGGGGGTCGCGTCGACCTGGATGCAAACAGGACGCTCAGGCCCTATGCCGCTTTCGGCGTGAGCTACCTGCCGGACAATACGCGCACGATAGAGGTAAGCGCCGCCAACCAGACCTCCACCAATGGGACCTTCAACGATTACATCGAGACGCCTGACGTGTTGGGCCGGATCGACCTCGGCATCCAACTTTACAGCGTCAGCGGCTTCGAGGTGAAGGCGGGATATACGGCCGACATCGGTGATTCCTTCCTGAGCCAATCCGCCAGCGCCCGGCTTGCTTATCACTTTTGATCGATGCGTCGCAAAGTTCGATGCGAGTCAAAGATAAGCGGGTGGCTCTGTCGCAAACGCTTTTGTAAGCCCGGTCAGGCGTGGAAGGCGCCTCAACATTTCGAGGAGCCTGCCGTGTTCAGGGGCCGCCATTTCGATCAGTCGGTGATCCTGCTGCGTGTCCGCTGGTACCTAGAGCGTTCTGCGCAGAGATGGAATCAGTGGGATTGAATCGAGATAGGGGGACACCTCACGGTGCCGCCCCTCCCACACCACCGGGCATACGGGTCACGTACCGCGGCGGTTCGACCGGATTAAGCTTGGGCAGAGACATAGAGTCGGGGAAGACCGAGCGACTCGAAGTGGTGGTTGCGCAGGGCTTGTTGGACCGCCGGGTGACCTGACATGCGCCAGAATCCCGTCGGTGAACCGGCGGCAACCGCGGCACGGAGCTTTGGTACGCCACGACGGCGCAGTTCCTTGAAGCGGTTTGTCGGCCTTTTCACGATGGCGGGCTGGTTGCGCCATCGGGATTGGTCAACGAGATCGGCACCTTGTGCCCGATCGCCCCATGCGGGCGGACTTCGTTGTACAACTCGACGACTTAACACCCACGGGACTGGGATTGAACGCGAGCTTTGCTATCCGTGGCATCCGTGGGCCGGGCTGCAAGTCCATACCCATGAAGTGATCGAGAAGAGTGATGTGACGGTTTTCTGCTGCAGCCTTTCCGGCCAAACGTCGGACCGGTGGCTGGAGGTTCCGGCGTGGATGTTCGACCGATCGGCTAGCATGAGCTGGCGCATCACGGCTGCCGCGCAGGTCGATCTTGCCGTTCTTGTCGCCTTGGCTGAGCTTCTCCGTGACACAGGCGTGCCGTCGCAATCTCAGAGGATCGGCGCAGCATCGGACTCTCACGACTCGAATCGGGGAGAGGTCCATGCCGCGCAAGCCCACGACTTACCAGTTCGATCTGTTCTCCAGGCTGAACGACACCGACACGATGATGGAGGCGCCGCGATGGCAGGCACTGCCTGTCGAGACGCGTCGGTCACTGACGAAGCTGATGGTGCGTCTGATCCTCGACCACGTCGGCGGCGATCGCACCGAGCGACAGGAGGGCGCGGATCATGATGCATGAGAAGATCAGGCCGCACCATCTTGAGCGCAAGGCGATCCTGTATGTGCGGTAGTCATCGGCCCATCAGGTCCTGCACAACCGCGAGAGCAGCACGCTTCAATATGCGATGCGCGATCGCCTGACGGCGCTCGGCTGGTCTCTCGTCGAGACGGTCGATGACGATCTCGGCCGGTCCGCCGCCGGCGGCGTCGCACGCGCCGGTTTCGACCGAATGGTCGCGGAAGTCTGTCTCGGCAAGGTCGGTGCGGTCGCGGCGCGGGAAGTGTCGCGGTTTGCCCGCAACAGCCGCGACTGGCAGCAGCTCATCGAGATGTGCCGCGTCGTCGACACCGTGCTGGTCGACCAGGAGACGGTCTATGCGCCGCGTCAAGGCAACGACCGGCTGCTGCTGGGGTTGAAGGGAAGCCTCAACGAGTACGAACTCGATCTCTTGCGCCAGCGGTCGCTTTCGGCCCGCTACGAGAAGGCACGCCGTGGCGAACTCGTGGTCGCGGCACCTGTCGGCTTCGTAAAGGTCGGCGATCGGCTCGAGAAGGATCCCGATCGCCGCGTGCAAGAGGCGATTATCCTTGTGTTCGACAAGGTCGCCGCGCTCGGCAGCGCCCGTCAGGCCTTGATGTGGTTCCTCGAGCATAGCCTGGATTTGCCCATCAGGCGCAACAATGGCGATGTTGTCTGGCGCAGGCCCAGCTATGCCACGATCCACCGGATGATCGAGAACCCGATCTACGGCGGCGCCTATGCCTATGGTAGGACTCGTGCCGCGCCGGGATATGGATCGACAGCCCCTCGGCCGGGCGTTCGTCGCCAGGCCAGGGAGGAATGGCTGGCTCTGATCCCGGGCAGCCATGAAGGTTACGTCAGTTGGGAACGAGCCGAGGCAATCCGCACAATGGTGAGCGACAACGTGCCAACGGGCCGGCATCACGGAGCACCGAAGCATGGCGATGCATTGCTCGCCGGGCTTGTCCGGTGCCGCCGCTGCGGCCGCAAGCTCACGGTGCGATACACGGGTAACAAGCACAACATCCCGCGCTATTCCTGCTGGCGGGGCCTGCTCGACAATGGCGAACCGCGCTGCATCGCCTTCGGCGGACTTCGCGTCGATGACGCTATTGAAGAAGCCCTTCTGCAGGTCGTCGAGCCCGGCGCGGTCGCGGCCGCCGCCGAGGCCGAAGCGCAGGCAGCCAATCGCCGCGACCAGGTTCGGGACGCTCTCGGTCGCGATCTGGAGGCTGCACGCCACGCCGCCGACCGGGCTTTCCGGCAATATGACGCGGCCGACCCCGAGAACCGGTTGGTCGCTGCAGAACTGGAGATGCGATGGAACCGTGCCCTCGCACATGTCGGCGAGATCGAGGGCAAGATCGCCACACATGATGCCGCAAGGGCGAAGCCGTCGCCTGTGTTGACGATGGACCTTGGCGCTCTGGCCACGAACCTCCCCATCGTCTGGGCGGCACCGACGACGGATGCGCGGCTCAAGAAGCGCATCGCGCGTACCGTCATTCAGGAGGTGGTTGCCGATATCGATGATGAAGCCGCCGAGATCGTCCTGCTGATCCACTGGATCGGCGGGGTTCACACCGAATTGCGCTTGCCGAAGCGACGCCGCGGACAGCGCAACAGCACCTCCGCCGATATCATCGCCGCCATGCGGCAACTGGTGCTGATCGCCAGCGACGATCTGATTGTCGGCATCCTGAACCGGAACGGCCTGGTGACCGGGCACGGCAATCGGTGGACGCGCGAACGGGTCACGGCGCACCGGTCGCATCACAAGATTCCGGTCTTCCGGCCTACGCTGGACGGGAGTGAACCTTGGCTCAACCTGAACAAGGCGGCGCGTTTGCTCGGCGTTGCACCCAAGACCCTCAGGCTCGCCGCCGAGGCAGGCGAGATCGCGGGAGTTCATCCCCTGCCGGATGGCCCGTGGATCTTCAGCCGGTCAGGGCTCGCAACGCCGCATGCCCTACAGGTCGTTCAGCGCGCACGACAGAACCCTAAATACCCCGCGGGATCGCATCCTGACCAGCAAAGCCTATTCACTTCAACGACATAGACAGATGGGTGTTATGAAGCAGGATTGTAGCGGTGAAGCCAGACGGGCAGTTCGGCGGCTCGGTGTTTTGAGGTTGGGTAAGCGAGGGCATAGGCCCATTCCCTGAGCGCGGTCTGGATGAAGCGTTCGGCCTTGCCGTTGGTCTTGGGCGTATACGGCTTGGTGCGGATGTGCTTGAGGCCACGATCACGGCAGGCCCTGGCGAAAGCTCTCGACCTGTAGCAGGAAACCGCTGTCGGTCATGACGCGGGAGACGGTGACGCCGAGGCTGGCGTAGTAGGCGAGCGCCGCCGCGAGGAAGGCGACGGCGCTTTCTTGTCGTTCGTCCGGCAGGATCTGCGAGAAGGCGATGCGCGACGCGTCGTCGATCGCGACATGGACGAATTCCGCCGCGCGACTTGCCCTGTTGCGGATCGCCGGTGATGCGATGGCCGACGCGGTCGAAACGGCCGAGCTTCTTGATGTCGATGTGGATCATGGCGCTCGGCGCGGCGCGCTCGTAGCGGCGCACCGGCTCGGCCGGCTCAAGGTCCTTCAGCCGCGACAGTCCGACCCGCTTGAGCACTCGGCTCACCGTCGCCGGAGAGACGGCAACCACACTTGCGATGTGCTTGCCCGTGAAGCGCTGGCGCCACAGCGCCACGATCCGGTCGGCGACCGCCTGGCCGGTCACGTTCGGGCTGCATCTCGGCCGCGACGAGCGGTCGGCCATTCCAGCGCGGCCTTCGGCCCGGTAACGCTCGACCCATCGCTTCACAACCTTCGCCGTCACTGCGAACTGCAACGCCGCCTGGGCTTGGGAAAGGCCGCCTTCTATGACCGCAAGCGCCATCTCCTCTCGACGCAGCGGCGTGAGACGGGCATTCTTATGGATGTTCATTCGGACCCTCCGACGAATCTGAAGTCTGGTAACTCCAGTCTCCTCGGTCACGTCCGAATGGACAACCTTCTGATAGCTCACAACTAGGTCTTGAGCAGCTGCGCTACATTCCGGTTTCGAAGCGCCGCCGGGCGCTGCTGCGTGACGGCCTGCTGTGAGCGGTGAGGCGACCGACTCGGGTTTCGCGATAGAGATCCGCGCACGATACGGCGACGTCGCTCGGGATCGGTGGCTGGTCTCCGTTGACCCGCTTCCGGAAGAGTTGCTGTCGAGTTGGATCCACCGCCTTGCGCTCGCCAACGGAATCGCGCCGCGCTCGTTCGCCGGCGTTTTAGGGCTTGGTGGTGGAATGTGGTCGGTCCGCCTCGACCTTCGGCTTCCCCGTCACGTCGCCGCTCCGCTTGGCACCTCCACGGACGGTCCGCTGGAGGCGATATCGACGATGGCAATGACGGATCGGGCGTTGACGCCGGTCTTGCTGCCGCTGCGCGAGAACGCCCGCCGGAACCGTTCGGCCTGGATGCAGTATTATCCTTTATGCCTTGGCGAAGACGAGGCTCCGTATTTTCGTCGGCAGTGGCGACTGGCATCGCGCGTTTCCTGCTTCGTGCACGGTTGCGGCCTCAGGGCCGATATCCCGATTGCCGCGGCAGAATTGCTTCCTTCGAATCAGACGGAACTCCTACCGCAACATCTTTGTGCCCGATGCGACTTCGATCTGCGCTAGGATCCAAAGGTGTCCGTGAAGACGGCTGCGCGGCGGCTCGAACGCGCCATCGTCGATATCTGCAGGGTCGAGGCGGCCAAGGAGTCGCCGCCGATCAACGGTTTGGTTTTGCATCTGCTGCGCACGCCGCTCGTCGCCGGTGTTTCGTTGGGGACGACGCTGACAAACCTGTCAGCATTCGCGCGCATCCGCTGCTTCGAGAGCCTTGCGGCGAAGCCTGACGATTGGCTGGCTGGCGACAAGGATGCCACGATCGCGCATCGGCGTCGGCTTATCCTGGCGGCAGGCGGCCATGACCGGTTGATCGCTCGCTTCACAAACTTGCTGGAGAAACACCAGGACTCGCTAAGAGTCAGTCCGGTAACTTTATGATGGATTACAAAGTCTTCTGATCATGAGGCGGATGGAGGCGAGCTTTAGGAAAGCGAGTGCCCTGGCGTTGAGGCATTCCCAGTCCTTGGCCAGGCGCCGACAG
>NZ_JBIRCY010000116.1:0-9627 GCF_044326205.1 Mesorhizobium sp. IMUNJ 23232
GGCAGCAAAGGCCCGATCAGTTCCCATTCCTCGTCCGTCAGACCAACACGTTCGCCCAAGGCTGCCTCCAAAAAGAAGCCTTGAATCAAAACCGGATTCTCCAGTCAACCTTTGTCAACGGACGCTAGCGTTTGCTCTCCTATCCTTACGGAAGAGGGATCATCCCCCTTCAAGGATCATCGGTTCCGCCACGAAGCGGAAGCCGTCGCCCGCGCGCACCACATGGCCGATGCCAGGCCATGGCGCGTGATAGCTGATCACCCTCGCGCGCTCATCCGCCATTCGGGTGAGCAGGGCGAGCCGGGTCGCCGCTCCGATCTCGGCGTCATAATCGTAGGCGCTCGGCGTCGTCGGAAAATCGAACGACAAGGGCACATGAAATATGGTGTCGCTGAGCACACAGAGCTGCTCCCCTTCGGATGAGACGAGGAAAGCCATGTGCCCCGGCGTATGGCCGGGTGCCGCCAAAGCGCAGACGCCGGGCAGTACCATGTCGCCACCGGGGAAGAAGCGAATCCGGTCCCGCACCGGGACCACCTGCTGCCGGAACCCCGCGACAGCGAGTTCCAGCGCCGGCTCGTCGCACGCTTCCCAGAAGTGCCATTCGGCTTCGGAGATATGAATGGCGGCATTGGGGAAATTCGGGATGCCGTTCGTGCCCATTGTGCCCCAGCAATGATCGGGGTGGGCGTGGCTGAGGATGAGGTCAGTGACCGCCTCGGGGGGAACACCCGCTCGAACCATGTTCTGCTTCAAGCGTCCCGCAAGAGGGCCGAACAAGTCCGATTCCCCCATGCCGTTATCGAACAGCGCCACGCGGTCATCCCATTGGAGCAGCAGGCAGTTCTGCTCGGCGCGGATCGGACCTCGGGGAAGAAAGGCGGCATCGAGACTCGTGTCGATCTCGTCCTCGGAAAGGGCCGTGAAGACCGTGCGGGGCTTGGCCAGAAGAATGGGGCCATCGGACACCACGCACACCCGCATCTTGCCGATGCGGCAGCGGTAAAATCCAGGCGGTGCCTCTGCTTCGAGTGCCAAAATCGCCTCCGGTCTGTCCGCCTACCCTTCTGGACCGCCACCGGATTGCGGGCAAGCGGCGAAACCGCTTCCACAGACCTGCGAGCCATCAAATTCACCGCGCCGACCTCGGATTCTTCGGTGAGTTGAATCCGTGACACGTCCGCTTGAACGGCTCGCCTATAGTCCCCGCGCCATGGTTCCGCATTTAAGGCCGCCGGCTCCGCCGCTCGGTTATGAGGTTTGGTGCATCCGGAAAGCTTGAGTGTTGAGCCGGCGAAAGAAATGCAGAAATACAGCTGCAACGAAAGGACGTGTGCCATGAAGACGTTTATGTGCGGCGCGATTCTATCGGTTTTTTGTGCGGTCGCTTCCGCGCAAGCCCAGAGCACAGCTACCCAGGACAACAGCAGCTTCGAGATGCCCGCCGTAGATTGGCTGCTGGTTCAAAGCGCCCCGCAAGCGAGCTTCGACGGAAAGACCCTGACCCTGAAGGGGATCAATCCCAAGATCGTCATGTTCGCGGACCGTCCTGACCGCATGACAGGCAGCGTGGACTCGCAGTCCTTCGTCGACAACTGGAACAAGGGCAAGGACAGCATGGAGAAGGATCCGCCGAATGCGACCTTGAGCACCATCGCCGATGGGAAGGAAGTGCTGTCGGTCGTCGAACTCACCTCGCCCAAGCTCGAAGGCGATACGCTGAGCTATTCAGTGCGGCTGCTGCAGGGGACGCCCCCGAATGAAGGCACCATGGCAACCCTGTTCATCGACTGGTGGACGGGCCCGCGCGGCGGCATCTGCCGGCACAACGCCTGGGGTAATGTCTATTGTGTGCCGAGCTACGGCAGATATCCCAATCCTGCCTATTACAACTGAGGCGATCAACGCACCACGAAACATCTTCCAGGTACTCGCCCCCCGCGCACCTGGAAGATATCGCTTGCAGCTTCCGGTTTGCAGATTCCTGACCTTCGGTTCGTGCCAATGACGTCTCGGTCCAAGCCCCGCCGACCGCGTCCCAGGGAAAACGCCATGCAGCTCACGCGACGCGATTTCGGCCTGATGGGCGGTGCGAGCCTCTGCCTCGCCCTGGCGCGTCGCTCGGAGGCGGCATCCCCCTCCCTGTTTCCCGGCGAAGAGCTGATCAACGCGGCCGGTTTCCCCTCCTTGGTGAAGTACATCAAGGGGCGCCCGGACAGGCCGCTTGTCGTGTTCGTCCCGGGAACATCGTTCCTGGCGCGGATCTCCTACGGGTTTCCGGGCGGGCGGCCCGCGGACTTCCTTGCGCACTGGATCGTCGAGGAGGGTTATTCCTTTCTCGGCACCTCCTATCCACTCGATCATCCCGCCTATCGCCAGGTCTATCCGGAGTTCAATGTGACCGATTGGGGCCGGCAGATCGCGGCTGGGGCGCAGCGCGCCATCGCCGCCAACGGGCTCGGCAATCGCATCATCGTCGTCGGCTGGAGCATGGGTGGCAAGCCGGTGCAGACCGTCGCGGACGCCGCCCGCGCGGCGGGTCTCGATCTCGCGCTGTTCGTCGCGCTCGATGCACTTCCTCCAGGCCCTAATCTCTTTCCCGGCAATGCCGAGCAGTTCACGCTCGCCCCCGACGGCATGGTGGATCAGGCCCACTCTCTCATGCCCTGGTTCATCAAGATGATGGCGAAACAAAACGAGATAAATGCCCGCACGATCATTCCGGAGGACATTTTCCGCGCTGATTTCACCGGCAATCCGCCACTGGACATTCAGGGCGAGAATGCGCGCTTCCGCAACGGCCGGATCGTCTCCGACCCTGCCGCCGCTGCCGCGGACGCCGGCACGTCCCGCTACGATTCCTATCCCGCAATGGCGCTCATGATCAGCGACAGCACCGCGGACTACCCCAACGTCCTGCTTTGCCGCAGCAATTGGGGGGAGTTGATCGCCCAGCAGCTCTACCGGGCGCATGTCTATCCCCATCGCGAGCGGCTGGCCGGCATGACGGGGGGACAATGGAAGGCGCTCCAGGATCTGTTCAAGTCCGCCATGGACCGGCTGACCGTCCAGATCCATGGAACCCATTTCCTTTTCGTCGGCGAGCACGGCGCGCGGGCCGCCGCCAAAGGGATCACCGAACTTGCCGAACGGGCTATACAGCTCGACCGCGAGATCGATACCGTGCTGCGCACCCGCTGATGGAACGGGCGGAATGGATGGTCGACATGCTCGCAGCACTTCTCCAACGTAGCCCGGTGTACTCGTCTGCGGGCAGTTTCCGCCTCCTCCGATCCGGAGCACTGTCGTGAGCGGCCCGCACGTCTCGCGGCGTGAGCTGCTTCGCGGTGCCCTGATCGGCGGCGTCGCCGTTTATCTCGCGCCGATGGGCAGCCGGGCGTACGCGTCCCTGTTCGAAGACAGGCTGCTCACGCCACCGGCCTGGAGCGATCGCACCGCCGTCTTGAAATATAGAGTCGACGGCGTTTCAAAAGTGGTCGGAGAAAAGGTGTTCGCACGCGACGTCCGTGCGCGCGACATGCCCCATTGGCCCCAGCAGCAGGCCCATGCACTGGTGCTCCGCGTCACCAAGGCCGACCGCCTCTATGTCGGGCTCGATCTGTCGGTGCTCTCCGGCGATCTCGGTCCCGATCGCATCGTGACCGCTATAGACCTGGCGCGCGACGGCGTCGCCTTTCCCGATTTCTATGGCGAGGACATGCTGCTGCCGCAAGGCAAGACGCCGGCCTATCTGGGCCATGCGGTGGCGATATTGATCTACCACGACTTCCCAGGCTTCCGCTTTGCGAAGGACAAGCTCCAGTTCAACGACACCGTGGTGCGCTATGGGGCCGTGACGGGTCCGCTGGAGCGCGACCCGTGGGGCTCATCCCGCTTCGTGCGCGTCGGCGGCGCGACGCCTTATGACGAGGACGTCTTCTCGTGCATGAAACAGGGGCCGCTGACCCCTACCTACCACGAGCATGCGCCCGTCTGGCCTCAGCCGGCCCGCGACGGGGATGTGGGCGCCCAGGGCATGTATCACGTGGCCGCTATCGACAGCGCGCTGGCGCATCCGCCAGCCAGCCACCTGGTGCTGACCCACGACTATGCCACCCAGTCCGGGGACACAGCCGCGCTCGAGCCTGACAATGCGAACGGCTGGTGCGACCCAGTCAAGAAGGAGCTGCATCTGGTGGTGGCATCGCAGTCTCCGCAGGAGGTGGCGGAAGCGGCCGCCGCCATGCTGACACGAAGCCGGATCGGCATCGAGCGACTGTTCCTGCATCCCTGCTTCACCGTCGGCTATGGGTCCAAGGATCATTGCAGCATGCCGTATTACGGCCTGGTCGCCGCGCTCTATGGCGACGGCCGGCCGGTGCGGATCGCCAATGACCGGTTCGAGCAGTTCCAGACCGGGCTGAAGCGGCATCAGTTCAGCATGCGCTACACCATGATGGTGGAGCGGGAAACGGGGCAGCTGCAAGCATTCCGGGCCGACATCGCCGCCAATGGAGGCGGCCGGGCCAATTGTTCCGCCGCCCTCACCATGGCCGGCGCGACCGCAGCGCAGTCGGTCTACTACTTTCCCAAGTCCGACGTCGCGGCGACAGCGCTCTCGTCCCGAGCCATCGACTGCGGTTCCGCGCGCGGCTACGGCGCGCTCGAAACCCTGATCGCGACCGAATTGATGATCGATGAAATCGCCGGTGAGCTCGGGCTCGATTCCATCGAGTTTCGCCTCCGGAACGTGTTGAAGACCGGGATGAAGAATGGGCAGGGCGCAATCCCCCTTGGCTTGCAGCGGGCCGATGAGGTTTTGCAGAAAGCGCGCAGCCATCCCCTGTGGACCGGCCGGGTCGCCCAAAAGCAGGCCTACGACGCTGCGCATCCCGGGAAATATTACGGCGTCGGCTTCGGCTGCATCCAGCGGCGGTTCGGCACGGGCGCGGAGGCGAGTTTCGCCAGGGTGGAGGTGGCGTCGGACGGACGGATCTCGCTGTGGCACACCGGCACGGAGATCGGCACCGGCATGTCCTCGGGGCAGGCCGTCGCATGCGTGCGATGGCTGGGCCGGCCGGCCGACACCCTGGATACTGGAGTCACGGACTGGCCAGACCTTCCCATGGTGACCAGCGGCGACCCCCACGCCATGAGCCAGGAGGAGCAGGATCGCCTGGCGCTGGACCCGCGCTGGACTCCGGCCACGGCGTCGGCGTCCAGCGCCAGCAACTCGTCCTACTACTTCTCGCACACCACGCGGGAGGCGACGCGCGTCGTGTTCCAGCACGGCCTTTGGCCTGCCGCAGGCGCCATCTGGGCTGCCGCAGGCGCCCCCTCCGAAGCCTTGCGCCAAGAGAGTGCGCGCTGGGTGGACGGCTCCCTCACGGTCGAGGGCCAGCCTCCCCTGCCGCTGGCGAAGCTGGCCGCGGAGGCGCATGCGCGCGGTCTGATTGTCGGGGCGATGGTCCACGGCTTCAACCGGTGGCAATGGGCGGAGGCCGATTTCGTCGTGGGGGGTGTCTCGCAGCACCTCCCGGTGGACGGCCTGTCCGTGCGCTACGGCGATGGTGCAGGCGCGGAGAAGCAGGCGGCGGCCGCCACGCCGGGCCGCTACCACGTGCTGGATCGCCAGGCGGTGCTCATGCCTCCGACCCGGAACAACGCTGCCGCTGTCGGCTACAACGCGGCTGTCGGCACGCTCGCCGAGCTTGCCGTAGATGCCGCCAGCGGCACCGTCACCGTGCTTACGCACCACACGATCCTCGAATGCGGCAACATGCTGGTGCCTGATCTGGTATCGAGCCAGGTGCAGGGGGCGACCGCCAGCGGCATCGGCCTCGCACTGCACGAGGGGCTGCCGCTTTACGAAGACGGTCCTGGCGATGGTACCTGGAACTTCAACCGCTACCACTTGCCGCGCGGCAGTGAGGTTGCGGTGTGGACGCAGACCGCCGAGGTCCTGCCGCCGCTGTCGGAGAACGAGCCGCCGAAGGGCATGGCCGAGGTGACCATGATCGCAATCATCCCGGCCATCGTGAACGGCATCGCCCACGCCATCGGCCATCGCTTCCGCACGCTGCCGGTGACGCCCGAACAGATCCAGGGGGTTCTGTCATGAGCCTTCCGACCCATCCTCTGACGGTGACGATCAATGGCCTGCGCCATGGCCCCTTGGACGTGCCCGAAGGCATGATGATGATCGACGTGCTGCACGAGATGCTAGAGCTGACTGGCTCCCGGCTCGGCTGCGGCCAGGGCATCTGCCATGCCTGCGTGGTGATCTGGGACCGGGATGATCACGCCAGCGAGGAGGTGCCCACCTGCATCACTGGCGCGGGCTTCTTCGACGGCAAGCGCATCCGTACCATCGAGGGAATTGCGCGCAGGAACGACAAGGGCGAACTCGTAGCTCTTTCCCCGGTCCAGCAGGCCTTTCTCGACCGGTACGGCTTCCAGTGCGGCTACTGCACGCCGGGCTTCGTCAATGCGGCGACCGTGCTGATCGAACGCCTGGAGCGCGCACCCGTGCCGCGCGCGGAGGTCCAGGCAACGGTCGAGGCGGCGCTGGAGAAGCACCTCTGCCGCTGCACCGGCTACGTGCGTTACTACGAAGCGATCCGCGATCTCATCCTGGCGACGCAGGGCCTCACGCGGGATCCAACATGAAGATCGGTCGGCTGGGTCTGCTTGTCTTCGCGATTGTCGCGATCGCCGGCGTCGGCGGGTATTTCGCGCTCAACCTCTTGCGCGGCAAGACGGGCGGTCCCGTGCAGGTGGTGAACGCGCCGCCCGAGGTGGTCGCCCGGGGGAAGTACCTCGCCGAAGCCTCCGACTGCGCGGCCTGCCACACGGCGCCCGACGGTGCGCCTTTTGCCGGCGGTCTCGGCATGCAGAGTAGTTTCGGCACCATCTACGCCACCAACATCACGTCCGATCCCGACGACGGGATCGGACGCTGGAGCGCGGAGGACTTCTGGCGTGCGCTCCACGACGGCGTACGGCGCGACGGGCAACAGCTCTATCCCGCGATGCCCTACACCTCTTATCGCGGCATGACGCGGGCGGATTCCGACGCCATCTACGCCTATCTCATGCAGTTGCGCCCCATGAAGGTGGCCAACCGAAAAACCGACCTCGACTTCCCCTTCAACATTCGCCTCGCCATGCGGGGCTGGAACCTTCTGTTCCTCCATGACCGCCTGCCGGCGGCCTCAACGGGTGATTCCGCCGGCTGGGAGCGTGGGCGCTACCTTGTGAATGTGCTTGGCCATTGCGGGGAATGCCACACGCCGCGCGGCATCGTGGGTGAGATGGAGCTATCGCGAGTGTTCACCGGTTTTGCGCTCGGGCGCGTCGCGGCGCCCGACATCACACCGGCAGCGTTGGCGGATCGCGGCTGGGATGCCGCGGGGCTGCGCGCCTTCCTGGGGGGCGGATTGGCAAAACAGGGCTCCGCGTTCAGTGACATGCATCCTGTGGTCATGCTGAGCACGACGCGTCTGACAGCGGAGGATCTCGGGGCGGTCACCATCTTCCTGCTCGGCGACGCTCCGCAGCCTCCGGCGCAGGTGGCGACCGATCCCGCCGCCAACGGCCCGGGGCGGAGCAGCTATCTCGCGCTGTGCGCCGGATGCCACGGTCTCGAGGGCCAGGGCGTACCCAACACGATCGTGGCCATGCGCCAGAACAGCACGCTTCGCCTCGCCGACCCGCGCAATCTAATCGTCGCCATGCTCGACGGAATCCGCGCTGAGAACTTTCCGCATCTTGAGAGCATGCAGGCCATGCCCGGATTTGCCGACAAGCTGGATGACGAACAGGCCGCCGCGCTTGTGAACTATCTGCGTGTCACCTGGGGTGGGCGAAAGGGCGATGTGGCGCCCGGTGACGTCCGCGCCTTGCGTTAGGTGTGCATAAGCACTGAAGATGGACCCCTCGAGGGTACGCCGTAACATTTTGCATTTATTGGCAAATTTCGGATCCTGCCGGGGTCCCGCTCGGCGCCGGACGGGACCTTGGCAATATCGTAATTTCGGCAACAAACTCAACGCGTTAATTCTGGTTTAGATAGGGGTCACGCTTCTGCGCAAATCCACATCAGATGCGTCGATCGCAGGTGGGTGGTGGGCCGCCGGGTCCCGTGGTGCTCGGCAGTGGCTTCACGGTGTACGATGCATCCTCTTTGACTGAGGTTGCCCAAAAAGCGCGAGTTCCCGCCTGGTTCGTCAGATCACCACAAAATCGGCAGCGGTCAAAGTGCCACGCCAGGAAGGGAACGGAATAACACGGCAGGCGGGGTTACGAGGGCCGATATCCTCATGTTCTCGTCCCAAAAACGCAGGTCAATCGCGCGAGAGCAATAATCAAAGAGGGCGGTCCTAGCGGTGGGTACGCATTACGCTTCGCTGGTTCCGCCCTCTTCGGCCCCGCCGGCGAACGGTGAATTTAGGACACCGCTATAAGACCATATTGCGATAGATCAATTGTCTGGACGAACGCGGTGCACAACCGTCCGCCAGTTCCCAGGATGCGGAAGTGCATGACGATCGCCCCTTGCGCAGCCTCATACTTGGCACGTCGAATGTAATGTATGAATTGCCAGTCCCCTAACCGACACCGATGTTTCAAATCGGAATGAAGGATCGCGGGGCCAAGGGCGAGGTGGGTTATGGCCCGGCGATCCTTCAGCAAATGCAGGTGGCCGGGCTCACCTCAACACTGGCGATGAGTTGCCTGAGTTCGCCCAGGTGGTGGTGTGTAGTCAGTCCGGCCAACTCCTGCGCCATCAGAGCGCGATCCTCGCCGCTGCCAGCAAAGATTTCTGCTTAACTCAGTGCCGCATACGGCTCACCATTTCTAAACGAAACAAGTCAAATTTTGCCTGTCGGAAGCTTTTCCGCGCCACTTTACAAACACAATTTGCAAATGTATTTGTTGACGACCTGACGGTGGGGAAGCTGCTGGAATTCGTCATCGTGATTTGCGGCTGCTTAGGGCTGGAAGGTTTGCCGCCGACGCTGAGTTTATTCTCGCGTCGGCGGCATTTTATCAATTAACCACCACGGCTTTGCGTGTTCACTGCCGGTGGAGCGGACGGGGAGGAATACCGCGCCGTTCCGGGCCGCTGGCTCAATGCCCGGACCCCACCCCCTTGGGCCAGCGGCCTCCAGGACTCAATACGGCGGCGGGTTCATCCTGGATCACCGTCGCACAATCGCCGTTCTGCTGCTGACAATAATCTTTGATCCCTCGCAATCTCGGCAACCACCGGCAGCGACCACCCACCCGTGAGCACTTCGGGACAGCGGATACACCGGATTCTACGAACGCAGATCGGGCACGGTCAGGTTCCCCAGCACGAGAACATCCATGACCGACGGGGATCTGGCGGGATGAGCGCGGTTAGTGACTGACGATTTGGACCGTCAAGTATGCTGCCCCTCCCAGTACGTCGAGTGGTCGCGAAGCTTGCTTGACCAATCCGGAAGCGCCCTAGGTGTCATTGCTATGGAGGTTGTCCGTCCGAGGCTTGGATGCGAGGTTGCGGTTACCACACACGCGACCGCCAGCCAGGAGCCTCGGATGGACGTTCATGACAATGCCAGAACAACACCGCGCAGTCGA
>NZ_JBIRCY010000117.1:0-9586 GCF_044326205.1 Mesorhizobium sp. IMUNJ 23232
TGAAGTCTGAGAGCACCTTCAGCTACTTCGAGGCGCTGGAACTCTATCTGAAGGCACACGGCTGCCCGGTCGCATTCTATTCCGATAAGCACACGTTTTCCGGGTCGCTAAGAAGGATGCCAAGGCTGGCCGCGGCATGACCCAGTTCGGCCGCGCATTGTCAGAACTCAACATTGAGATCCTGTGCGCCAATTCGAGCCGGGCCAAAGGCCGGGTCGAAAGGGTCAATCGGACGCTGCAGGACCGTCTTGTGAAGGAACTGCGTCTCGCCGGCGTATCGGACATCGAGGCGGCCAATGTGTTCCTGCCGGCGTTCATGGCCGACTTCAACGAGAGGTTCGCCAAGGTCCCTGCCCGGCCAGACAATCTGCATCGCGCTTTGAATGTGCCGCCGGATCGGCTGCGCGACGTGCTGTGCAAGCGCGAGCTGCGTTGTGTGAGCCAGCAATTGTCGTTCTCTTATGAACGTAAGCAAATCATGCTGGAGAAGAACGACATCTTGTGCGGTCTGGTCGGCAAATACGTTGACACCTACGAGTTCGCCGACGGCCGCCTGGATGTTCGCTGGAAGGCATGCTCCCTGCCCTACACCGTCTTCGGCAAGGAGCAGCGCGTCACGCATACCGCGATCACCGAGAACAAGCGGCTCGGCGAGGTGCTGTCCTGGATCAAGGCCCAGCAGGACGATGCAGGGCCGGCGCCGAAGATCAAGACGAACAGCGAGCAGAGCGCCTACAAGAAGCGCGGGACGAAGCCGGGGCGCAGGACGGATTTCATGAACGATCCTGCTGTCATCGCGCGGCGAGAACAGGCACTGGCAAGGTTGGCCGCAGCCGAGTGAGGCGGCTCTCAAAGCTAAAGCCGAGGGAGGCCTACTGGATCGCGCCCGATCGGGCTGCGCAACCCCGACCAGCTGTCGCCCGATCGGGCGCTCTCGTCGGTGCCCAGGAGCGCCTCACTGTCGCATTTCTAACTTGCCGCGCCCTGCCCTCCCAAGCGTGGGATGCGACATTTCTACTTTGCAGAACCGGCGACATTTCTACATCGCCGCCACATCGGATATTGGCGCAAAATGGCCGGCGCCGAAGATCAAGACGAACAGCGAGCAGACCGGCTACAGGAAGCGCGGGCGCAAGCCGGTTCGACGGACGGATTTCATGAACGATCCGACCGTCATCGCGCGGCGTAAACAGGCTCTGGCAAGGTTGGCCGCGGCCGAGTGAAGCGGCTCTCAAAGCTAAAGCCCAGGGGAGCTTGACTGGATCGCCCCCGATCGGGCTGAGCAACCCCGACCAGCTGGCGCCCGATCGGGCGCTCAGGTCGGCGCCAGGAATCGCGCCACTGTCGCATTTCTAACTTGCTGAGCCCTACCCGCTGAAACGCCTATGCGACACTTCTACTTTGCACGCTGCGCGACATTTCTAAATCGTCACCACATGGCTGATGATGATGGATGCGGGCGCTATCAGCGTTGGCCAGTCACAGATCGGATTTGTGTCGCCCGAGGCGCCTTTCGAGCAGTGTGAGCCTTTGGCCCTTGAGCAGGGCGAGAAAGTCCTGCGCCGAAACACCTGATTTCGCCACATTGTGCCGCGCATTGGCAAGTGACCCGACCACGAGGTCAGGTGCCTGATCATAGAGGTCGGTAAGAAACGCATCGGGCGTCGCACGGACCAACCCGTGTTTCTCGGTCGCTTTCACCGGAAAGTCCCGCAGGTTCCAAGTAAGGATGTGGGAGGCGTTCGCTTCGATGGCGGCTGCTACGACGTGGCGATCATCGGGATCGGGTAGTGCAATGCTGTCGACATGACGATGAAACCCGCCGACCAGCGCCTCCGGCAGAGCAAGCTCCATCAGACGCCGTGTGGCCTGAAGCCGCTCAAAAGGGATCGCCGGAACGTTGGCGATCAGACTGCGCATCCATTCATCGTGAATCTCTTCCGTCCACCGTGCATCAAAGAGGCCATCGACGGAGGCCTGAACAAGGATATTGCGCAGATGAAAAGGATATAGAACACAGGCGTCGCAAACGGCGGTTACGGGTTCAAGCGCCATATTGGACGCGCAATTCCTCTGCATCATCGACAAGCGCTTCGATCGCGCCGCGCTGCGCGTCGAGGCGCACTTTCAGAGCCAGCACATCCTTGAGCGAGGCGCGGCGATGCTTACCGACATAGCGAAAGGGTAGATCGCCCCGATCCATCCGGAGCACGACGAGCGGGCGCGACATCCCGAGGATGTTGGACGCTTCCGTTGGGCTGAGTTCCTGTTCTTCGGCAAGAACGGCCACGCGTTCGCCACTCAACAGGCGGTCGATCAGCGCTTCAACGACTGTGGCGGCCGCCGGCGGCAACGCAAGGGTGTCGTCATGTCCGTCCCTGCGACGGACATGCAGTTCGACGCGATCGCCTGCCGTCAGCTTGGGCAGCGGCGTAACCCTCTTGCGATCCTGGTCCGAAAGACCGGCGAATTTGACAAGTTGGCTGGCCATGGCGGTGCTCCTGATGAGTCAATATAGGCGCAACGTGTCGTAACTGCAATAACTGCAATTGCGACAACCGTTTGGGGAAGTCGTCCGGTAGGGAAATCTGCCAATATCGGGCATTCCAGACCCGTCCAATTTAAAGTGTGGGCTCGACCAATCTTAATCGCACTGCCAGAATGCGGTCTCTACCGTGTGTTCCCTGGGGCGTCGTTCACCGGCTATAAGACCGACCAGCCTGACGCATCGATCGCGATAATGTCACCGGCGGCGAAGCGATCATTGCTCAGCGCCGATTGAGGGACGGGCTTCCCGCACCCCACCTTCTGAGAGTAGCCGGCGCGAGGACGTGCGATGGTCGGCGCCATCTCACGCTTTGGCTATATGTTGATCCCGAACGCCGAATTGCCGGGCAATCTCCGTCATCGGCTTCGACCAGACCAGATCATGGAGCTGCGCACCGGCTCAATCTCATCGCATTGCTCTTCAGGCGACCAATTGACGGGGCACCCGAAACCCCTCAGCAAGGGTCCTGCTGAAGTATCTGCTCCCACCCGAGAACGAGTTCCCTGATCGGCACCATCCAGCTCTCGATCGCACGGCAAATGTCAACAAACCAGGTTTCGACCGCGCCAAACTGGGGACCAAAGTAGATGAGCGGGGCTATGATGACGAACGCCAGAATCGCAAATGAGATGAACCCATCCGGTCGATCTTCCGTACCTTCTGGCGAAGGAAGCTGCTGGAAACGCCAGTCATCCTTCACGGTCGCCTCCTAGCGCTCGCGGTCGTCGCGATCGCGGTCCTGACGCTCCTCGAGTTCCAGTTCGATCTGGCGAAGACGCGGCACATGCTGCTGCGGCGGATCCGATCTGGCAAATTCCGCATCGACGGCCTGTGTCCTTTCAAGGGGACGGTCATCGGGATGCCTTGTTCGTTGCTCGGACGGCATGGCCGCCTGCTGCTTGACGATCTCGTCATCCTGCTCTTGCGTCGAACGGACTTCTCGACCCGGATCGCGGTGTTGCTCGGCTTCGGCACTACCCTGGAACACGTCGTAGGCCCGGCGGTTTGCGTCGTCGTCGATTGAAGCAGCTTTTTGATCCGTGTCGTCTCCCCTGTCGCTCCGCACTTGCTCGGCGCGAGACAGTTCGATCTCATCGATCGCACGCTGCAGGTCCTGATCCGGTTTCGCGGTTTCGCGGATATATTGGTTGTCGCCATCGACAGCCAATTCTGCCGCCCGGTTGATTTCCCGGTCGATGCCTGCCCGATAGCTCGCCGTGTAGGATTCCGGCAGTTCACCTGCTTCGATCCGATCAAGCCCGTCCCGATAGTCACTGACCTGAACAAGAACCTCGTCCGCTGTTGCCACCGCGTCCAGTCCGAACCGCGCCACGGCCGCATTCCACTGGGCCTTTGGATCTTCAGACCGACCGTCGCGCGAGCCGCGCGGCTCCTGCCCGCCCTCGCGGTCAACCTGGCGTTCGGTGAACTCGAGGTATTCCCGGCGGATGTCGACCACTTCGCGCGCTGCCGCAGCGATCTCGTCGAAGTCGGCACGATCCATATGATCGAGCGTCTGCTCCACGGATGAAAGGACCGCTTCCACACGATTTTCGTAGGCCTCGAACTCCGGACGCGTCATCTCTCGCATCTGTCCATCCTCACCGTTCACGAACTCGGCAAACTCTATCATATTGGTTATGTTTTTTACAGGTTCCTTTGCACTATCTACGAAAACACGCTCATTTTGAGTGATCCCCGTCAATCCTTCCAAGCGACCGCTCTGAAGCATTGCAAACACGCCCTCGCGCGTGCCGCCCGCCTCATTGGCAAGATCGCTCCAGGCCTCGGCCGCCGCCGCCGTGTACTCTCGGCTGCGGTCCGTGGTTGCGAGGTTGATGTCGTTCGCGCGCTTGCCCCGATAGCGGCCATGAGCGGCTGAGCTGGTCCCTTCGTGCTCGGTGCGGCCACGATAGCTGATAGGGCGCACCTGGTTGCGCGAGTACGCCGGTGCACTGGCAAACTCACGACGGTCGGTCAGCTCCATGTCGATGCCCTGCTCGCGCGCCTTTTCGGCCATCACGGAACGCCAGTCCCGAAACATCTGCGGGCTGGTGACGATCCTGTCGCCAGTCTCCGAGCGCATCGTGATGATCGCGTGGGCATGAATGTGGGGCCGCTTGCCGCCCTCTACCGCTTCCTTTGGATCGAGCGCCGGATCGTGAACGGCAAACACGTAGCGATGTCCGGCAAACTGTTCGCCGAGGAATTCTCGCACGGCAGCTTCGAAGGCCGCCCCATCCGTGCCGGCCCTCGCCGAGACAATCAGGTGCATGACGTCCCTGCCCTTGCGGCTGTGCAAGTCCTTGCGCCATTCCTTCTGGATGAGATCGCCGGCTTGCGTGGCGTCGCCGATCAGCTTGCCAGTGTCGTCGAGGACCTCTCCCTCCGCTCCAGTAACCAGCTCGCGAACACGTGCCGTGCCCCATTCCACCCCATTGCCATAGCCGTGAAACCGGAAGCGGGCCTCGACATCCCGGCCGGCGTCGGAATCATCAAAACGCTGCTGGACGATCTCGGCAGCCTTCCGGTCTCCCGTCAGCCGCTCACCCTCCCCGCCGCGCAGGACAACAACACCGGAGACATAGAGCTGGTCCGAAGATCGCTGCCGCGCGGTGTAGATGAACCGTCGATCATCAAATCCCGCGCGCAGGATCTCGCGCAGCTGGTCGTCCTGGTTGACGTCATCACGCCGTGATGCTGTATCGATCGAGACATGGAAGACGCCGAGATCGCGGCTGGCGGTGCGATTGTCGAAGAGGTGCTCCCACTCTGCCCGCTGTTCGGCGAGTGCATCCTTGCCGAGCACGCGCTCGCCGCGCTCATTCTCGACCGCGACTTCCCCGCCTCGAGACGCATAGCTCATCATCGCGCCGGCACGTGCGCCGCCACCATAAGAGGCCAGCTTGACCACGGCGGGCTGACTGCCGAGCGCCAGCGCACCAAAGCGCGTCCGCATCGAGCGGCCGGCCGCTCCCGCGGCACCACCCGACCCTCGTGCTCCGCTTTCGCCCTTCCGCCGCCGCGCCCGGCCAAAGCCGCCGAGCCCCTCATCGCCAATCCGCGCCGCCCCTCCCCTTCGCGGCTCGTCCCAGTCGCTCTTTTTCGACTGACCGAGTTGCCGTTCATGCAGCAGCATGGCGCGCCGCCGCTCCCACTCCCGTTCGAAGGCGCCGGGAAAGAATTCCATCAGGCGCCCTCCCCGCGTCGGGCAGCCGCCGAGCGCCGCGTCATCTGAGCCAGCTCGGATGCGAGCGTGGTCGCAACGCTTTGCGCGTCTTTGATACTGCCAGTGAGGTCGCCCTCGGTGGGCACCGTGCCGGTGTTGATGGCCCTGGCAATCTGGTTGAGGTTGCCGCCGATCGCACGCATGCCGTCGGCGAGCAGGCCTAGCACCAGGCGATCCCCTTCCCCGAGGAACGGCCGGACGCCGGCGCCCTCCATCGACAGCGATCGGACAAACGCGGAAACGGTCATGCCGGCTGCGCGCGCGGCCTCCTCCAGCGCATCGTACTCGGCAGGCGAGAAGCGGATATGGGCCACCTTCTCCTTCCGTTTCGACGCTTCCGAGATGCTGCGAACCATCGCCAATCACACCTCTGATCGTGGTGGTTGCGGCCGCAGCGGATCGAGGGCCTGTCCCTGGATCGTCAGGAAAATGTATCACATTTTTCCGTATCCTGCCAACAAAAATGATATTACTTCCAGCCATAGGGGCGCAAAAATACCGATTTTACATATTAATATAATTGTGTTTTTTCATGTTCGTGTGCTTCAATAGCGATGTGACTCCACGTCCACACGATCATGGATTCATGTGTGAGTAGAAACACACGTTTATGGGAGATAAGCCGATGACCGTCGTGATCGCAGTCATCAACGGCAAGGGAGGCGCGGGCAAGACCACGGCCCTGATGAACATCGCCGGCGAATATGCGCTCCGTGGCAGCCGCGTCGCCATGATCGACATGGATGCCCGCAACAATCTCATGAAGTGGTGGACGGACTGTCAGGAGAAGGATGCACAGCCCGAGGGCATCGAGGTCTATAGCCACAAGACGGCAAGAGGACTGGAGCGCTGGATGAACGACAATGCCGGTGTATTTGATCATCTTTTGATCGACACGCCCGGCGAGGACACCTCGATTGTGGACCCCGTGATCGCGGCTTCCGACCTGGTGATCTCGCCGATCCAGCCGTCAAAGCGTGAAGTGCTTGGCGCTATCGACAGTTTCGAGAGTGTGCTGCGGGTCAACGAGGCGCTGGGAAAAACCTGCCGGCATGGTGTGCTCCGCACCCGGATCACGGTGACGGTGAGGCACACGGAACTGTACCGGAAGATCAGGCCGATCATGGAGGACACGGTCGGGACCTATCTGTTCCGCACCGAGGTGTTCGAGCGCAATGTCTATAAGGACATCCACAACGGCATCGGCACACTTCAGATGCAGGAGGTGACGGAGGCGATCGCCAAGGCGCGGCGGGAAACACAGGCGCTTGTCGCGGAAGTGGACGAACTGCTCGCGAACGAAGCAGCGACGGGACGCTCAGCATGACCGGCAAGGAGAGTCTGTCACTGGACGAATTCGCCACCGCGCCGCGCCGTCAGCGTCCGGCGGCAAGTTTGGCCCAGGATGACGCCGGGGATGCAAGCCTCGCTGCGCCGCAGAGTGCGCCAGCACCGGCGGCCAGAGAGGAAACGGGGAGAGGCGCGGCATCCAGCGAGGCGCACAAGGCGCTGCGGCAGATGAAACGGACGCGGATGAAGGGCGCAAGCCACTTCGTGAATGTCAATCTGGATCGCGACACGAAGCGTCGGCTGAAGCTGGCCTCTTTTAATATGGACACGTCCATGCAGGCCCTCATGGAGAAGGCCATTCGGCAATATTTGGACGCCAATGGATTCTGAAAGAACGTGTGTCGCGCTTGGCTTGGACCGAGAGTCGAGTTGAAGTCTCGTCCGAATCCCTGCTAGAAACACCATCGTTTTGGCTCAAATTTTTTGGGGTTTGGAGCCAGTTTGGAGATTTTCCCGTCTCTTTCGGCGGGATTCGGACAGCGAGCGGATCGAGCGAGCCAGACGATGGCCATCAAGGATGTACAGGCTTATATCGACCGGCATGGCCTTGTCGAAACGGACGATCCCGAGGCTGGAAAACCGATCTGGCGCAAGCCGGGATTTGGTGGCGTTCGCGGCCTTCTTGAAATCGAGGAGGTGCTGAGCCGCTTTCTGCGCGAGCGCCGGGATGCGCAGAACCTGAACCGCGAGCAGGTCGGCATGATGGTCGGTCTGCATCACGAGATTTACGCCCGGCATGAGCGGGCCGGAGCCAAGCTCAGGGTGACGCGGCTGCTGCATCTGGCCGAGCTGCTCGATTTCTCTCCTATCGAAGCGATCTACGCGGCAGCTCCGCAGTCTTTTGGGGAGACAGAGCAGGAGGCGGAAACCAGGTTCAAGCTTGTGATGCGCATGCTGGACCTGCCGGCTGCCACCGCACAGAACCTGCTCAGGCTGGTCGAGGAACTGTCGCCCGACAGCGGGGCGGAGGACGGACCTAGGCGGCCGGAAGCGAAGCGTAGGCGCTGATGGGACGCGGGAGGCGGAACAGACGCGCTCAGCTGCCTCACCGCTAAGTGCGCCCCGAGGCGCGACGCCGCCCTAGAAGGGAGGCTCGCCGTTCAGGAGGCCTTCATGCTCGGCCCAGATCGCTTCGCGTTCGGCTAGCGCCATTGCCAGTTCCGCCTCGATCCGGCGGCGCTCGTCGACCTTGACGGCGTTCCGCAGTTCTGCGCGCAGTTCCTCAATGTGCTGATCAATCGACATTGTCGTCTCCTTCATCTTGATGACGGAGCCCCGCGACGGGCAAGTCGAGCATCGGGTCAAGGATCGCGAAGCGACCGCCGGAGGCGGCGCGTGGGGGAGCCGATTTTCTGATGGCGCCCTCCTTCAGGGCGACGGCTGAAAATTGGAGGGGCCGCGCAGTCCTTGAGGCGATGGGAGCGGCCAGTAGACTGGGACGTCAGAGAGATAGACCCGCATTCCCGCCAGGGGATGCGTCCATATCCGGCGCCCAGCCGGCGGGAGCGCGAGGGGTTGCCCTCGTGGCATCGGGGGCCGGTCGATCCGGTCCACGATGCCTGCGAGAGGCGATCGTTACCGCAGGCGGAGACTGCGTCAGCAGGCTCCGGGAGCGGCGCGCCAGCGACGCGAGTAGAGCGCGGTCGGCCGCAGCCCGGCTCGCCCAGATGCCGAGCCACGTCATACATCAGCGTCATGAATCGCTGAGCGCCAACCGATTCATGGAACTCGTTGGACGGTGTCGATGACGGGTGCAACACTTGGCGCCATGCCCATCGACGACGCGATCCATCTCCACCGCATTGAGCCCGCTCGCAATATGGCGCGGTACTATCGTATATCGTCGTCGCCGAGCTTGTTCGGCGATATTTGCCTTGTTCGCGAATGGGGAAGGATTGGCCGGCCAGGACGTATCCGCCTCGACCTGTATGACAGTGTTGCGGGAGCCGATGCTGCCGGCGAGGCGCTCCTACGCATGAAGCGGCGGCGGGGCTATCGTGACGTGGAGGCGATCAGCTGCATCTGACAGCACGATCGAGCCAAGCACAAAAAAGGCCCGCGCCGGTTACGCCGGCGCGGGCCTTTTTTTGCTGCTACCTTGACTGAAGATGTTCAGGGCTGCGGCGAATGGGCCGTTATGTGGCGGCCGGCCGGCGCCCTCGGCGAGGTCGTTGTCTAGTGCTGCCTCGATGTCGGTAGCGGCATGAAGTCGAAGCCGCGTGATCGTGCGGCTGCGTGCAAGGCGTCGCTCGTTTCGTATTCGCTGTCAGCGGTGCCGAGCAACAGGGCGAGATTGTCGCCGATATCGTCTGGGAACGCCTGCAGGGAGAAGCTGCGCAACGGTGGATCGTAGCCGATGACGGCATCGGCATTGAAGTGGCCATCGCTGCTGGTGACGGTGATGGTGTAGCGGCTCATGGAAGTCTCCTGATCGAGTGGAGCGGAAGAGAGCCGGCCCC